>JBOGJG010000312.1:0-40155 GCA_050747825.1 Acidobacteriota bacterium | reverse complement strand
GATCGGGAATAGGCAACTGACGAGCAACGCTGAAGACGGGTCCAAGCGCCCCAGCCCTTCGGGTCGCGGCGGCACTGGCCATCAGACCGCACCCATAGGGTACCCGGCTCGCGACGATAGCGCACTTATTTATGTTACGAACTAGTGGCAACAAAGACGTGAATGAGCCGATCTTTCTCTCTCTGGGTTCGAATCTGGGCGACCGAGTCTTGCATCTTCGCGCTGCTCTGGAGAGACTGAACAGCAGGGGCGTTAAAATAGCCGCTCTATCCTCCGTTTACGAGACCGCTCCGGTGGATGTATTCGACCAGCCCCACTTTCTAAATCTGGTCGGCCAGGTACACACATCCCTGGCTCCGCAAGAGCTTCTGGAGACCTGCCTGGAGATCGAACGCCACATCGGCCGCCGCAGAGATCAGGAAAAAGGTCCCCGGATGATTGACCTGGATATCCTCTTTTATGGCCAGGCTGTGGTCCGGCAGCCGAAACTCTGGCTTCCGCATCCGCGTCTATACCAGAGAAAGTTCGTGTTGATTCCGCTCCACGAAATCGCCCCGGCCTTTCGGGACCCGGTCACAGGCAAGACAGTGACCGAGCTGCTCCAGATCTGCCGGGACGAGGCTAGCGTGGAGCACTATGATAATATCGATATTTTCAAGCCGGTGGCAGGAGAAGACAGAGGATAAATGGACCAACAACTGCAACAATCGCAAGCGCCACCCAGCCCTAGGGAACGGGAGGCCCAAAGGCCTGGGCAGCACAGCACCCTGCGAGAGTATTTCGTTACAACAGTCGTGTGTACGATTTTTGCATTATTCGTAACAACCTACGTTGTGCATCCCATGACGGTACCTACCCCGTCAATGGAGCCGACTATCCTGGTCGGAGATCGCCTTCTGATTGATAAGTTTACGGTACGAAACGGCCTGCTCGGATCGGACCTGCCTCTGGTCCCCGAACATCCCATCAAGCGGGGAGACATTATCGTATTTAAATTCCCGGAAGAGCCCCAGGTGCTCTATGTCAAGCGAGTCATTGGCCTTCCCGGCGAAAGGCTGGAAGTCCGCGATAAGACCGTTTACATCAACGGCAAGCCTCTGGACGAGCCTTACAAGGTTCACAGCGATCCTCAGGTCCAAGCGGGTGGCATGGGTTTTTATCACGGTGGCGGGCCTCGGGACAATTATGGACCCGAAACCATCCCCATGGATCATTACTTCATGATGGGAGACAATCGCGATGACAGCGCCGACAGTCGATATTTCGGATTCCTGCCCAAGGATCACATCGTGGGGAGGCCACTCGTTGTCTTCTGGTCTTACGAGGATGAAGCCGACGCTTATCTTCAGGACTCCCCCGGCGAAATGTTGAAACTTTATACTGAGCGGATTCTATTCTTCTTTACCCGCACGCGTTGGGCGCGCATGGGCCATCTCGTGCAGTGAGGCGATGCGAACACTCTGGCTGCTTACGTTCCTCCTCACCTTTGCTCCTCAATGCCTGGCTGACGTTGTCGAGTTGAGTAACGGGGACCGGCTCACCGGCAGGGTCAAGGAGCTTTCTTCCGGAGAACTAACCCTGCAAACTCCTTACGCGGGAGAGGTGAAAATCGACTGGAATCAGATAGTTCGCCTGACTACCGAAGAGCAGGTCAGCATAGAGTTCAGGAACGGGCAAGTGCAGGCCGGGCCGATTTCAAGCCCCGAAGAAGGTGAATTTCAGGTGGGCGCTCCTGACGGCCCGGTGGTCAGCCGAGCGGAGGTCGTGGCTATCAAGCTCGAAACACCTGCGCTGCCCGAGCCGGGGATTCTGGGAAATTGGCACGGGAACGCTGACCTGGGCTACACGGTGGCCCGAGGCAATAACGAAATCAACAACCTGGCCTTAAGCTTCGCGTCGGCGCGAAGAACTCGAAATGACCGGATTACGGCGAGATTCAAATCCCTGCACAGCGTCCAGAACGATGTCACAGCCAGCAGCTTGTACCGCGGCTCGCTACGCTATGACCGGTTCCTGAGCCCACGCACCTTTGTGTTCGGGATCGCCGACTTCGAAAAGGATGAACTGGCTGGGGTTGAACTGCGTACTTCTCAGGGAGGAGGCGTTGGAATCCGCCTGGGAGCAGGAACTGACACGGTCATGTCTCTGTTCGGCGGAGCGACTTTCCTTCAGGAAAAATTCGGCACCCTGGAGCGCACTTACGGCTCGGAGGGAATCGCCGGAGTGGAATTGGAGGCGCTCTTCGAGCCTTTGATCATCAGCACCCGGACCACCATTCTTCCTCTTATCACCGACGGCCGCTACCGTATCGAATGGGATGCGGGCCTTAGAGCCCCTCTATTCGGCGGCTTCTCACTGGGCCTGCAGATCTTCGACTCCTTCGACAGCAATCCGCCCCAACCGGAGATCAAGAAGAACGACGTGGGAATGGTGTCTACGCTGGGGTTCGTTTTCTGAGGGGAATCGGGGCCGCTCCCTATTTTCCTTCCAGCGAGATCAAAAACGGGTCTTCCAGCGCCTCGGCTACCCAGCGCAGAAATCTGGCTGCGTCGGCCCCGTCGATCAGCCGATGATCGTAAGAAAGCGACAGCGGAAGCATCAAGCGCGGCTCAAACTGGCCATCGCGATAGACAGGTTCGGAACTGGAGCGGGATACTCCTAGGATAGCCACCTCGGGCAGATTGATAACCGGTGAAAAATACGTACCCCCGATTCCGCCCAGGTTCGTAACGGTAAAGCTGCCTCCCTGCATTTCTTCCAGAGAAAGCTTGGCCCCTCTGGCCTTCTCGGCTAACCGGGACAACTCAGCCGAAAGCGTAATGATGTTCTTCTGGTCGGCATCCCTGATGACCGGGACTAAAAGGCCTCGCTCGGTATCGACTGCCACTCCGATATGGCAGTACTTCTTATAGACGATCTGCTCCTGCTCCATGTCCACGCTGGCGTTGAATTTGGGAAAGATATGAAGCGCCGAAGCAATCACTTTTAAGATAATGGCGGTCACAGTCAACTTACCGCCCTCTTTTTCGACACGGCTGGAATAGCGCTTGCGCATTTGCTCCAGGCTCGTCACATCGGCCTTGTCGTAGTGCGTGACATGCGGAATGCTGGACCAGGCGGCAGAGAGGTGCTCTGCGGTCTTGCGCCGCACGTTGCTGAAGGGCTCGAATTCGACCTCCCCCCACTTGCTGAAATCAGGCACCGGGGGAGCCGCGGCTGCAGGCGGTCGGCCAGGGCGCGAGTTAATCTGTCTGGCATGAGACTTGACGTCTTCCATTGAAATCCGGCCCTTGGGCCCGCTTCCCTGGACCACGTTGATATTCACGCCTATCTCACGAGCCAGACGGCGAACCGAGGGAGCCGCCGGAGCAAGCTGCTTGGGCCGTTCAGGCGCCTCCTGAGGCGGCCGCGCGGGGCGGGCAAAATCGACGACTTCTCCCTTGCGGACGGCCCTGCCCTCCATCTCATCCCGTTCATCCTCTTCCGCCTTTTTCGGCTTTCTGCCCGGACGTTTCCCTGCTTTCTTGACCTCCTCTTCCTCCTCTTGGGCTCTTGTCTCAGCAGCCGCTTCCTTTGGCTTGGCGGCGGGTTCGGCCTTCCTGGCCGGCTCGGCTTTCTTTTTCTCAGCCGCATCCGTTTCGGCTCCTTCGTCCACCGTCAGGATCACGTCTCCAACGCTGGCTGTATCACCTTCCTTGACGTGAACTTTTTTAACCGTTCCGGCAACCGAAGAGGGTACCTCGATGACCGCTTTGTCCGTTTCGAGCTCCAGGATTGGATCGTTCTCCTGAATCTGATCTCCTTCCGAAACCAGGACTTTTACCACGTCGCCGGATTCGACGTTCTCACCTAAGGCGGGAATCTTGAATTCTTTTGGCATATTCTCTTCTAAACAGAAAGGGGGTTGGGCTTATCGGGATCGATGTCCAATTCTTTTATGGCTTTCTTCACCGCTTCGAATTTGATCTTCCCTTCTCGAGCCAGAGCGGAGAGAGTGGCCAGCGTCACGTGCCGGTCATCCACTTCGAAGAAGTCCCGCAGGTCCTTGCGGGACTCGCTGCGGCCAAATCCGTCCGTACCGAGCGCCGTCAAGGGGCCGGGAAACCAAGGCGAAATGGAATTGGGAAGAGCTTTCACATAGTCCGAAGCCGCTACAAAGACTCCGGGCGCCTCCGCCAGGCACTCGCTAAGATATGGAAGCCGTGGCACCTCCGTGGGATGGCGCATGTTCCAGCGCTCCGTGTCCTGCGCATCGCGCCACAATTGCTTGTAGCTTGTAATGCTCCAGACATCAGCGGCCACATTGTACTTTTCCTCGAGAAGTTTCTGGGCCTTGAGCACCTCGTTCAGGATCGCTCCACTGCCGAAAAGCTGGGCTCGCGGCTGGGCTTTCTTATTTTCAGATTTCTTGAACCGGTACATTCCCTTCAGGATGCCCTCTTCCGCTCCCGTGGGCATGGGAGGCATGGCATACGTTTCATTTTCAACCGTCAAATAATAGAAGACGTCTTCCTGCTTCTCATGCATGCGGTGGATCCCGTCACGAATAATAACTGCCAGCTCATAGGCGAAGGCGGGATCGTAAGCCCGCAGATTTGGTACCGGATATGCCAAAAGATGGCTGTGCCCATCCTGGTGCTGGAGGCCTTCACCGGCTAGAGTGGTGCGCCCGGCAGTGCCTCCCACCAGGAATCCACGGGTGCGCATATCTCCGGCTGCCCAGATCAGATCTCCTACTCTCTGGAAACCGAACATGGAATAAAAGATAAAAAACGGGATGGTGGGGATTCCGTGGGTCGCATAGGCCGTGCCGGCAGCGATAAACGACGACATTGATCCGGCTTCGGTGATTCCCTCCTCCAGGATTTGGCCATCTTTGGCTTCCTTGTAGTAAAGGAGGCTGCCGGCATCTACCGGCTCATAAAGCTGGCCGCGGCTGGAATAAATGCCAAACTGGCCGAACAGGGCTTCCATACCAAAGGTACGGGCTTCATCGGGGATTATCGGCACGATCAGCTTGCCGATCTCCTTATCGCGCATCAGCTTCGAGAGTATGCGGACAAAGGCCATGGTCGTTGCGACCTCGCGTCCCTCTGTCCCTTTGGAAAATTCTTCGAAGAGCTTCTGGTCGGGAGTCTTAATCGCTGGCGATTCCACGACCCGGCTGGGCAGATAGCCGCCCAGTTTTTTTCGGCGCTCATGGAGGTATCTGATCTCTTCACTGTCATCGGAGGGCTTGTAAAACGGAGCTTCGGCTACCCCGTCGTCGGAAATCGGTATCCCGAATCGGGTGCGAAATTCTTTCAGCTCATCCTCATTGAGCTTCTTCTGCTGATGAGTAATATTCTTGCCTTCCCCAGCCTCACCCAAACCATAACCTTTGACAGTTTTGGCCAGGATCACTGTAGGAGATCCTTTGTGCTCGACGGCCGACTTATAGGCGGTATAGACCTTTTCCAGATCGTGCCCGCCCCGGCTCAAGCTATCCAGATGCTCATCCGACAGGTGCTCCACCATCTTCTTAAGGCGTGGATCGGCCCCAAAAAAGTGCTCGCGGAAATAGCGGCCGCCTGCCACCGTGTACTTCTGGTACTGGCCGTCCAGCGTCTCTCCCATGCGCTTGACCAGCAGGCCTTCCTTGTCCTGCGCCAGCAGCGGATCCCAGTTGCTTCCCCAAATAACTTTGGTGACATTCCAGCCGGCCCCTCTGAAGATGGCTTCCAGTTCCTGGATGATCTTGCCGTTCCCTCGTACGGGCCCGTCCAGCCTCTGCAAATTGCAGTTGACTACGAAGATTAGATTGTCCAGCTTTTCGCGGGAAGCCAACGTAATGGCGCCCAGGGTCTCCGGCTCGTCGGTTTCGCCGTCACCCAGATAAGCCCAGACCTTGCCTTCCTTGTCTTTCTTTAAGCCGCGATATTCCAGATAGCGGTTAAACCGGGCCTGGTAAATGGCCATGATCGGAGCCAGCCCCATAGAGACGGTTGGAAACTGCCAGAAGGAGGGCATCAGCCAGGGGTGAGGATAGGAAGAAAGTCCTCCGTCCGGCTTCAGCTCGCGCCGAAAATTCTCCAGTTCTTTTTCAGTCAGGCGGCCTTCCAGAAAGGCCCTGGCATAAATACCCGGCGTCGCGTGACCCTGAAAATAAATCAAGTCGCCGTCGTAATCCTCGCTTTTAGCCCTGAAAAAGTGGTTGAAACCGACTTCATACAGAGTGGCGGCCGAGGCATACGTGGAAATATGGCCGCCAATGCCATCCTGTATCCGGTTGGCCCGCACAACCATGGCCATGGCGTTCCAGCGGACCAGGCTCTTGATCCGGCGCTCGATTTCCCGGCTGCCGGGAAAGGGAGGCTGTTTCTGCGGAGGAATGGTGTTGATATAGGGCGTATTGGCCGTGAAGGGGAGCTCCACGCCGTTTCTTTGGGCGTGGACCTGAAGCACTCGCAAAAGGCGCCGCACCCGTTCCGGTCCAGCGTCCTGAAGGACATAGTCCAGCGACTCCATCCATTCGCGGTTCTCTATCCCTTCCAGCTCCAGAGCCTGCTCATCTCTTTTATTGAGCTTGTCTACAGCGTCACTCATTTTGTGCTCAATTTTGCAGCACCTCGTGACAGTAATCAAGTTGAGCCGCTACGCGAACAGCACACGAAAATTTCTTCGTGCCGTATGCTTTGCAACGATTCCCCTGAAAAGGCATCAATAAATAGTGGTTTATCGAGAAGCGCGGAACAAGTAAAATGGATTTCAGTAATTAGGTTTTGGTGGAAAAGAAGTTCAGCAAACAGTTTAGGCGATCTCAGCACGTCCTTTTAAGACTGCCGGTCATTCTGGCAGCTTTGGCTCTCCTCTCCCTTCCGAAGTTTATCATCCCCCCGGCCGCAGCCACTCCGCCACAGTTTCAGATTGGATTCCAAGCTGAACCTCAGCCACTGAGCGGGCCTGATGTTGATTCTCTATCCGCGCAGGCCGCCATCCCCAATGACTCTGAGATGATTCCATTGGAATCGAGTGCCGCACCTTCGCTGGATGAAGTCGTCAAGCCTGAATCGCTGGATAATGATTTAGAACCTCCAGTGTTCAACGTCGAGCCTGATTACTCCGAGCATACGAGTCTGGCCCGCAAGATTGACGCTATTCTCAGCCGAAGCTCGGTACAAAGAGGCTTCTGGGGAGTCGAAGTTTATTCGATCAGTGACGGGGCGCTTCTTTACTCCCACAACGGTGATAAGCATTTTTCTCCAGCCAGCAACGTAAAGGTCTTCACCACGGCCGCCGCTCTGGACCGGCTGGGTGCAGATTTTCGTTTCGAAACCCCCGTCGCCTACGAGGGAACGCTTTCAGCCGATGGAGAGCTGAGCGGCGATCTGGTCCTGTTCGGACGCGGAGACCCCGACCTGGCCGGCAAACTGGAAGCCGACAAGGAGATGTTTGAAAACCTGGACCTCATCGCTCAAAAGATCAAGGAAGCAGGCATCCGCGAAGTCAGCGGCGACATTATTGGCGATGATTCCTATTTTTGGTTCTCTCCCTATGGAAAAGGCTGGAAGCTGACGGATCTAAACCATTATTACGGCGCCCCCGTCTCGGCCCTGTCCTTCATGGATAACACCGCCCAGATCAGGGCATTTGCCGCAGGCAAAATCGGGCACCCGGCGCGCCTCTATTCCTGGCCGACCAGCTTTATGGACATTGAGAATAAGACCAGAACGGTCAGATCGAAGTCCAAAAACACCTTGCATTTTGCACGTCCAATGGGGAGCAAGCTGCAAGTCGGAGGGCAGGTTCCCCACGGGACCAAAAACTGGACACTGACGATCCCGGTGGACAATCCGGCTCTTTATACTGCCTCAATCTTTCGGGATCGGCTCGAAAAGGCCGGAGTCGAAATCAAGGGAGAGGCGAAATCGCGACATTACGGCGGAACGTCCAATGTACAAAGCACTACGGTTTACGTTCATCGATCCCTTCCGCTGATCGAGATTATTTCCTACATCAATAAGAAGAGCCAGAATCTATATGCGGAGATTCTTCTGAGAACCCTGGGAGCGGAACTGAAAGACGAAGGCACCGACTTTGGTGGAATTCAAGTTGTTTACGAGTTCTTGCAGGAGGCCGGTATCGGTCAGGAGATGGTTGAGCTGCACGACGGCTCCGGGCTCTCACGGTTGAACCTGATCACTCCGCGGGCGGAAACGCTGTTGCTGGCCGAGTTATCTAATCGCCACTATTTCCCGCTTTTTTGGGAAAGCCTTTCTATTTCGTCCCGGGACGGAACACTCAAGAACCGGATGAAGAAAACCTCCGCAGCCCAACGAGTACACGGCAAGACCGGCACTCTCGACGAAGTCAGCACTCTGGGCGGCTACGTCGAAACCCAATCGGGCCGTACCCTGGCGTTTGCGATCCTCCTCAACAACTACAACTTCAGCTACTGGACCGCAAGGAAGACGTTTGACGAGATATGCGGAGTTCTGGCTAAATATTAGTTATCCGTGCCGGAAATCTTGCAAATTCTCGACTTCGCTGTACGTCTTTTGCTGGCGGCCCTGTTCGCCGCCGTGTTGGGCTGGGAGCGCGAAGCTCGGCATAAGCCTGCCGGACTCCGAACTCACATGCTGGTAGCACTCGGGGCGGCCTCGGTCGCTCTAGTGCTTCGTAACATAAATAAGTGCGCTATCGCTGGAGGCGATTTGACCCGTATTCAAGGCGCGAGGAAGGCGCCTATCGGTAATAGGCAACTGACGAGCAACGCTGAAGACGGGTCAAAGCGCCCCAGCCCTTCAGGTCGCGGCGGCACTGGCCTGCTGGCTTTGTTGCTCCTCGGTCCCATATTCCCGATATGCTCCATCGTCGCGCCTCGCCATCAGACCGCACCCATAGGGTACCCGGCTCGCGACGATAGCGCACTTATTTATGTTACGAAGCACTAGCAGCCATGGAAATTGCCCGGGGAGACCTGGCGCTGGTTGAGGAGGCGCGCATAGATCCTCTGCGCGTGATAGAAGGAGTTATTGGCGGAATCGGCTTTCTGGGAGCCGGCAGCATCATTCAGTCGCGCGGATCGGTCGAGGGCATTACAACCGCAGCCACCATCTGGATTGTGGGCGCCATCGGCGTGGCCTGCGGGATGGGCTACTACATCATTGCCATCCTAACCGTCTCGCTGGCCTGGTTGATATTGACCGTTTTGGTCCGCCTCGAGCGAAAGTTTTCGGGCATTGAACAGACCACTGTGACTCGTCACCCGACATCTGACAGCCGTCCCCCTCCAACACCCCATCCTGCATGATGTGCAGCGCCGCCTCGGCCATCTTGTCCACTTCGCCCACCGGATAGAAATAGCCGGTTTCACCATGCTTGCCGCGACTTCGTGGAAAAAGACACGATCGCCGAGTTCCATCAGCCGGTGGGGAAAAGCAGTTCCACCTCATTTGGGAAAAAGTCAATCTGGGGCCCGGCCGCGCCTGGCCGAGCGCCCCGCCAACATCTGGTTCGTCCTGCGCAATCTCTTCATGGCGGTTCAATTCATTCCGATGTGGTAAAAAGGAATGACAGTGGCTGAACAGGGAAAGAAAAAGCTCGAATTTGCCAGTGTCTGGCCAGTGTCTGGCAGGAAGCGCGGACGCTGATTTGGGAAAGACGCCGCCGCCTCGGGCTGGGTCTGGCGCTGATGCTGGTGAACCGCCTATCGGGCCTGGTGCTGCCGGCCTGGCCACGCCCGGCCACTGGCAAGACTTTCTCGAACCCCTCCAGCACATCAACTGACGTCGAGGACCGCCCTCCTGACGACTCTTGCTTCATCCTGGCATGATACACGGATCCGGCTAACGGCTCGCAAATCAGCGGCGAGGGCGGGGAGCCGATTCGAGCACCTTGCCCCGAACTCTGCCCGCCCTCGCCCGCTGCATTTGCTGGTTAGACGCCAATGATTTCATTGAGCCCTTCCACCACCTGTGCCAGTTCCTCGGGCGAGACCTTGGCCAGCCGCTTGCCGACCCGTTCGACGGACAGCGTACGAATTTGACTGATCTTGACCCAGGACCGTTTGGGCAGCCGAGGCGTACTTAACTCCAGGGTCAACGGAAACCCGGCCCGCGGTGGTTGACTCGTCAACGCAACGGCGATCACGGTGCCGGAGCGCTCGTTGAACACATCGTGGCTCAAGATCAAGACTGGACGTAACCCCGCCTGTTCTCGGCCCCGAGTGGGGTCCAGGTCCGCCCAGCGCACGTCCCCTCTTAGTATGCCGGCCACGTCGCCCCATCCGCGCCCAGCCCCTCCTCGGCCAGCGCCTGCTCGGTGGCGGGATCGAGCTTGGCGCACTCGGCCGCCAGACTCCGCCGCTCCAAGCGATCGAGCTTCTCGGTCACGGCGACTTCAATTGCTTGGCTGCGATTGGGAAAATGGCCACCCTCGACCAGACGGTCTAGGCGGTCCAGCACCTGGCCGTCGAGGGTGACAGCCACTTTGGCTTTGGGCATAAGAATCTCCAAGTATGACAATATATCATACTCTTTCGTTCCGCAAGGACGCCCGAAACGGCCGGCTCACCTGAGGCCGAAGGTCACAATGCCTTGCGCCTCGGCCAACGGCAACAAGGTGCGGCGTGCTTCCTCGAACCGGAGCAACGCAATCTGGCGCCCCTCATCAAGTGGCGCGGCCTTTCGCAGCTGAGCTTCAAAACCGGGCACGAGAGGATAGCCATTTGTGGCTGGAACCGAACCAGTGGTTCAGAGGCGTAGTACACCATTGCCATCCTAACCGTCTCGCTGGCCTGGTTGATATTGACCGTTCTGGTCCGCCTGGAGCGAAAGTTTTCGGGCATTGAACAGACCACTGTGACTCGTCACCCGACATCTGACAGCCGTCCCCCACTACCCGCCACCTCTTCATAATAGCTCTCATACATGGGCACTATCCTCTCAACCGAGTAGTGCTGAACCGCTCTGTCGCGCGCGGCAGCGCGGAATCTCTCCAACACCCCATCCTGCATGATGTGCAGCGCCGCCTCGGCCATCTTGTCCACTTCGCCCACCGGATAGAGATAGCCGGTTTCACCATGCTTTATCAGCTCGGGCAGCCCGCCGGCCGAGGTTGAAACCACCGGAACTTCACAAGCCATCGCCTCCAGAGCAGCCAAACCAAAGCTCTCCGTCTGGCTGGGCAGCAGCATGACATCACATACTGAAAGGTAGCTCTCGACCAACCCGACCATGCCCAGAAAGAACACGCGGTTTGAAATTCCCAGTTCGCTGGCCAGGTGCTGGGCGTTAGATCGCTCGGGACCATCCCCGATCATCAGCAGTACGGCAGGGGCCTCATTGTGGACCCGGTGAAAGATCTTAATCACGTCCCGCACCCGTTTAACGGCGCGAAAGTTGGAAAGATGAACCAGCACCTTCTCCTGCGAGGGCGCAAAGCGCTGGCGGATGTCCTGCGAAGTAAAACGCCTGACCCGATTGACTTCAACGAAATTGGGAATAACGCGGATGTCGCAGTTTGCGCAGAATTCCTGCAGGGTGGCATCCTTTAAAAACTGGCTGACCGCCGTGACTCCGTCGCTTTGCCTTATTCCAAACTGGGTGATCGGCAGATAAGAATGGTCGCGTCCCACCAGCGTAATGTCCGTCCCATGAAGCGTTGTAATCACCGGCAGCCTGACGGGCCTGAGCATTTCGCGCGCCAGGTATCCGCTGATGGAATGCGGGATGGCGTAATGCACATGCAGGATATCCAGATTCTTGAGGCGGGCGATTTCCACCATCTTGGTGGCCAAGGCCAGGTCATAGGGCACGTGCTCGAAAAGGGGATAGCTCATGGCCTCGACTTCGTGGAAAAAGACACGATCGCCGAGTTCCATCAGCCGGTGGGGAAAAGCCGAGCTAATGAAGTGGATGGTATGTCCCCGATGGGCCAGATGCTGCCCCAGTTCAGTTGCAACGATGCCGCTGCCGCCATAGGTGGGATAGCAAGTGATTCCGATGTTCATAGGTTCTTTGGTCTTTGGTTCTTTAGTTCTAAAGTTTTGCCCGGGGCGCTATTCCACCAACTGCTCAGCGTCAATCTGAAGCTTTTCGAAATTTTCCGCTGAAATGGTCCCTGTACGACCGCTTTCCACGTGGCTGGCCAGGTGTTGCTCTCCGCGCTGGGCAAAATGATAGGTCCGCACAGAATTGTCATTCAGCGTGATGACCACCGCAATGTCCGGAGCCTCAATTTCCGCCCCCGCATCCAGTGATTCGAAGTCGATATCGGTCAGTGGATACCAGAAAGTGTAGGACACCGCCTCTTTGCCCTCTTGAGACTGCGGTTGCTCCAGTATCCAGCGAGTGTCTTCGCGTCTGATGACGATTTCAGGATGGCCTTCCCTGCGGATGGCGATCTGCTTGACTTCGTCCTGTGATACGGTCACCAGATCCCGATTCCGGAATTGCCACAGGTCCTGCGTGAGCTTATCGTAAACATCGGCCTTAAGAGTAAAAACCTCGGATCTGTCCGGATTCCGAGCCAGATAGTTTTCATCCTGCTTTTCCCCCAGTTCGAGGACCTTCCACTGATCCTGTCCGCCCTCTCTAAGCCGGACGGCGATTCTCGCATTGGCGAGACCATACTGTTCGAGGTTCTGGGCCTCTTCGCTCACGAAAGTTTCGGCCTGCGCGAATTCCAGCGTGGAAAGCAGCGTCCCTACCGTAGCCTCATCGGCGGCTTCCTCGATCGGCTCCTCCAGCCTCCAGCTTTCCCCTTCCTTTTCCAGGACCAGTGTCCCTGAAGGACGTTGAATCTCGATCTTCTGTACCTGCCGGCGATCAAAAGCCAGCACCTTTTTGTCACGCCAGTCCAGCAGTTCCTTATCAGCCGTGGTCAGGATGGAATCAGAAGTCAGGTAAACCGTCGGATCATCTTCAAAACGGACGTAGATGCTGTTTCCGGTGAAGTCCTCATTGCCCACCAACAGCTTCCTGGTCTCATCTCCGGCGCGTACGCTCAATGTCAGCCGAGGCTCATCCAGCCCGTACTGTTGCAGCGACTGTTCGCTCTCCGGCAAGCTTCTTTCGGTTTTGGCAGCGGCGATGTCGCTCAGGAGTGAATCAACCGTCGTCTGGTCGGCTCCTGTCTCTATGGGCTGCTTCAGCACCCACTGATCCTGCTGTTTTTCAAGGAGCACATCCGGCTCCTCCGGCCGCTTTATCTGAACGAAAGTGATACCCTCCTCTTCCACCCGAAAGAGACTCTCTTCCAATTCTTGGGCCTCCTGCCGTTCCTTTTCGCCCTCAATTTCATAGAAGTAAACGAAGAGTCCGAGAGCAACAAAAGCGGCTAGAAGCAGGACAACTCGCTTCATCTTACCTCCTCCGGTACCAGATGCTGATTCCGAAAATGAGAGTGGCCAAAGGAAGGAAAATCACCGTACCCCAGAAGATCAGCCTGGATTCACTCACCGTCAGATTGATCCGGCGGTCGGTGGGATCTTTAGGCCGGATGGCGATCAGATCGACGTCTTGCGCCAGCCAGCTCACGCTGTTCAGGAAGAGATCTCCGTTGGCTGCGCTCTTGAAATAGGAGTTATTGGCAAAATCAGAGTCGCCAAAAAGAATGAAACGGGCCTCCTGAGCCTGCTCGTCCTGGGGGCCGCCCGGTACTCCCGGCTCTGTGCCTTCTTCCTGGCCGCCGGGTACCCCCTGGTTGGACGGTCGTGGGTCGGATTCTTCGACCTTGCGAGTGGCCACGGCGGCCAGGTTCAGAGGCCCGGCAACATCGTCTCCCTCGTCGTAGGTAGCCTCATTGCCCTTCAGGTCCAATTCCCCCCAACTGCGCGCAGACGTTGAGAGCACGGTCTGAGTTTCAAATCCGAGCGAGCTTTCCGAGGTGTGCACGGACTGAGCCATGGGAAAGAAAGTCATGATTCCCTCCATTCCCTCAGAGATGGGATGAGTGGAATACTCCGCCACCAGCGGGGCCGCCACCCCCAATCCGAAGAGTCGTCCAACTCCACTGGCGTCGATCACCACATTGTGGCCCAGACTGAGACCATAGCTGCTCAGGAAATCCTCCATCCGAAAATCGTTTTGCGGATCAACCATGAGCAGCAGCTTCCCACCCGAGGCGAAATACTCCTTCAGCAGTTCCACCTCGTTCGGGAAAAAGTCAATCTGGGGCCCGGCCGAAACCAGCAACGTGGCGTCCTCAGGCAGTTGATTTTCCTGGGCGAGATTGTAAGTCTCGACTCTGTAGTTCTGGCTCTGAATGGCATCGCGGGCCGCAGAGTAGCCTTCTGCTCCCGTGTCGTTAATATCCCGCTCGCCGTGCCCCTGCAGAAAGTAAACCGTCTTTTCATCCTCGCGGGTGACTTTAATAATGGCATTGGTCAACTGTTCTTCTGAGACCTGGTCGAGCATCTCCTGCTTGGTTCCGCTGGTGACGACTACCTGCCCCACTCGCTCGATTTCGTACTGGGCTGCCCTGCCAGGCTCCTTCTGCGGATCGACCACCTCATGCTGGAAATTGCTCGAAATGTAGGCGTACTCGCTGACCAGGTCTTCAAACCTGGAAGATTCGGCTTCCCCTGTAAAGAAGCCAATAACTCGGATTTCAGTGTCAAGGCCCTGCAGAACCTTCTGAGTCTGGTCGGACAGAGCGTAGAGTTGGTTCTCGGTGAGATCGACCCGTTCGTGATGGCGGTAATTCAAATAGTTCAGGAGGGCCAGAATCCCGATCACCAGCATGAGCGTCAGCGCAGCGGTGCTGCCATAGCGGAATGTCCGGGTCCTCAGGCCGGTGCGAATTCTCCCCAGACTGGCGATAATGGAAATCAATATTAATGCAGCTCCCCCGTAAATGGCAGCCTGCACGGCCCAATTCCACGTGTTGTTTACAGAGTAATAAAAGTAGCCTCCGAAGGCTGCCGCTATTCCGACCCAGGCCAGGCTATCGATGACTTTTCTTGCCACTTTACTGCCTCCATCTCACTGATTCCAGGGATACAGAAGTCAAAAACAGCCCCAGGAAAATAAATGACACGTAAAAAACGATGTGCTGGGTGTCCAGCACACCCTTGGCAAAATCCTCATAATGGTTGAGAACCGAAACATAGCGAATCACTTCGTTTGCCAGGGTGCTGGCCGTGCCGGCCATGGCATCAATCACCCACAACACGATAAAAACGCCAAAGGTCACCACAAAAGCCACGATTTGATTTTCCGTCAGGGAGGAAACGAAAACTCCCACAGCCAGCAGGGTGCCTCCCAGGAGAAAGGCTCCCAGATAACCCGCAAACATAGGCGCCAGGGGCGGCTTCGGGTCGCTGTAGAAGTAAAGGATGAGCGAGTTCATGATGGTGGGCAGCAACATGATGGCAAGGAAGATAATGACTGCCGAGAACTTTCCCAGAATGATCTGAGTGCTGGTAATCGGAGACGTGAAGAGCAGCTCAATCGTGCCTCTCCTTTTCTCCTCAGCAAAGACGCCCATCGTCACAGCCGGCAATAGAATGAGCAGAATCGTGCTCATCACTCCGAAAAATGCCCGCATCACTTCGGACGGAACGTCTACGGGACGTGGAGGCATCCCGAATTGCTGGGACTGCATCATCATCTGCATGACCTGTTGGCTTATGGCGCTCAGAATAATGTAAAAGAAATAGCCGGCGACGGCGAAGAAGACTGCCAGCACCAGATAAGCCACGGGACTGACAAAGAGCGATTGTAGTTCCTTCTTTACAATGGCCAGGTAATTTCTCATGCGCTTTCCTCTTCGGTGGTCAATTTCAAGAAAATCTCTTCGAGAGTCATGGTTTGAGTTCTAAGCTGGTACAGGTCAAACCCCGATTCGATGAGTTTGCGTGCGATCAGATGGCGCACTTCAGTGCCTGCTTCAGATTCGACAAACACCGATTGATGGCCATTTCGGGGCTCGCCCATTGAGACGGTGGTGACCTCCGGAACGGTTCCCAGGATGTCCGGCAAAGCCTCCACAGGCCCGACCACTTCCACTTCGATTCGTTGGGCACCATGCAATTGGCTGGTCAGGTTCTGAGGCGAATCGATGGCCACTATTTTTCCGCGATTGATGATGACCACACGCTCGCAGGTCATGCTCACCTCGGGCAAAATGTGGGTCGAGAGGATGACGGTGTGATCTCCTCCCAGGCCCCGGATGAGTTCCCGAACCTCAATGATCTGCTTGGGATCGAGTCCCACGGTCGGCTCGTCCAGGATCAATACCTCGGGGTTATGAATCAGCGCCTGGGCCAGTCCGACCCGCTGCTTGTAGCCTTTGGAGAGCTGCTTAATCAGCCGCGGCCCCGTCTCCTGTAATCCGCAGCGTTGCTTGATTTCCTCCATACGTCCTTTGAGCTGGGATTTTTGCACTCCCTTGATGGTGCCCGCAAAGTGAAGAAAGGAATCCACGGTCATCCCCGTATACAGGGGTGGATTTTCGGGCATGTAGCCCACCCTTCTTTTGGCTTGCAGCGGCTGGTCGAACACGTCATAGCCTGCTACCACGGCTTTCCCCTCGGTGGCAGGGAAGAAACCGGCGAGGATGCGCATGGTGGTCGTCTTGCCGGCTCCATTCGGGCCCAGAAATCCCAGGATTTCTCCCTTTTTGACTTCGAACGTGACGTCGTCAATAGCCCTGTGAAACCCGAACTGTTTGGATAAATGCTCGACTTGGATCATCTGTGGACTCCCGTTCCGTAGCGAGTATTCACATACTCCTCTAATATTTCCAGAAACTCCTCCGCAATTCGCGGCCCTTTTAGCGTCTTGAAGTGTCGTCCATCGACATAGATGGGGGCCTTGGGATCTTCGCCAGTGCCCGGCAGAGAAATGCCGATATCGGCGTGCTTTGATTCACCAGGACCATTGACGACACACCCCATAACAGCCACTTTCAAGTCTTCGATACCGGGGTGGACTTCGCGCCAGGATTTCATCTTTTCATTCAGGTGCCCCTGGATCTGGTCGGCCAATTCCTGGAAAAAAGAGCTGGTAGTACGGCCGCAGCCGGGGCAGGCGCTCACCTGGGGGGAAAAGCTCCGGATGCCAAGCGACTGCAATACCTGCTGGGCGACGGCGACCTCTTCGGTGCGTTCACCTCCGGGGCGCGGAGTCAGGCTGACTCGGATCGTGTCACCGATGCCTTCCTGCAGCAGGATGGAGAGCCCCGCTGTGCTGCTGATGACTCCGCGATTTCCCATCCCCGCCTCTGTCAGGCCCAGGTGCAGAGGATAATCGCAACGGCCCGCCAGCTCACGATAGACCTCTATCAGGTCCGGGACCGCCGAAACCTTGGCGCTGAGAATGATCCGGTCATGCGCCAGCCCATATTCCCCGGCCAGGCAGGCTGATTCGAGAGCGCTGGTGACGATTGTGTCCAGCAGCACCTCCCCCGACGATCGTGGTTCAGGCCGTTTCGCGTTCGCGTCCATCAAGCGCGCCAATAGATACTGATCCAGGGAGCCCCAGTTCACTCCAATGCGAACCGGTTTTTCATAACGGAGCGCCACTTCAATCATCTGCTGGAAATTCTTGTCGCGGTGCCGGCCCATCCCCACGTTTCCCGGATTAATCCGATACTTGCTCAAAGCGCGGGCGCACTCCGGATAGCGTGTCAGCAACAGGTGCCCATTGTAATGAAAGTCGCCAATGATGGGAACGTGCAGCCCTCTGGAATCGAGTTGCTCGACAATGGCCGGCACAGCTTGAGCGGCCTCATCCGTGTTGACTGTCACGCGCACCAACTCCGAGCCGGCTTGTGCGAGCCGGCGGACCTGTTCCACTGTTGCCGCAACATCAGCCGTATCTGTGTTGGTCATCGACTGAACCACTATCGGATGTCGCGAACCGACTGCGACTGAGCCGACCCGTACGGTTACAGTTTGTCGCCTTTCAATCATCTGGTAGATTCTACATTATTGAAAAATCTCAAGCATCAAGGGACAAACCGCAAAGTTCAAGCCCGAGGCATCAGTGAACACCAACCCTACATTCCAGCTTCGCAAAGTCCATGGGAACTCACCGTCAAGGCCACTGTCACCGGCATTCTGGGACCGCTCATCGCTGCCATTATGGTGGGAGGAGGACTTCTCTCCTGGTTGATCATTATTCCGGCAATCGCTTTCTGGGGATCCAGCAGGGGCACACCGCTCTATCCCGAAACCCTTCTGACCATTCCTGAAATGAGTCCGGCTCAGATCTGGAGCCGTTACGTTCGCTACATTGGAGCCGGGGCAGTGGCTACCGGAGGCTTGATCACTCTGATTCGCAGTGTCCCCACGATGATTGCAAGCTTTCGCATGGGAGCCTCGCAATTGAGGCCGGCCCTGTTCCAGCGGCGCCTGACTGAGGCGGAGGCTCCAGTGATCCCCAGAACTTCCAGCGATCTTCCCTTTAGCTTTGTGCTGGTGGGAGCCCTTGTGATTGCATCGGGGATCGCAGTAATCCCCTGGATTTTCGGCCCGTTTCTGGGCTGGGGAGGCCGGGCCGGCGCCGCCCTCCTGGTAGTCATCTTCTCCTTCTTCTTCGTGACGGTCTCTTCGCGCATCGTCGGACTGGTGGGAGTCACTTCCAACCCCACCAGCGGCATCACCATCGCGACGTTGCTGGGCACTTCGGCACTCTTTCTGATGATGGGCTGGACAGGCGACCTCGGTAAAGCGGGAGCTTTGACGGTGGGCGCCATCGTAGCCGTGGCCGCTTCAATCGCGGGAGATACATCACAGGACCTCAAGACAGGCTATCTGGTCGGCGCCACGCCCCGCAGGCAGCAAATCGGAGAGATCATCGGCGTCCTCAGTTCAGCGACTTTTGTCTGTTTGGCTGTTCTGCTCCTGAATCAGGCCTATGGCTTTGGCAGCCAAGAGCTGCCTGCGCCCCAGGCTACTCTGATGAAGCTGGTGATAGACGGAGTTTTGCAGGCGTCGCTCCCCTGGGTCCTGGTAGGCATTGGCGTAGTAATCGCTCTTGTTGCCGAAATCTTGCGGATACCCAGCCTGCCTTTTGCGGTCGGAGTTTACCTGCCAGTGTCTACGATGGTCACCGTCTTCCTGGGCGGGCTGTTGCGGATGGGCATGGAACGAAGCTCAGGTTCGCTGGATAAAGCCTCTTCGCGCCGCGAAAGAGGAGTGCTGTTTGGCTCCGGTCTGGTCGGCGGAGAGGGTCTAATGGGAGTGGGAATCGCAACCGTGGCCTTTTCCGCAGGAGCGGCGCCTGAGGGTATCGGCTATGATTGGGCAAAGCCCGTGGCTTGCCTTGTTCGCTTTCGGCCTTCTGGCGCTCATTTTGGCCCGAAGTTGTGTCAAGGGCGCGTAAGTTTCCCCAGTCTCTGGTCAAAGGTCAACAGGCCCTGATCTCCCCAGGCATCCTCCATCTCGCCTCGCATCAAAGCGCCCGAACGGCGCAGCTTTGATGGGCAGAGCAGGTGAAAAAAGACAAAAATAGGCATATCCATTCCGAGATTGAACGACTTGAAGACCTCTTCCGGATCATCCACGCTCCAGCGGCCCATCAGCTCCAGGAAACGCTTGGCCTTCCGGTAAGCCGTGACCACCTGAATCCGCTCGAATTCACTGCGCCCCGGTATTGGATACTTTGACTGGAGAGTGCTCTGGACCGGATCCTTATCGACCAACTGCCGCACTTTTACGTAATCGATCCAGTCACGCCAGAAAGTCCCTTTCTTGTTGCTCCCCTTCCAGTAACGGTCCGGTTCGGCAATCTCCAGCGCACGCACCAGGGCCTTCCACCTCGCCCCAGGATCGCTCTTGCGGATCGCCTCCAGTCCCTTGCCCGAGAACTCCGTTACCAGAAGCAGCTTAACTTGCAGAGGGAAATAGCGAGCATGGACAATCGTAAATGTGTGGATGATGGAACTGCGAAGAGCCATCCGCAGAAGTGCCGTGAGTTCCTTTTTCGAAAACCTCCCCTCACGGCCGAAACTCCAGGTGAAGCTGACGCCAGACTCCTCATTGTTCTCCTCGACCAGGCGGTAAAGCAGGTGCACAAATTGAATTTCGTCCCAGTAGTAGGAGGTTTTTTCCAGTACCTCACCTGTCTCAACGATAATCTCTCCTCCCGGACCGAGGCTGACGGTATGTTCGACCCTTTGCTCCTTCGATCGGCCAACCCGAATCCAGTTGAACACATTGAAGTCAATGCTCACGCGCCTGCCCCGGATATCGGCCAGCTTCCCCGTGATCCCGACTCCCAGCCCTGGCTTAGGAATCTGGCCCCTCAAGAGCGTCTGGTAAGTTTCGGCAAAGTGATCCAGTGAGGGTTTGTGCCAACTGGCTTGGAAAAGCGCCTGGTTGCGACTCCAGTTAGATCGTTCCAGCGACAGGGTCATGTCCATTCGCTGGACCAGCGCTTCTTTGACCTTTTCATTGATCCAGTCCAGGGCAGGACGGGTCAATTCATCCATCACGGGCTCTAGAAACTCCGGTTCGGAGAAATCCAAACTCTTGATGTGAGCTGGGTAGTTGAGATGAAGACCGGCTGAAAAACTGCTCTTCACGCGCCCTTCGTCAAGGCGTGAAACTCGAAAGTAGATGTTTCGCGCCTTGCGGACCTGAATGAAAAACTCTCCCTTTTCCTCGATCGTGAAATTAGCCCCGATGTTTGACCAAAACATGACCTCTCTGCGGATTTTGGCGACCGGCAGATCGCGAGGGATAGTCCACACCTTGCCAAGTCCCCAGCCAACGTCTACCTGGGCACGGATGCGGCCGTTCAGGCGCCAGCGGATCACCTGACGTTCGTCCATTTGATAAACCTCTCGCGGGTCGAAAGGGTCCAGGTAAGCTCGCCAGGCCTCCTGAAAGGCATCCTGCAAGGGCACATCCTCTGGAAAAACCGTGCCCCAGCTATGGTAGAGGCGAGTGTTGCCTTCGAGGGACAGTAAGGGAATCGACCCACGGTCTCCAAAGAACGCTTCGGCATTCGCTTCCACGTGCCAAATAATGCCAATAGAGTTCTTGGGAACCGGGAACCAACCGAAGAAGCGATTTCCTGGAAAGAACAAGGTGCTCTTGATCTGCCCCTCGGGATCGATTCGCCAGCGCAGCCCTCCAGGAAGGTTTCCGCGAAGAGCGTGAGAGGCACGCAAGGTTATTTCCGCCGGGCCGGAACGCCTTGCCAGCTTTATTGGAGAAAAGTCCAGAGTTTGGCTAAGGGGGCCCTCCTGCACTTCCAGTTCAACTGTTGAACCTTCCAGAAATCGAGAATATCCCCCCTCAAGCCGCCACTTGACCCTGGGTCTGGGCATCGACTCAGCTTACGACGGTTCTATTCGACTTTCCAAGTGAAAATATGCTATTCGCTTGCCCGGCCGGCCTACTTTCTCTCATGATAACGATCCGTCACCTTCACCCGCGGCCCCTCATCTGGCTGAATCAAGTCGTATTTCATAACGTTCGCTGTAGCAGGTAAGCGTGGCCAGATCTCTTTCCGGCAGGTGATCCGCCGTGCAAGTCTGCTTCAGGGCTTCGTAAAGCAGTTTTTTGCTGTTTCGGGTTTCGTGTGGCATAGAAGTAAAGCTGAGCTGGTGCCGGAGGCGGGATTCGAACCCGCACGCCCTTTCGAGCGCCACCCCCTCAAGATGGTGTGTCTGCCAAATTCCACCACTCCGGCAGTTGATCGTCGCGAACGGACGACAGGCTTACTGGTCGTCTGGGGGCGTTTCGGGTTGGCTCTGCGGCTGCTCTTGAGTTTCTCCGGCCTCTTCCGTTGCGCCCTCCTGAACTGAAGGATTGAGAGCGGGAGAAGTCGAAGAGCTATCTTCCGGATAAGGCACGCCTTCCATAACCGTCCCCCCTGTGCCCTCCGTGTACATGATCGAGAGAGCCAGTGAAGTCAGCATAAAGATCACGGCGCAAACCGCGGTCGCCTTGGTCAGAAACGTGGCGGCCCCACGAGCCCCAAAAGCGGCCTGGCTGCCTGCCCCGCCAAATGTAGTGGCCAGATCGCCGGCTTTCCCAGACTGCAACAGAACCACCAAAATCAGCACCAACGCAGCGATCAGGTGGAGCATCACAATTACAGTAAACATACTCGGTTTAGTTCTTTAGTTCCTGAGTTCCTGAGTCTCTAAAGACCCTCGTATTTGATAATTTGAGCAAAGGAGCGCGCATCAAGGCTTGCGCCCCCAACCAGCGCGCCGTCAATGTCCTCCTGAGCCATCAGCTCAGAAATGTTCTCCGGTTTTACGCTTCCCCCATAAAGGATGCGGGTTGAGGCTGAAAGTTCCTGCGAATGGGAATTGCCAAGCCATTGCCGAATCAACCTGTGAACTTCCTGCGCAATCTCGGGGGTAGCGGTCTTGCCCGTTCCGATCGCCCAGACCGGCTCGTAAGCGATGATGATACGAGATAAGGCTGAGGGAGTCAATCCAGCCAGGCCGCGTTCTAACTGGCCCAGCACCACTTCCTCAACCCGCCCGGCTTCCCTTTCCTGCAGCGACTCGCCGACACATAAAATAGGCAGCAGAGGCGTCGTCGAAACCTTGCGAAGCTTCCGATTGATCAGCTCATCCGTTTCACCGAAATACTGGCGCCGTTCGGAATGCCCGATAATCACGTACCGGCATCCCGCGCCGATCAACATGGAGGCGGAGATCTCTCCGGTGAACGCTCCCTGGTCTTGCCAATGGACGTTCTGGGCGCCCAGGCCGATCCCGCTTCCCTTTAATTCGGCGCCGCTACCCTCCAGAGCTGTAAACGGCGGACAGACGACGATCTCGACGGGATCCGAGCCATCCAGGAGCGTGAGCAACTTGCGCACGGTCTCCCGGCCTTCAGCGCCAGTTTTGAACATCTTCCAGTTTCCTGCGATTACAGGTGTTCGCATTTGGTTCTTTAGTTCTTTGGTACCCAGTCCTAGTGCTTCGTCAGAATCTCAACACCGGGAAGGGTCTTGCCTGCCAGGAATTCAAGAGAAGCACCACCACCTGTGGAGATATGGCTGATCTTCTCGGCCACCTGAGCCTTGCGCACCGCTGCCGCGGAGTCTCCACCGCCCACGACCGAAAGCGCTTCGCTGTCCGCCACGGCCCGGGCGATCTCGGTGGTGCCGCGGGAGAACTCTTTGATCTCAAAGACACCCATCGGCCCATTCCAAATCACCGTTTTGGCCTTAGAGATGATCTTTTTGTACTCCTTCGTGGTCTTCGAGCCGATATCCAGGCCCATCCATTCCTCGGGAATTTCCGAAGGCGCCACCTCGCGAGTTTCGACATCTTGTTCCATCCGTGGAGCGGCCACAACGTCCACGGGCAGTTTAAGCTCGATCCCCTTCGCCTCCGAACGGCGGATCAATTCACGGGCGACACCGAGCTTATCCTCTTCGACCAGAGATCTTCCGACATTGATTCCCTGCGCTTTGAAGAAGGTGAAGGCCATTCCGCCGCCCAGCAGGATGCTGTTGGCAAGGCGCAAAAAATTTTCGATCACGTCCATCTTGTCCGAGACCTTAGCACCGCCCAGAATCGCCACAACCGGAGCTTCGGGCTGGAACAAAACGCGCGCCAGGTATTCCAACTCTTTTTCCATCAGCAGGCCGGCCGCCCCTCCTCCCAATACCTGGGGCACGCCTACGGTGGAAGCATGGGCGCGGTGGGCAGTGCCAAACGCGTCGTTCACATACTCCTGGGCCAGAGCGGCCAGTTCTCGGGCAAACTCGGGATCATTCTTCGTCTCACCGGCATGAAATCTCAGGTTCTCTAGAAGGACTACGTGGCCTGAATCCATGGCCTTAACACGGTCGTCAACGGTGGGGCCGATACAGTCGTTCACAAAGTAAACCTGCCGGTCAAGAAGAGAAGACAGCCGATCCGCCACCGGCTTCAGTGAGTACTCCTTCTCAGGCGTCCCCTTGGGCCGGCCTAGGTGGGAAGCCAGGATCACCTTGGCATTCTTCTCGAGAGCCAGCCTGATGGTGGGCAGGGCGGCTTCGATCCGTGCGGCATCCGAGATTCTTCCGTCCTCAATGGGAACATTGAAGTCTACCCGGATAAACAGACGCTTTCCCTGCAAATCGAGATCTCGGATGGAAAGCTTGGGCATCCCTACATCTTTCCGGCCACGAAATCGGCCAACTCGAGGACTCGATTGGAGTAACCCCATTCGTTGTCATACCAGGCAAGCACCTTGACCATATCGCCCGACAGGACCTTGGTTAGCGAGCCGTCAACAATGGCCGAGAAAGGACTTTTGATGAAGTCGGCCGAAACCAGTTCCTCGTCCGTGTAGTCGAGGATGCCTTTGAGACTTCCCGTTGCAGCCTGCCGGTAGGCGTCCTTAACCGAATCTTCCGAAACTTCCTTTTCGACCGTGGCTGTCAAATCGACCAGCGAGACCGTTGGAGTGGGAACACGGATGGCCAGTCCGTCCAGTTTTCCTTCCAGTTCCGGAAGCACCAGGGTGACCGCGATGGCCGCTCCCGTCGTCGTGGGGATCATAGAAAGAGCCGCAGCCCTGGCCCTGCGCAAGTCCTTGTGGGGCAGATCCAGGATGCGCTGGTCATTGGTATAGCTGTGGATGGTGGTCATCAATCCTTTCTTGATGCCAAACCGCTCGTGCAGAACTTTGGCTACCGGCGCCAGGCAGTTAGTCGTACAGCTCGCGTTGGAAATAATGGAGTGCTTGCCAGCGTCGTATTTGTCCTCATTCACACCTAGACAGATGGTGATGTCGCGCCCCTTGGCCGGAGCTGTGACGATCACCTTCTTAACCGAGTCGCGCAGGTGTTTTTGGGCTCCATCCCGCTTGGTAAAAAGTCCGGTGGACTCAATAACGATCTCGGCGCCAAGTCGCCCCCAGGGAATCTGTGCAGGATCCCTTTCCGCAAAAACCTGAACCTTACGGCCGTCCAGTGAAATCGATTTCTCGTCGTATTCGATCTTGCCGTCAAGCCTTCCGTAGACTGAATCATACTGAAGCAGATGGGCAAGTGTCTTAGGATCGGTAATGTCATTGACTGCTACAAATTCCAGATCGGTCTTATTTTCAATCGCCGCTCGGAGGACATTGCGGCCGATGCGCCCAAATCCATTAATCGCTACTTTGGTTGCCATGTATTCGTCCTTTCCTCCATTCGAAAAAGAGTAACTTTATCAAGCTGAGATGAGGGACACAAGCCTGCCGCTGCCGGGCCTCACCGATAGAGGTTGCTTCCGTCAGGCTGAGTCCGGAAGCGCCGGTGGCCCCACAGCCAGCAATGAGGGAACTCGCGGATAACCTGTTCGATGTATTGATTGTAAATGGCCGTATTTTCGATCAGGTCATTTTTCTGATCGCCTGTACGCACCACTTGGAGCGGTGGATAGAATCGAATACGATAGAGGCCGCGCCTGCCCATCGGATAGATAAAACCAGGCACTACCGGCGCCTCCGACCGCAGCGCCAGCGCCGCCAGGCTGGATGTAGTGCAGGCCGGTCTGTCGAAAAAGGGGGCGAATACGCCATCTTTTTCCTGGACGTTTTGATCGATCAGGAAACCAATGTCTCCGTTTCGCTTCAATATTCTCATGATGCGCAGGATAGAACCCTGCTTGGCCAAAACCTGATTGCCCACTCGAGAGCGGAGACGTTGAGCCCAACGGTCGAGATAGGGATTGTCCAGCGGTCGGACCACAAAGCTGAGGGGGTGGCCGTAAAGGGCATGCGCAGTGGGAAGAAGCTCCCAGGCGCTGACATGGGCCGTCAAAAACAACACGCCTTTGCCCTGCTCTTTGGCCCGACGGTAGTGCTCGAGACCGCATCCCTCCTCATAGCGAACCCTGCCGGCAAGCTTCGCCGCATTCAGGCGCGGTATCCGGCTCAGCTCGACCACTTGATCGGCCACCTGCTGAAAGCTTTGGCGCAAAACGCGTCTTCTCCAGGAGTCGCTCTTCTCCGGAAAGGCGATGCGGAGATTAATCGTTCCGATCCGGCGGTGCTTCTGATCGAGGAAGTAGACGAGGGCCGCAATAGTTTCACAAATCAAATAGGCAAGACTTCGCGGCACAAGACCAACCAGAGTGACGAAGCTTCGGATCAGAACATAGGCCGCAGCATCAGCCATCACAGCGGCTTTGGATTCCTCCGGAAAAGGAGTAGGGAGAACCACTCCTTCAGATCAGTGAAGTGCTCCACGGGATCCAGTCCAAAGCACTGCAGTTGATCGATCAGCCGCAGAGGCTCGAATTTGCGGCTGATTTCGACAAGGATCGGCTCTTTTCTCTCCCAGAGAAAAGAGCGGCCTAGAGATGGAAAAGTAATCTCCTGGTCCCTTTCAGTCCAGGCATACATTTCGATTTCCTGCCGGCGCCGATTGTATTGAGACTCGTAGCGCAGGCTGGCACGATCGAAATCCGTGCCCGCAATCCGGTTGATGTGGCTGAAAGCGTTCAAAATAAAATCAGCGGTGACCCCTTGTGAGTCGTCATAGGCTTTTTCCAGAATCTCGACGTCCTTGACTCGATCGACTCCCAGGAGAAAAAAGTCGCCCTCCTTCATGGCATGCGAAAGCCGATCAAAAAAAGCGCCAAATTCAGAACGTGTGAAGTTTCCGATCGTGCTGCCCAGAAATACAAATAATTTGGGCTGATTGCTCTTGAGGGCGTCCAGCGCCTGTTCATAACGCGCGCAGAGTCCCTGAAACACAAAATCCGGAAACTGTTCACGAACGCTGTCTCGAGCTTTTGCCAGGGCCGCCGCGCTCACATCGATCGGAGCGAAAATTCCTCCGCCTGCCTGCCGCACCTGCTCTTGCAGCAGGTGGCATGTCTTTCGAGAAAATCCGGCGCCCAGTTCCAAAATGCATTCCACAGGGGCGGCCTCAATCAGACGCCCCGCATGCTCGAGCAGAATGCTCTCCTCAGTGCGCGTTAAGTAATATTCGGGAAGGTCACAAATCTGATCGAACAGGTGGGAGCCAAGTTCGTCATAAAGGAAGCTGGCCTCGAGCCAGCGAGGCTGGTCCAGCAGTGTTCGGGCGAGCGCCAGGACCGAATCGTCCCTGAGAAAAGACCCAAATTTCCAGATAGAGTCTTCCAGCAAGCGCCAGTTTGGCTGTTCATTCTGAACAATAATGGACGGCACGGCTTCGCTTTGGCCGGACGTCAGCACTGTCGTCACTCGACTACTTTGACTCTTCACTCTTCACTATTCACTCTTCACTATTCACTCTTCACTATTCACTATAATAGCCAGGTGGTCTTGTTAAAAATATCTTACCGGGTGCGCACCCACCACATGAGTGAATTCGAGGACATTTTCCATAGAGAGGTCCTGCCTTTACTTCGAGAGAGAAATATTCGCTTTAAGGGGATCTGGAGAACCCTCGTTGGAAACGCCGGTGAGTACCTGGAACTGTGGGAGTTCAACTCCGCGGCCGAGTTTGAGGAGCAGTGGAAGCAACTCATGGCTGACCCACGGTTGCACAAGATCTTCGAATCCACTGGACCAATGGTGGAAGGCGAAAACCTGGCGCTATTTGAGCCCACCAGAGGGCAGTCTACTCCCGGCTGGGGACGGTACTCGGTTTGAGTACACCCGACCTGAGCTCCCGCTTCAGGATTTTTCCCACTGTGCTCTTTGGAAGTTCCTGGACAAACTCGACCTGCCGGGGGACTTTGAACTTGGCCAGACGATCTCGGCAGAACTGGATGACCTCATTCTTTGTCAGCTCCTGGCCCGGCTCAATCACAACGTAAGCCTTCACGATTTCTTCGCGCACCGAACTGGGGGCTCCCACCACAGCTGCCTCCCGGACCTTGGGGTGCTGGTGCAGGACTTCTTCGATTTCTCGAGGATAGATGTTCATGCCGGCACTGATAATCAAATCTTTCTTGCGATCGACGATCGTAAAGAACCCGTCCTCATCCATGACTGCCATATCGCCCGTATAGAGCCAGCCGTCACTCAGAACCTGCTCGCTTTCTTCAGGCATTTGCCAGTAGCCCTTCATCACCTGAGGCCCTTTGACTGCCAGTTCCCCCACTTGACCGGCAGGGAGCGGCTCTCTAGTCTCTGGATCGAGGACGCGGGCATCCGTGTCCGAGACCGGGACTCCGATGGTGCCATTCTTGCGCCGTCCATGGATGGGATTGACGTGGGTGAGAGGAGAGCATTCCGAGAGCCCGTACCCTTCGACCAGCCTGCCTCCCGTTAAACTCTCAAATTGTTTCTGCACTTCCCCAGGAAGAGCGGCCCCTCCACTGACGCACAGACGGACCGAGGACACGTCCGAGCCAGATAATCCGGGAGAGCGATTGATGGCGTTGTACATCGAGGGGATGCCGCAAAAGATGGTGGGACGGTGCTTTTTTATCTGCTTTATCACGTCCTTCAGTTCGAATCGAGGCTGCAGAAGCATGGTCGAGCGGGAGAGCACAGCCAGATGCATGCCTGTCGTCATGCCATAACTGTGAAAGAAAGGGAGTACGCAAAGGATTACCTCCTTTTTCTCCTTCAGTGTCGCCAGCCATTTTCTAGTCTGGTAGACATTCACAACCAGATTTCTGTGAGTCAGTACGGCCCCTTTCGAGACTCCGGTCGTTCCCCCGGTATACAGAAAAATCGCGGTGTCCTCCGGGGAGACCCGAGCCTCAGGAGTGGAAGCGGAAGAACGGCGCATCAGGTCACGATACGTGTAAACCCCCGCCGCCTCATCCGTCTTTGCGTGTGACTTATTCTTAAGCCCGTACAAAAACCCCACCAGGCCGGGCAGGAAATCCTTGACCCGAATCAGGATCAGGCGCTTGACCCTGGTCTGATGCCTGACCTCCAACAGCCGCGGATAAAGTTGATCCAGGACAATCACCGTTTCCGCCCCGGCGTCATTGAGTTGATGCTCGAGTTCGCGGGCCACGTAAAGGGGATTGGTGGGGACCAGGATAGCGCCCAATTTCAGAACGGCAAAATGCGCAATCGGATAGGCCGGCAGGTTTGGAAGAATAATAGCAACCCTATCTCCCTGCTTGACTCCCAGGCCGGCCAGTCCGGCTGCAAACCGGTCGACCAGCTTTCCGAGATCGCCATATTTGATTTTCGCCCCTACGAAAATCGTTGCTACCCCGCCAGGGTGGTCTTCCACCGATCTCCGGAAAATGTCATTAAGAGTGACCTCCGGATAACTGATTGATTCTGGTACTTCCGGGTCATAATGTTTCTGCCAGATCTTTTCCACAATCCCTCCGTCTCAATTGGTAAAATAATCGACTACATATGTCAATCGAATTCCATCCCGTCGTCTCGACCTGGTTTCAGGAGCGATTTGGGGAGCCCAGCCAGGCGCAGAGGCTCGGCTGGCCGGCCATCCAGCAGGGCAATAACATCCTGATCGCCGCTCCTACAGGGTCCGGCAAGACGCTGGCAGCCTTCCTGTGCGCCATTAACGGCTTAATCCAGAAGGGTATAGAAGGCCAACTCGCCGAAAGCACGCTTGTAGTGTACATCTCTCCTCTGAAGGCGCTTGCCAATGACATCCGCAAGAACCTGGAGGAGCCTCTCGAGCAAATCAGAGAGGTTGCCGGGCGTTTGAATGTCGATCTCCCCGCCATCAGGACGCTGGTTCGAAGCGGCGATACGCTGGCCCACGAGCGCCGTAAGATGGTTCAGAAACCGCCCCATATACTGGTGACCACTCCGGAATCTCTATTTATCCTGCTTACCAGCAAGAGCGGGCGCAGGATGTTGGAAAAAGCCGAGACGGTGATCGTGGATGAGATTCATGCTCTGGCGCGTGACAAGCGGGGATCGCACCTGGCGCTCTCTTTGGAACGCCTGGAAGCACTGGCCGGCCGGAGGCTGCAGCGGATCGGTCTCTCGGCCACTCAGAAGCCGGTCGAAGAAATTGCGCGATTCCTGACCGGCCCCGAACGAGAGTCCACTATCATTGATACGGGCCACAGACGCCTTCTCGACCTGGCGGTCGAGGTCCCCGGCGATGAATTGAGCGCCGTAGCCGGCGCTGAGTCGTGGGAGGAGACCTATAATCGAGTCGCCCAATTGGTTGAGCAGCACCGGACGACGCTGGTCTTCGTCAACACCCGTCGGCTGGCCGAGCGCCTGGCTCATCATCTCGCCGAACGCGTGGGTGAGGAGCAGGTGGCCACTCACCACGGTAGTCTGGCCCGTGAGATCCGCCTCGAGGCTGAAGAGAGCCTCAAGCAGGGCAAGCTCAAAGTAGTCGTCGCTACGGCCTCGCTCGAGCTGGGGATCGACATCGGCATGGTAGACCTGGTGTGTCAGATCGGGTCAACGCGTTCGATTGCCCTGGCGCTCCAGCGGATCGGACGCTCCGGCCATTGGAAAGGCGCCGTTCCCAAAGGACGATTCTTTCCCATGAGCCGGGACGAATTACTGGAGTGCGCCGCCCTGGTCCGATCGATTCGCCAGGGCAAGCTGGATCGGGTGCTCATTCCGTTAGCTCCCCTGGACGTGCTGGCTCAGCAGATCGTGGCAGCCGCCTCGGCCGAGGACTGGCGTGAAGAAGACCTCTATCAGCTTTTCAAACGGTCTGGTCCTTACTCCCAGCTTGAGCGCTCCGACTTCGACGAAATTGTGGCCATGCTCTCCGAGGGATTCTCGACCCAGCAGGGACGTCGGGCTGCTTACCTGCACCGCGATCGGATCAATGGCTTCATCCGAGGACGCCGGGGCGCAGGCCTGGCATCGGTAACTTCCGGCGGGGCCATCCCCGACAATGCCAACTATCTGGTCAAGCTCGACCCGGGGGAGGTCCTGGTCGGAACGCTGGACGAAGACTTTGCCGTCGAGAGTCTCAAGGGAGATATTTTTCTGCTGGGCAATACCTCCTGGCGCATCCGCCGGGTGGAAGCCGGAGTTGTCAGGGTTGAAGATGCCAAGGGAGCTCCACCTAACATCCCCTTCTGGCGAGGAGAGGCCCCGGCGCGTACCGACGAATTGTCGGAGGCCGTTTCACAACTGCGAGAAGAGGTTGCTCCGCGCCGCTTGCCTGAGGCAGCGCAGTGGCTGCAACAGGAATGCGGGCTGGACGAACGGGGAGCCGATCAGGCAGCGCGCTACGTCCAGGCCGGAAAGGCCGCGCTTTCAGCTTTACCGACTCAGACTTGCGTGGTCGCCGAGCGCTTCTTTGACGAGTCCGGCGGCATGCAACTGATTCTGCATGCGCCTTTTGGAAGCCGCATCACCAAAGCGTGGGGATTGGCGCTGCGCAAGCGCTTTTGCCGCTCGTTCAACTTCGAGCTTCAGGCTGCGGCAACGGACAACGGACTCCTGCTCTCCCTCAGCGAGCAGCACAGTTTTCCGCTGGACAGTGTCTTTGGCTTTCTCTCCTCCGTAAACGTTCGGGAAGTTCTAGTTCAGGCGCTTTTGGCGGTTCCGGTCTTTCCCACCCGCTGGCGCTGGAATGCCAGCCGTGCCCTGGCGGTGCTCCGTTTTGCAGGCGGAAAGAAGGTGCCCCCGCCGCTTCAGAGAATGCGCTCCGATGACCTCCTGGCTTCCGTTTTTCCGGAACAGGCGGCCTGCCTGGAAAACATCGAAGGAGACATCGAGATTCCCGATCACCCGCTGGTCCAAGAGACTCTGCGGGATTGTCTAACCGAAGCCATGGATATAGAAGGCCTGACCAAAGTCCTGGAAAAGATCGAAAGCGGTCAAATCCGCTGCGTCGCTATGGACACGCGAGAGCCTTCGCCGTTTTCGCATGAGATCGTCAATGCAAACGTGTATGCCTTTCTGGATGACGCTCCTCTGGAGGAGCGCCGGGCGCGCGCAGTCCAGACCCGGCGCACGCTTCCCTCTTCAGAAGAGGATCTGGCGACGCTTGACCCGGATGCCATCCGGCAAGTCCAAGAGGAAGTCTGGCCGCCACTGGACAACCCGGATGAAATTCATGATGCGCTCCTGACGCTGGGAATTCTGCCCGAATCTGAAGCGGCAGGCTGCAACGTCTGGCTGGAACAACTGGCGCAAAAGCGCCGAGCCTTTCGGTTTGAAGTCGAGCCGCTTCAAGGACAATCGTCTGTCTTCTGGGCGGCTACGGAGCGGCTAACACTGATTCGGCAGGCCTGGCCTGAAGCCGATTGCGCTGTCAGCACCGGCGTGGATCTGGAGCAATTTCTCTGGGAGCGGGACCGCGAACTGGATGCGGATGGAGCCGTCCGAGAGCTCCTCCGCTATCGGATGGAATGCACCGGTCCCGCCACCAGCTCGGAGCTTTCCGAACGATTTCGGCTGCCTCAGCCCCAGATTGAGCGCGCGCTTCACGCCCTGGAGGCGGAGGGCCAGGTTCTGCGTGGCTCTTTCCGTCCCGGCAGCGGACTGGAATGGTGCAACCGAAGGCTGCTGGCCCGCATTCATCGCCTGACGCTGGGACGCCTGCGGCGAGAGATCGAGCCGGTTTCACCCGCTGACTTCATTCGGTTTCTCTTCCGCTGGCAGCACCGAGCCGCGGGCACGCAACTGCACGGCGAGCGCGGGCTGGCCCTGGTCCTCGAGCAACTCCAGGGCTTCGAATCCGCTGCGGCCGCCTGGGAAACATCTTTGCTGCCACAAAGGGTCACTCATTACGATCCGGATCTTTTGGACCGTCTCTGCCTGTCAGGAAGATTTGTCTGGGGCCGCCTGAGCCTGCCCTCATCGCTGGATACCGCTGTGCGCCCCTCGCGCATCGCGCCGGTGACCTTTTTGAAGCGACAGGAGATGCCACGGTTTTATGCCTTCCGGGCTTTCGCAAACGGCAATGGCGGCTTCGAGCTGAATTTATCTCATCCCGCCCGCGAGGTCCTGGAGACCCTGCAGCGTTATGGCGCTTGTTTTTTCGAGGACCTGGTCCGGGCCACGAGGAGGCTGCCTGTTGAGGTGGAAGAAGGACTCTGGGAGCTCGTCGCCGCCGGAATGGCAACTGCCGACGGCTTCTTCAACCTGCGGGCGCTGATCGATCCCAAGCGCAAACAGAGCAAGCTGAGACGCTCCCGTCAAAAGCAGCGCCTGCTCTCACAGATTTCGATGGGGCGATGGACGCTGTTGACTTTTCCAGGAGGGCCGTCAGGTACCGCGGCGCCTCCCCTGGAAGCCTTGGCCCGCCAGCTCCTCAAGCGTTGGGGAGTGATTTTTCGCGACCTGCTGGCGCGGGAAAGCATCCGCCCGCCCTGGCGTGACTTGCTGATGATCTACCGGAGGCTGGAGGCACGTGGAGAAGTTCGCGGCGGGCGCTTCGTCTCTGGCTTCACCGGTGAACAGTTTGCGCTGCCGGAAGCCGTCGAAGCCTTGCGCACGGTGCGCCGGATGCCTCCCTCGGAAGAGCTCGTTCGCATCTCGGCTGCCGATCCGCTCAATCTTCAGGGAATACTCACGCCGGGGGCTCGTATCCGCCCCCATCCGGAAACGGTTCTCCAGTATCGGGACGGTGTTCCAATCGACTCAGAGGCCTGCGTCCAAGGCTCCCACTGAGAATGCCGTCCAAGCTATGGACAGAACTCACCTTCGCACTCCTGCTCGCAGTGAAAAATCCGTCTCAATGTGGGGGCCTCGCGGTCTCTCTGCTCGAGATCCTCCATGGCCTTCTCCAGGCGCTGCTTGACAGAGTGGAAAGCCTGCGAGTCGGTGATGGACTCTTCTCCCCGGTCGGGCAGGAACAGCATCTCCTTGTAGGTCGTCTCCATCCTCTCGTAGAAGGGCGGATGGGTCCTGAACCAACTGGCGCCGGCCAGATATCCCTCCTTGGCAGCCATTTTGCTGAAAAAGTCAATAAACCCGGTTAGGCTGTAGCCGGAGTGCCACAGATATTGCGTCCCCAGAATATCAGCTTCAAGCTCATAGTCCCGGCTGACGCCCAGAAGGGACAAGCTCAGGAAAAAGCCCAGGCCATAGAGCCCATACTGGAGGGCGTAGTAGGTCGCTATAGAGGAGAGGCCGCCGGTAAAAATCAGGCCCGCCAGTTGGGCGGCCTGAAGCACCAGATTGGCGATATTGGCCCTCGTCCCGAGACGGGAGGAGTGACGGGCTGCGACGTGAGAGATCTCGTGGGCGATGACACCCGCCAGCTCGTCCTCTTTGTCGGCTTCAGTGATCAAACCAGCGTTGATGAACAGAAAACCTCCCGGCAGGGCGAAAGCATTCACCTCCTCGCTCTGCAGCACCGATATCTTCAGAGGGACTTTCAGGTCGGAGTGGCGCGCGATCCGGTTAGCGACGGCCCTGACGTACTCCTGTACCTCCTCATCCTCTAGCTCCGGAGGCAGCATTCCCTGGCGTCTCATCTCTTCAATAGCTTCACGCCCGGCCTCGACGTCTTCCGCCTGATCTTCGAAGACGCCGCCACGGACTCCGACATCACGGAAGTCTGAAAACTTAAGATCAACTTCCTGGCCACCAGACTGCAGGCGCTGCTGGAATTGCCTGTACTCCTCGGGCCACTCCCGAAGGAGCTTCACCTTGGCGAGCTTATTCTCAAAATGGACATCAAGACCCTGGTCCAAGGCGACCTGCGTCTCATTCAGTTCCTTCTGAAGAGCCTCAATCTGGCAATGAATGTCATGTCTCCTTTGCTCATGAGCGAAGCTTTGCTCTGAGGCCTCGTTCAATTCCTTGAGCTGATCTCGAACCTCCTCTATCTTGTCCTCGATTTCGTCTTCCCGCTGCTCCAGTTGTTCTTCTTCCGCAACCTCCTGGTCCTCGAGCGTGTCTTCGAATTGATTCAGCACATCATCTGAAAGATTCAGTTCGGGCGCGATTCTAAACAGCTCAAGGTAGGATTTCTCAACGAGCTGCGAAAGGGACTCCGCTTCCTGCGGGCTCGACAGGTAACCTGACGGCGCGGCAACAGCTCCGGAGAGAGGGTAGCCGGCGCCATAGATTCCGATTGTGATGGTGAGAATTACACTAAGTAATGGTTGCATCTTTTTATCCTTCTATCTACTAGATTGATGTCTTTGATGCACGAAAGTTTCAATGGCGTTCAGCGGACATAGTATTGCCGATGTTGTACTTCCAGGCGGTCATTGTCGGATTGACCGTCCGTGTCCACATCGACCAGCACCTCAATTTCAACCCTCTCGCCGTCCTCATCTTCATTTGATTTCTGGCCGGGACGGAAACCCAGCGTGTACTGGTGGCGCAGCATGGTCGCAATTGAATCGAGGACCGAATTGAGCGCTCCCTGAAAACGGACGCTGTAGAAGCGTCCGCCTGAAGCTTCAGAGAAGGTTTTGAGGTTATTCTGCGCCTGGATGAACGTAAGCCGCTCCAAACCGCTCAAGTACGATTCTGCGCGGATGAACGCGAGTTCACCGATTCCCACAGAATAAATGGGAACGCCTGCGCGGGTGACTACTTCGCGGGCGTCCTCAAAGCTGATGCTGCTGAAGGTGTTGAGACCCGTCGCCACCAACAGCACGCCCGTACGCCCCTCGACTTCCGCCAGTCCCTTATATTCAATATTGTCCTCAGTGCCTCCGACCAGCACGAATCTCAGCGAGTCAAAGAGATTACTCTCGCGAAAACCAGGAGTACTCCTGATCAGAGTGTTGACTGCCTGGATCAACTGGAAGCGGTCGGACGTAAAGTCGCTGAGCACCTCGGCCTTCATGTCAAAAGCCACGATAGCGGCGTAATCACGCGGCTGCATGATCTGGCTGACGAAGATCCCGGCGGGGCGAATCACCTCACCCCGAATGTAGCGAACGACTTCGCTGTATTCGAGAAGAATCACCAGAGTTAGCGGTGATTCCTCGCCCACAAATGTGGTGATCTCGCGAGGCTCACCTTCCTCCAGCACAGTGAAGTTTTCCTGTTTCAGGTCGGTGTAAAGCCGCCCCTCTTCTCCGATTACCACCACCGGGACATCGACCACTTCAGATTCCACCCTAAATTGCGGTCTCTCATCCTGCTGTGCAAATCCGCTGTGTAGTGGAAGAGCCGCGCTGAAGGCAAGGGCCAGCGCGACTGTAAGATTACGTAACATAGATCACTTACCATTACTATAGTATTTTTAATTCGGTCTTTTAAGTCGGCGTGGAGCGGAGAAAGGATAGAGATTCATGGAGTCCAAATCGTACGACGTAATCGTCATCGGATCAGGTCCGGGCGGTTACGTGACCGCCATTCGAGCTGCACAGCTAAACTTCAACACCGCTATCGTAGAACGGGACAAGCTGGGCGGGATCTGCCTCAATTGGGGATGCATTCCCACCAAAGCCCTGCTCTCAAACGCCAGGATTTACAATGAAGTCAAACGCCTGGACCAGTGGGGGATCAGCGCCTCTGACATCCAATTCGACATGAAGAAGATCATTGCCCGCAGCCGGTCAGTCGCTGAAACATTGGAAAAAGGCGTTGGTCTTCTAATGAAGAAAAACAAGATCGAGGTGATCAAGGGTTCGGCGAGCTTTCTCAATGAAAGCGAGCTTTCAATTGCTGATGCGAACGGAGAAGAAACTCAAAGGCTCTCGGCTAAACATCTCATTGTCGCTACAGGAGCCCGGGCCCGCAATGTTCCAGGCATCGAAGTAGACGGCCGGAAAGTGCTCACCTACAAGCATGCCCTGGTCCTGGACCACATACCGGAAAGCATGATCGTCATCGGAGCAGGAGCTATCGGAGTGGAATTTGCCTATTTTTACAACAGCTTTGGCTGCAAAGTTACGATGGTCGAAATGATGGATCAACTCCTTCCGGTCGAGGACCACGAGATTGCCAAAGAACTCGGCAAATCATTTAAGAAAAAAGGCATCGAGGTCTTGCTGGAAACAAAAGTCGCAGGCGTTAAGAAGGATAAGGAGGGTGTCACCGTATCAGTCAAAGGTCCGAAGGGTAAACAGGACCTGAAGGCTGATATGGCTCTGAACGCGGTGGGAGTTGTCGGCAATATCGAAGATCTCAATCTCGACAAGATTGGAGTAAAAACCGAAAAGAATCATATTGTCGTCGATCGCTGGTACCGGACAAAGGTTGAAGGGGTCTACGCCATAGGTGATGTGATCGGCGCTCCCTGGCTGGCCCACGTAGCCTCTCACGAGGGCATCACCTGTGTGGAGAAAATCGCCGGAGTGGATAGGCAGGCCGTCGATTACCAGACCGTCCCGGGCTGCACCTACTGCCAACCTCAAGTCGCCAGCGTCGGACTCACGGAAAAAAAGGCGAGGGAAGAAGGTTATAAGATAAAAGTAGGGAAATTTCCTTTTCAGGTGCTCGGAAAGGCAAGGGCCAGCCTGGCGGCTGAGGGTTTTGTCAAACTCATCTTCGACGAAGAATACGGAGAACTCCTGGGCGCACACATTATTGGAGAAGAAGCCACCGAAATGATTGCCGAACTCGTGACTGCTAAAGCTCTGGAGACCACCTATCTGGAATTGCTAAAGACCATGCACGCCCATCCCACGCTCAGCGAAGCCGTCGGAGAAGCTGCCGGAATGGCTTACGGAGAACAGATTCACCTGTAAGGGGTACCAGGCGCCGGGTTAAGGTGCATGCTGCTTATCATATATAGTTGCGAAAGGACGGAAAATGAAAGTCGATCTTGTGATGCCCCAGATGGGGGAAAGCATAGCCGAAGGGACAATAGCCAAATGGCTGAAGAAGGCCGGCGACAAGGTGGAACGCGACGAAAGTGTTCTCGAAATCAGCACCGATAAGGTCGATACTGAAGTCCCGTCTCCCGGCACTGGAGTCATTTCCAAGATCCTGGTCGAAGAGGGAGAGACGGTTGAGGTCGGGACGGTTCTGGCTGAAATAGAAAGCGATGCCGAACAGGCCCAGCCTGAGAAGCGCGCCGCCCAGAAGCCAGCCGAGAAGCCAACGGAAGCCCCCCTGGCTGAAAAACCCAAGCCGGAGGCGCCGCCCCAGGCCAAAGAGGCGCCCCGGCAAGAGCCGAGGATCTCACCTGTGGCTCGTAATCTGGCTGACAAAGAAGGACTCTCTCCGGATGAAGTCTCGGAGATTCAGGGGTCCGGAAGTGAAGGCCGCCTCACGAAAGACGACGTGCTTCGCTATCTCGAAAGGAGGGAAGCCCCTCATCCGGAGCAGCCCCGGCCCGAGGCTGCAGCCCCTGCCGGCGAACAAGTCCCAGCCATGAAGTTCCCCTATGATCGCGACCGGGTCGAGATCATCCCCATGTCCACCATGCGCCGAAAAATTGCCGAGCACATGGTATACAGCAAACGCACCTCCCCTCACGTCTACACAGTGGCCGAGGTAGACATGACCCGCATCGTCCAGTTCCGTGAACAGGTCAAAAGTCACTTTGAAAAGAAAGAAGGCTTCAAGCTGACCTATACGCCCTTCGTCCTGCACGCGACTGTGCGGGCGCTTCGGCAGTGGCCGATCGTCAACAGCTCAGTCGAGGGGGAGAAGATCATCCGCAAGATGTACATTAATCTCGGTGTGGCCGTTGCCATCGAGGATGGACTGATCGTGCCGGTTATCAGAGATGCCGACGAAAAGAGCCTTCTGGGACTGGCGCGGGAATTGTACGATCTGGGAACTCGCGCCCGGGAAAAAAAGCTCAAGCCCCATGAGGTCCAGGATGGGACTTTTACGGTCACCAATCCAGGCGTATTCGGGAGCATCTTTGGGCTTCCTGTGATCAATCAGCCCCAGCTTGGCATTCTGGGCGTCGGAGCCGTGAAGAAGCGCCCCGTCGTGATTGATGACGCGATTGCCATCCGCTCGATCATGCTGCTGACACTCAGCTACGACCATCGGATAATCGACGGAGCCCTGGCCGGCCGCTTCCTGCAGCAAATCGTGACCAACCTGGAAGAAGGCTGCAGCGACGAAGAACTCACTTGGTGAGTAGAACCCGTCAGACAAACTCCGATCAGCATTTCATCCCGATCCTACAAAATAAACCGGTTTCTGCTGATGGCGCGCTAACTTTTAGTTTGGCGACAATAGGTGCTGGCATTGATACTAAATGAGAAGGAGCTGACATGAGAGCAAACTTGGATGTTCAAGCGCTGGCAAGCGAAGGTCTCTATCCTCCACCTAAAAGACTGGACCCGCCGATGCGAAATCTGGCATTGGGTATTTTACTTCAAGCTTTTCGTGACTTGGTTACACCGCGCAGGGCGGCAAGTAACGAGTGGAAGGTCTGGCGGCAGGATGCCCTGGAATGGTTTTTATCTGAGGATTCCTATCCGGGCAGTTTTCGATGGGTTTGTGATGTTTTGCAGATGGATGCAGTACACCTGCGGCAATGGATTCACCGCTATAGAGGAAGCGAAAACTCGGACAGGAGACGAATGGTTCAAAAACTGATTCATTTTCGGATTCCGCACTAATAATTTCTCAAGCTCGCTGGCTGGTCTTGGCCGGGCTCCGAAATCCGAACTGTGGAGCCTGGGCGCACAGCCCATCACAGTCCCTCCTTGGTTTAGCCGCCTAGGACCTGACAAGATCAGCCGGCGACCCTCTCGCCCTCCTATTCGACCAGTTCGTGCTTGATGGCATAGCGGATGAGTTCCGCATTGTTTTTGAGGTTCAGTTTCTCGAGAATTCGAGTCCGATAGGTGCTGATCGTCTTCACGCTGAGCGCAAGATCTTCGGCAATATCACTCACGGTCTTTCCGCTGGCCATCAGACAAAGCACCTGATACTCGCGGTCCGATAAAGCCGCATGGAGACTGTCGCTCTTATGATCTACCTCCAGATCGAAGGCCAGAATCTCGGCCACGGCTGGACTGATGTATTTTCGGCCTCGGACGACGCGGCGTATGGCTGCCACCAGCTTCTCGGGAGTGCTGTCCTTGGTGATATAACCGGCGGCGCCCGTCTTTAAAACTCGCACTGCATATTGATCTTCGGAATGCATGCTGAGAATCAGCACTGGCAGCTTGGGGCGCTCCGCACGCAACTGCCTCAGAACCTCTAAGCCACCCCGCCCGGGCATTGAGATGTCCAGAAGAACGACATCCCAATCTTCCGCCAGGACCTTGTTGAGAACTTCCTGCCCATTGTTGGCCTCGCCAGACACAGTCATATCGCTGGTCTCGTTAATAATCCTTTTGAGACCCTCGCGAACCACTGCGTGATCATCAGCAACCAGCACCTTTATCATGGTCGTTTCATCGGAAAACCCCGTCACAAGCGTACTTCGACTTGGACCGAGTGTTCCGAAGCCGCCCGATTTCAGAGGCTGTTTATGTTAGTGCAATTTGATAGAAACGTAAACAGTTATCGGTGGGGTTGAAAGC
>JBOGJG010000311.1:0-5253 GCA_050747825.1 Acidobacteriota bacterium | reverse complement strand
ACCATAGTCCTTTGCCTGCACGGCATCCATGATGTAGTCGCGCTCCACGTCCTTCCCGATCCTATCCAGCTTCTGACCGGTGTGCTTGGCCAGGATCTTGTTGGTGGCTTCGCGCATACGCAGGATTTCCCGGGCATGGATATCAATGTCTGTGGCCTGTCCGGAGAGCCCCGATATTATGGGCTGATGGATCAGAATCCTGGCATTGGGCAAGCCCAGCCTCTTGTTTGCAGTCCCGGCTGCCAGTAGAAGAGCTGCCATGGAAGCTGCCTGGCCGATGCAGATTGTGGTCACATCGTTTTTCACAAACTGGATGGTATCGTAAATAGCCAGGCCGGCCGTGATGGATCCACCGGGGGAATTAATGTACAGGGAAATATCCCGATCCGGGTCCTCAGCCTCCAGAAACAGGAGCTGGGCGGTCACCAGATTGGCGACACTGTCATCGATGGGCGTGCCGATGAAGATGATATTGTCTTTGAGCAAACGCGAGTATATGTCATAGGCACGCTCGCCACGATTGGTTTGTTCGACTACCATCGGTACTAGAGCCATAGTTGCTTCCTTAGTTCTTTAATTGGGCCAGTGGCCAAGGTATACACTTTATTCTTCGGCTTTTTGCAATTCCTCGTCAGTTATTGTTGCACTCTCAAATACGAGCTCCAGCGCTTTACGCCGCCGGATTTGGCTGCGCAGCCCTTCCAGCCGATCGTCCTGCAGGAAGTGCTGGCGGACCTTTTCAATGGGCTGCTCCAGAGAATCGGCCCTGCGTTGGAATTCAGCCTCTTGATCGTCGTCTGAGACCTCGAGGGTTTCCTGCTGGGCGATTTCCGCCAGGATCATGCTGGCCCGGACCTCCTTTTCAGCCTCGGGCTTCAAGTCTGCCCGGACTTTGCGCCAATCGATGTTGACCCGCGAGGGGTCCACGCCTTGCGCGGCCATGTTGTAGGCCACGTCTCTTATTTTATCGTCGATGCGGTCCTCCACCAGGACGTCCGGAACTTCGAAACTGGACTGCTCGACCAATTGGTCCATCAGCTTATTCTTCAGGTCGTTCTCACGGCTGTCTTGGCGACGGGCCAGCAGAGTTTCGCGGATCTTATTTTTTAATTGTTCCAGATTTTCCAACTCCGCTCCCAGGTCCTTGACGAACTCATCGTTCAGCTCGGGCAATTCTTTCTGTTTGATGTCCGTCACCTGAACGGTGAAATGGACCCGGTGACCGGCCAGCTTTTTTTCCGGGTAATCTCCGGCGTACTCCACTTCGAAGCTCTTTTCCTCAGCGATATTCATCCCCAGGAGGGCCTCATTGAAATCCTTATGCGTGTGCTCGCCGCCGACCTCGACGCTGACGTTCTCATCCTGGATCGGCTCATGTTCGTGATCGTGCTCGCCTTCCTGCACCAGGTATTCACCGCGAAGATCGATTACAGCGAAGTCGCCCTCCTGCACGGGACGATCTTGGACGGATACGAGACGCGCGTGCTGTTGCCTCAAGTTCTCCAACTGCTCCTCCAGGTCTTCCTCGGAAACCAGGGCGGAGAGGGCGTTGACTTCCAATCCTTTGAACTCGGGCAGCGAGATCTCGGGAGGAATCTCGAACAAAGCCTCATAGACCAGAGGCTGTCCCTCTTCGAATTGCAGGTTCTCGAGATTAGGTTGGCCCAGCGGCGTCATTCCCTGTTGCTTGACCGCCTGATCGTAGGACTCGGGGACCAGCTTCTGAAGGACATCGTTACGGATATCCTTTATAAAGCGGCGTTTCACCAGTTCGGCCGGAGCTTTGCCGGGACGAAAACCGGGCAGGCGCGCGTACTTCTTGTATTCGCTGACGACCTGGTTGAATTCCTTCTGGGCAACTTCAACAGGGATCTCTACTTTTAACTTCTTCTTGATGGAGCTGATGTCCTCGAGCTTGACCTGGATTTCCATTGATTCATTCTACCAATGAGTCTTCAAGATCCGCTCGGATTTGTTGGAAGGCCTCCAGGGCGGCGGCATGAAGATGGCCGTTTGAAGCCAGTACTCCATTGTTGCGGGCCAGCGTGCGTCCGGCGGCGAAGTCCAGCTCTTTGCCCTCGAGGTCGGTGACCTGGCCTCCGGCTTCTTCGACGATCAGCGATCCGGGAGCGTGGTCCCAGATCTTCTGAATGTAGTTGGACCGGGAGAGGAGTTTAAAGAGGAGGTCGCCCAGGCCGGCAGCCAACAGGGCGTATTTGGCCTGGCTGTCCAGACGGAACGGCTCCCTCCTGCTCTTCAGGACTTGCATGATCTCTTGCATTTGGTTGTTGTTGGTGTGCCCTGAGACGAAGGACTGGAGCAGGCGGGCTTCCGACGGATCGGTGCGGTCCGATACATTGAGAGGGCTGAAATTGTCGGCATCGTTCAGGGGAGCCGTCCAGGCTCCTCTGTTTCGCTGGGCCACCAGCAGCATGCCGGGGCCTTCTACTTCGGGAGGATCGGTATACTTGAGATTCGGACAGCCCAGCACCCCCAGTTGCACGCGCCCCTCCTCGATCAGAGCCAGACATACGGCGTACTGGCCTCCGCGCAGGTAGCCTTTGGTTCCATCGATCGGATCCAGGGTCCAGTAGCGATCGGTGCCGGTGCCGGCGCCCAGTTCGATCCAGTCGCAAACCTGGTCGGGGTGGGCGATCTCGGCGAAGCGGCGGACGTATTCGCAGACCTTTTCCAGAGCCGCCCGGCCGTCTTCGGCGCGCAGGGCCTCGGGGGTTTCCTCGGCCACCAGCGGATCATTCGGAAAAGCCTGGGCCAGGCGTCCGCCGACCAGCGCCTGGATGGCGAAATCGGCAACGGTCACAGGCGAGCGGTCGTCTTTGGTCAAGGTGGACTCCATGAGCTCAGACCGGACCTGGCGCGCCACGTCGGCGCCCTCGCGGACGACCTGAATGGCGAATTGAACTTCCAAATTCGAGAGATCGAGCATCGCTTCCATGATACAGGCATTTGTGATTGGTGATTGGTGATTGGTGATTGGTGATTGGTGATTGGTGATTGGTGATTGACCGCCCTCGCCCGAGGTCCTGAGCCGAATCGAACGCTGCGTGCAAAAGCTGAAGGAATACCACTGAGGACGGCCCCGCTCCCGCGCTCTAAAGCCGCGCCTCCAGCTTCGCCACCCGGACCTTAAGATCGACAATATCGCTCTCGGCGGTCGTTAGCCGCTGATCAAGTTGAGCATATGAGAATTTGATCATGGCCTTGACTTCGTCAAATTCGCGAGTCATTCGCTTTTCGAGAGAAGTTATTCGCTTCTCCAAAGAGTCCTGCCCTTCCGCGATTAACTGGATCTGGCTGCCCAACTGCTCAGCAACTACATCGAAGTGTCGTTTGATTTCTTCTTTTTCGGACTCTTTCATCGCCTATCTATGTACTTTTGAGCGGTGTTATATGGAACGTCATATTACAAGCTGCGACCGTCAGGGAGCGGCCATCGCGCAGATTCTTGAGACGCTCTATATAGTCTCTTATCAGTCCCATAAGTATAAACTGGATCCGCCCTTGAACTCGAAGGGAAAATAATTATGTTGTTTTTGTGGTTTGAAGACGCAAGACGTGATCTTTGGCAGGCCGTGCGGGCACTGGCCAGAGCTACGGGTTTCGCTTTCTCCAGTACTATGCGGTTCGGACAGAAGGCCATCCGGCTTCGGTCATCTCCTCTGTGCGCGGCGTCCTCCGCCAGATAGACGAGCAGGCGGCGCTTTACAACGTGGCTCCCATGGAACAGCTTGTCTCAAACTCGATATCGCGCCCGCGTCTGTATGCCGTGCTGGTGGCTGTCTTCGGCGGGGCGGCACTTGCACTGGCTGCCGTCGGCATCTACGATGTGGTGTCCTACGCCCTGACGCAGCGTATGCGCGAGATCGGAATCCGCGTGGCGCTCGGCGCTTCCCGTTCTGATGTCCTGGGGCTCGTGCTGCGTCAGAGCATCCTTTTGACCACTGCAGGGCTTGTACTGGGGCTTTCCGGGGCTGCTGCGCTGACGGGTTATCTCGAGGGTATGCTGTACGGCCTCAAACCACTCGATCCACTCACGTTTCTGGCGGTGTCCCTGATATTTGGCCTGGTGGCGAATCTCGCCTCGTATGTGCCGGCGCGCCGCGCGCTGAAGGTCGTCCGATGACCGCGCTACGGCACGAGTAGGGCCAGTAGCAAGCAATGCGCACTCAGGCCACGGCATGGATTGTTTCGAGTCGATGCTCCAGTCGATCCTGCTCCAGCTCCCGATCGTATCTCGTCTGCACGCGACCGCAGGATCCTCGCGGTTTCCTAAAATGATCGGGTGGAACTAACTCAGGGCCAGCGTTACCGCCTGACGGACGTCCACGGCCGCCTTGTTGACCGTATCGTCGCATAGGTCAAAATCCGTCACGGCGCGAGCCTCCGCCACCGCCGTAACCACCACCGCGGTTCCCTCCGCCACGCTGTCCGCCTCTGCCACCGCCACCCCGCTCTGTGCGCGGCTTGGCTTCATTGACCGTCAAGGCGCGCCCATTGACTTCCTTTCCGTTCAGTTCCGCAATAGCTTTTTGCGCTTCTTCGCTGGAGGACATTTCCACAAAGCCGAAGCCGCGGGAACGCCCCGTGTCCCGGTCTGTAACCACAGTAGCCGATTCAACGCCCCCGACTTGTTCGAATAATTCCTGCAGATTCGTACTTGAGGTTTGAAAATCCAGATTGCCGACATAAAGTTTGGTAGACATAAACCAAGTTTTATCCTAATGCATTTAAAAAGAGAAGCCCGCCGAATAGACCAGCACCGATTTTAGCTCGCGTCCTCTGCTAAAATTCTTTCGACTCGGCTTCCCAAAAAGCCCCAGAAGCTTTGAGCTAGAACTTCCTTTGAGACCTGAATATTCACGGTTGTCCGACTTTGGCTGTCAGCATGGCCCGTTGTCCTGTGCTGGTCTGTCGGCATCTGGATGGGACTCTCAGCCTCTATTACAGCCATCATCTTCTGGGCCGCTAGGACCGTAAGGGGAAATTACTGTCTGCCTCCAAAGCGAGGCAGCTTAAGAAAATCAAGGACTTGTGGAAAACACACTGCTGTTTAATAGAAAGAAAACAGCCGGCCCGATGGAAATGTGCACAACGGCCAAAAGCTTCCCTTTCACACTTTTCCACAGGCCCTATTACTGCAACGATCCTCATGGGGAGGTTCGTCTCATTCAACCAAGACCGACCGGACATTTCATTTGCTGTAAAAACCGGTCATTTAATTTGCTGTTGAGA
>JBOGJG010000310.1:0-13049 GCA_050747825.1 Acidobacteriota bacterium | reverse complement strand
GGGCTCCTGCTTGTGCCTGCTTCAGCACCGAGATGATCTGTTCTTCCGTAAAGCGCTTCCGCTTCATTGTGAGTTCTCCTTGCGCCATTTTGCGCGAAAACTCACTCAGCAGGTGGTCCTAATTTTGGGGGGAAGGTCAGTCCTAAATTCGGGGGAAGGTCATCACTATTCACTATTCACTTTTCACTATTCACCGTCTTCAAAAATTCCTCGGCGCTCTCGCAGCCGAGATCGGCCAGGTTGGAGAGGGACGACAGGGCGGCCTTCCTGACTTCTTCTGAAGATTCCTCTGTGAGGCCGCAGATTTGCTGAAGGAGTTCGTCTGGAATGTCGCCGGCCCGGTGCCAGTAGGCTGTGGCCAGTTCGGTCACCGCTTGAGCCCGCACCTCCTCGTGCTTGTGCTTCATCAGCCGCAAGAGTTCTTGTTCCGCTTTAACGCTCCCCTGCTGGGCCAGCGTGCCCAGCGAGGATAAGACCAGCCGCTTGCGTCGAAGGCTGAACTGATCCTGCGGAAAGCTCAGATCGTAGATCCGAATCAGCGGCTGAACTGCGGCCTCGTCTCCAATCTCACCCAGAGCGATGATAATGGCCGTTTGCAGGGACTGGCTGCCCGTCCCCTTAAACGTCTCAGGGCGCATGAACACTTCCAGAAGGTCTTCTATGCAGTTCGGCTTGCCCAGGCTGCCCAGACCAAGAGCGGCAAACTCCTTCTGATCCCGATCGCCGGAATGAAGCAGTTGCACAAGGGCTTCCATAAAGGCAGGGGAGCGCACGAGACTGATGTGGGGCAAAATGTCGTACAGCTCATTTGGATTGCCTCGACTCAGGATCTCCAGGCACGTGTTGATGAGCTTTTCCCGGTCCCCCATGTCTTTGCCACGGTACATTTTCAACTCGTTTCGCCCTGTTTCCATAAACGGCTTCGCAGCGGGCGCCGCTGCGAGAAACGTTTATGCTAACATACCATGTTCCATGAAACATAAGCAGATCGTCTATGCAGTGATCGGTGTAATCGTGGGATTTATTGTTGGATTTTTTGTTTCCGAGGCGCTGCAGCGCAACCAGGCCGAGCCGCCTCAGATGGTCGCTTCAGCTCCGTCTGCAGAGCAGACCGGCGCCGCTTCCAGCGAACTTCCGGAAGGACACCCGCCGCCGGAGGTGCTGGAGAAGATCGGGGAGTTAAGTCGCCAGGCGGAAGCCGATCCTGAGGATAAGCAGGTGCGAATCCTGCTGGGCAACTGGTACTACGATATCGGCCGTTTCGACGGCGCTATCCAATGGTATGAGGAGGCGCTGCGGTTGGATCCGGAGGACGTTAACGTGCGCACCGATCTGGGGACCTCTTATCTGTATACGGGAAAGGCTGAAACGGCCATTGAGATGTATCAGAAATCCCTGGCCGTGGAGCCGGACCACCCACAGACCCTGCAGAATCTGGGCTTCGCATATTTTGCGGTCGAAGACTTCAACTCAGCGATCCGCACCTGGCAGATGCTGCTTGATAGGCATCCGGAATATCCTCATGCCGAGCAGATCAAGGAGCAGATGAATAACGCCAGGAGTCGCTTGCAAGAGACGCGTTCGTAAGAATGCTCACAAAACTTTTAGTATTTCTCCTCGTAATCATAATCCTTCGGATCCTGCTGGTGAAATTGTTTGGCAACCAGCCTCAGAAGGTGCGTTCTTCACGTCCTGGCAACGCCTCCAGGTCCGAGAAGACTATCCGAGGGAAGATGGTGAAGGATCCGCAGTGCGGCATGTATGTGGCCATCGATCTGGCTGTCCCGGCTAAAGCCGGCGGCGGTGAAGCGCTGTTTTTTTGCTCCCAGGAGTGCAGGCGGACTTACCTGGCCGGACTGAGGGAGGCATCAGAGCCGCGACCGTGAGGGAGCGGCCCGGGCAAGAACCCGTGAAACTCGGCATCGTCGTTAAATCGCGGACGGATTTTGCGGCCAGGCTGCAGGAGCTACTGGGCTGGTTGAAAGAGCGGGATTGTGAGCCCCTGCTGGACGAGAGCACTGACCGCACGTTTGACTTCAGCGGATTCGCCAGCCTGCCTCGCGAGGAGCTTCCGGAGAAAGCGGATGCCATCGTGGTCTTTGGAGGCGATGGGACATTCCTCTCGGTTGCCCGAACCATTCAGGATCAAAGCACCCCTATCCTGGGCGTCAATCTCGGTTCTCTGGGCTTCCTGACGGAAGTCACTTTGACCGAGCTGTATCCTGCCCTCGAGTCCTTTTTGCGGGGGGATTACAGGCTCGAAACCCGCTGCATGCTCATGGCCGAAGTCCGGCAGCTCACGGGAGAGGTCACTATTTATCACGCCCTCAATGATGTGGTGATCAATAAGGGAACCCTGGCTCGAATTATCACCATGGAGGCCTACGTCGGGGAAGATTTCGTGGCGCTTTATCTGGCTGACGGCATCATAATTGCTACTCCCACCGGGTCGACGGCTTACTCCCTTTCGGCGGGAGGGCCGATTGTTTTTCCCACCCTGGACGCCGTCATTATGACGCCGATCTGTCCGCATACGCTTACCAATCGAGCGGTAGTGATTCCGGCCAATAGCGATATCCGCATCAAGCTGAAGTCGGGGGAAGATGTCATGCTGACCATTGATGGACAGGTCGGCGTGGGACTGAAGGAAGGGGATGAGGTCATTTGCAGCCGGTCCAGCCACACGGTCAGGCTAATCAAGCCCACCGGCAAGCACTTCTTCAACGTCCTGCGCGAGAAACTCAAGTGGGGCCAGCGATAACCAGCGGGAAAAGCCAGGCCCCCACAACGGTGGCAATCAGGCCGACCACTCCCATGGTCGCTGCCAGGGGAGTCAGTGTTTTCAGGGCTTCTTGCTCGGTCATGCCGCTCATTTCAGCGACCACCCAGAAGCCGCTGTCGTTCATCCACCAGATCGGTTTGGAGCCGCAGCCGATGGCCATGGCCAGATAGACGGGGTGAAATCCCAGTTGGGCCGGATCGGCCATCCCGGCGAAGACGCCTGCCGCGGTAATCATGGCCACAGTGGCCGAACCCTGAGCGGTTCTGATCAGAGCCGTCAGGACCCAGGCCAACAGCAGGACGGGGATCTGGTACTGCGTCGAGACCTCCTGGATCTCACCCCCGATGCCGGTCTGCTGGAGGGCGCGGCCGAAGGCGCCGCCCGCCCCGATAATGAGGATGATGACTCCTGCCGTAGACAGTGAGTCTCGAGTTGCCCGAACGGTCTGCTTGCCCGAAGTAGCTTTCAGGAGCATCAAAAGGGCGATCACTGCCGCCAGGATGAGAGCGATATTTTTGTCGCCTAGAGTGAGCAACAAACTTTGCCCGAAGGTGGGCGGACCTTCGCCAGCTCCGGGTGCCAGTATGGTTGTGGCGGCGATCAGGATTACCGGTAGGAGAATAGGGGTGGCCGAGAGCCACAACGAAGGTAATTCCTTGTCCTCGCGCCTGGCCAGGTTTTCAAACTGGCTCAAAGAAGCTTCCGACTCGCGCAGCGGGATCTCAAATTTCCCGTTTGCCCAGCGGGCATATAAATATCCCGCGCTGGAGGCGATCAAGCCGATGGCGCAGCCTACCAGGATCATGACTCCCAGGTCCACGCCCAGCTCGCCGGCCATAAACAGCGGTCCCGGAGTGGGGGGCACCAGCGAGTGGGCCATCGTCCCGCCGGCGCAGATGCTCAGGACATAAAACAGGTAATTTGTACCTGTCCGCAGGCGCATCGCCTTGGCCAGCGGAATCATCAGGTAGAAGACGGTATCGAAGAAAACCGGGATGCCCAGCAAAAACCCACTCCCCATGAAGGCCACAGGTGCGCGCTCTTTTCCCAGCCAGCGCAGGGCGGTTCGGACCAGCCGGTCGGCTGCTCCGCTCTCCAGCAGACAGGTGCCGATAATGGCTGCCATGGCGATTAGAATCCCGACCTGCTCCAGTGTGCCTGCAAAACCCTGGGCAATTCGTTCTCCGATCGTCTCTTGCGCCGGGCTCAGGGCCGCCACGGCCAGCGCGCCAAAGAGCAGCGCCAGCACAGCGTGCAGGCGCAGCACCAGAATGCCGCCAATAACCACCGCCATTCCCACCAGCAGAATCCAAAAAGGGTGCATCGGGAGATTGTGCCACGGATTACACGGATTACACAGATTTAAGTCCGTGTAATCCGTGGCAGGGAACTATTGGAGCACCACCTGCTGGGGGACGGCTGAGAGGAAGTTGCCTGCGTAATCGCCGAAGATTTCGAAGCCGAAGATGGGCACACTGGACCGGACGCGGATGAAGCCTCCCTCCTGGTCCGGCAGAGCCGAGATGAGCTGCCGAAGAAGCCGGGCTTCCTTTTCCGAAGGTCCCAGTTTCAGAAAGGCGATTCCAGCGAGCTGCTTCTGCACGTTGAAGACTTCCAGTGTAATCACAGCATCGGTTGAATTCGTGTTGAGCAGCGTGACCCCCGTGAACAACTGATCTGTTTCCGCGACGTGGCTCAGGATGAACTCTCTGGACCCGTCTCGCTGCAGCGGGAGGCTGGCCAGGACGCGGCTTTGCGGATCACCGAAACTGAGGCTGCCTGTGAGTGTGCCGATCGTAGACCGGATTCGCACCCAGCCCACTACAGCGCCTTCAGGAAAGTCGAAGAGTTCGCGCGCCTCTATTCGAAGCTGCCCGCCCTGCGGCAAATCCCGCGTGACCGAGTCGATCTTCTGTCCGGCTTCATCAAGAGCGTCAAAAATCACGGCGGCAGCGGCTCCGGTGTTGATCACGTTCAAAGTGGTTTCAACGGCGCTGCTGGAAGCCAGTTGCGCTCCCGCGAGCTGTGAAGCGGCCGCTTCCCAATCGAGTGCCAGCAATCCGCCCCTGGATTGGCCCGACTCGAAAATCTCCATTCCATAAAGCAGGCTTCCGTCGGAAGCAGTGGCGGTCACGTAACCGTCCGAGCCGGGACCGAAGATTTCGCTGAAGCTCTTCTCAATCATGCCGCCGGCGGGAACTGCAAGGTTCTGCTTAATGGGCAGGCCACTCGGCCGTACCCACTCAAGTGTGACTGTTGTGCTGCTGGATTTTGGCCCGGGATTAACGATGAAAAACCGTGTGCTTTCAGCCCCGCTGTTGCGGACTTCCGGAAAGAGCAGCTTGGAGAAAAGCGCGGGGGGTAACTGTGCGCCGTCCATGGCATTGATGGTGCTTGACGCGAAACTTCCCAGGAGCGTGAAGCTCATCAGGTCAGGCCGGGTGGAAAGAATCTCAATCCAGCCCGGGCGAGCGAGTCCCAATTCACTACCGGGGATTAGAAGCGTGGCCTGGCTTTCGGCTTCAACGTCCATGAGCGGGGCTTCAATTTCTTGTCCCTGCCCATCCCGCCAGGCTTGGCCAGCGAGATCACGCCCTTTCAAAAGCACTTGAGACGGGTCGTGAAAAGCGTTGACCATGGCCAGGCCCAGAAAGCCTTCGTCCCCGGTTCCGTTCAGCACCGGCAGGATCAAAGGCGTCGAGTAAGGAGATCCGAATTCGAGCGCGCCCTGATCCACTGCGCTCCCCACAGTCCTCTGGTGCGAGTACAGGTCAAGAGAACCGACCGAAGCATCTTCAACCCCCTTGTCGATAGCCGGCGACTCGGGCCGAAGAGAGAAATCAAAACCCTCCAAGTCGGTAAACAGAGGATTGACTCCCGTCAGATTTCCGGTCTGAGTGATCGAAGCTCCCGGGCTGATGTCGCCCTGAGAGTTCTGAAAGAAAATCGAATTGATGATCTTGCCGGAGCTGCTGCTTAATTGGATTCCCATCTGGCTGTTGCCGGTAATCGTGCTGTTGGCGATCTCGAGCGTGCTGCCGTGGGCTGAAATACCATGTCCCGACTGCGGATCATCAGAACCCGCCACGACGCTGTTGGCCAGTTTCAAATCCGAGAACCGGCTTTCGATGCCCTGGCCGTTGCGCAAGAGGAAAAGGGACTGGGCGTCGGTCGATGGGCTGCCCGTGAGCGAGAGTCCCGAGGACAAATTGGCCTCAATGTGATTGCGCCGCAGCGTGGCCCGGGTGTCCTCAATTCTGATCCCGGCGCCTTTGTTTTGCTCGATAAGATTGTCCTGGACGAGGTAGTCGGCCACAGTCCCGCCCTGAAGCCGGATGCCGTGCCCGGGGGCGCCCTGATGGCTGCGAATGACATTGCCGCTGACCAGCGCGGATGAATTACTCAGATCGACGCCGCTCGAGCCGTTGTTGGTGATTTCATTGTCAAAAAGGGCCAGTCTGCTTCTGAGGCTGGCTGAGACTCCCTGCTGCGTATCGGAGGGAGAAGCAGTCGAGCCGTCGATCCGGTTTTGCTGAATCAGAGCGGAAGACGAAAAGAGCCGGATGCCGCTGGCCCTGGCGCCCTCGATGGCATTGCCGAAGATATGGGCCGAGCTGTCATCGAGGAAAATCCCGTCGCCGCTTCCGGTTGATCCTCTCTGAATAACGTTGTTCAGGATCAGGCCGTCGGAGTTCAGAAACTGGATGGCATCGGCGGAGCTTATGATCTGCAGGCCTTCAATGGTCACCCTCTCCAGATCGGTTACGGTGATCGCAGGAAGACCCGTGGAGCTGACGATTGGAGATTCCCCCGGCTTGGACCTGAGCGTGAGTCCATGCAGCGGCAGGCCGCCATCGTTGAGAGCCAGGCGAATGGAGGTCTGATAAGTCTGGCTGTCGGCGATCTCGATGATGTTGCCCGGAGAAGCCGCTCTCAGGGCGTCTTCAAGCTCCGTGAAGGGGCTTCCTGCAGTCTTGGAGACCTGGAGTAGGACCGAGTCATCTTCAATAGAGACTGCGCCCCAGTAGGCCGCTGTCAGCATAGAGTCGTCGGAACTGGTGATCCTGACGTATCCTTCGAAGACGCCGGATTGAGGGGCCGCTGCCGGCTGGGCTGTAAACGCGATGGTCTGGGAATCCCCGGGAGGCAGATTAAAGCTGGAGGGTGATGCGAAGAGCGTGACGCTGGGATTTTCAAAGGCGGAAACGAATTCGATGTTGTAGTCTCGCACAGCCGAGTCCAGGTTCGTCAATTCCATCGTAGACTCGGGAAACTGGGCTCCGGCCTCGTCAATCACGCCGAAGCTGACGCTGACGGGGTCCAGCATGGCGGAAGCCTGCAGCGCCGCCTTCAGATCCAGACGTCCGTTTCCTGTGTGAATCACGCGCGCCGGCTGGCCGCCCCAGGTGGTGGTCTTGGCGGCTGTGTTGACCAGGGCCGATTTGATTGCCTTGGCCATCAATTCCGGGCTCAATTGTTCCCATTCGGGATGAAACTGCCGGATGAGCGCGGCGGCCCCACTCACTACAGGGGCTGAAAAGCTGGTGCCATTGATGTTAACCTTGTAATCGGCTCCATTTTTAGAGGCGGTGTAGATATTCTCTCCCGGGGCCACCAGGTCCGGCTTGATCGCAAAGTCAAAATTGGGACCCCGGCTGCTGAAGGCGGCGATGCAGTTGGAATCGGCGGAAGAGGCGGCCCTCTCGCTTCTGGCTCGAATGAGAACCGTGGCGTCGGCGCCCCTTTCGCTTTGAAGATAGGCGGCGAGACTCTCGCCCGAGGACTTGTCGATCATCACTGCAGGTTTGTCCGGCGTCTCGTCCCAGGCCATGATGATCAGGCTGCAGGCCTCATTGTTATAGACCACCATCGCTTCAGCGCCTGCGAAATCCAGGATATTGGCGGCCTTTTGAGAGAAGGTGCAGGTCCCGCGCTTCACCAGGGCGACCTTGCCCTCCAGGCTTCCGGCAGGAAGGGGCGAGCAAGCCAGTTCGCTGGGGTCCCAGGGCTTTATGGAAACAATGGGAAAAGGTTCAACGGGTTTATCAATCAGGATCTTGTCTCCCGGTATGTAGGCGATTCGTTTGATATCATCCGGCGGAGTCGATGACTCCGAGGCGATTTCCAGAGGGCTGGCGAAGACCCGTCCGTTGGAAGTCGCTCCCACCGTGATGACGTCCGGACTGCTGGCCGGCACCCCGATGGTGCCGCCGTCCGGACCGGCGTTGCCGGCGGCCGCGACCACGACGACTCCTGCTTGTATCGCATTGGCAATCGCCCGGCGCTCAGGCTCGGTCACCGGCCCTCTGATGTCTTCTCCCAGGCTCAGGTTAATGATGTCCATGCCATCTTCAACAGCCGCATCCATGGCGGCAATGACGGCCAGATTGGTGGTCACTTGGCTCCCGTCAAAGACTTTATAGTTTCCCAGGTAGGCCATCGGAGCGACTCCCTGCAGCAGCGCCGGCGGGTCGGGGGCGGCTGCCGGCCGTCCGGCGGCCACAGCCGCCACCATCGATCCATGCTCCGCGTCCTCATCGGGAATCTCGTCATCTGCTTGCATCCCATATTCCTTGGTGGTGAAGCTGCGGGCGACAATCACCTTGTTATTCGTAAAGGCGGGATTCCCCAGAGGATAAAGAGTATTACCGGAAGGAAGAGAAAATCCTTCGCCATCGAACATGGGATGGTCTACGTTGATTCCGCTGTCCACGATGGCGATTTTAATGCCGGCGCCGGGCTGCTCTCCCCAGATCGCCTCGATTGCGGACCAGGCAGCGGGAGCTCCAATGACCTCAGGAACTTTGTCCATGAGGAGAAACCGCTGCTCCTTCGGGTAGATGCCGGCGACTTGCTTGAGGCCGAGGAGTTGCTCCACTTCTTGCGGTGGTCCGCGAACGATCAGGACGTTAATGAGGAAAGACCTGTGGGCCAGGACTTCTATCGACTCGGAGAGTCTCGCTATTGACCGGATGAGATCGAGCTGCTGCCTCTCGATGGTGCTCTGGTAATCCTGCGCCGCCGGGCCGCGCAGCATCGACCGGCGGGCCCTGACCGGCTGATCCGCTGTCGATTCCACGATTTGCTCGACCACGGAAGGGGTCTTGAGAAGGACGATATAGAGCCGGCTGGAATCACCGGAAGAGACGGCCGGCTGGCTTTGGAAAGCCGCCGGCGAATACGTTAAGATTGCCAGGACCATGGACCCGCAGCAGAGAGCCTTCATTCGCAAGACCTGGGCTTTGAAGCGGGCCGGGTACGCTCTGATTGCCGTGGGACTCATTTTTCTGACGTTCATGACGATGTCCCCCGAACTGTCTGTCGCTTCCGTCATCGTTTACAGCTACTTCCTTCTCGGTCTTGGATTTGTCCTTGTTCTCGTGAACAAAGGACTCGAAATTATACAATATCTGCGGCTCCGGAAGACGAAAGCTTATTGTCTCAGTTGCGGCTGGTACGGCACCGGGGCGGATTGGTACCGCTGCGAGTGCTGCCCGGAATGCGATTCGGAGCGGGTGACAATCGGGTAATGTCTAACAGCCTGTGGTAAAAGTCAGGCCCGTACCGGCCACTCACATCCAAAAGCAAGATGAATTATGGCCTAATTTTAGACACGCGATTTGCCGATCATCTGACGCCTGAGGGACACCCGGAGCGGCCGGACCGAATCCGATCGATCAGGGAAGCCCTGGAAAGATGGGAGCACTTCGGGCGCCTGCAGAAGATAGAGCCCGTGCCCGCGGAAGAAGATTGGATTCTGGGAGTCCACAGCTCCTCGCATTTCGAACGCATACGCCGGACTGCGGGCGTGTCCTTCGATCAGCTCGACCCGGACACTTACACCAGCCCCCATTCTTTTGACGTTGCCATGCTGGCGGCTGGAAGCTCGGTGCGCCTGGTGGAGCTGCTGCTGAAGTCTGAAATTGAAAGCGGTTTCCTGCTGGCCCGGCCGCCCGGCCATCATGCCGAAAGCAGCAGGGCCATGGGCTTCTGCCTCTTCAACCACATCGCCCTGGCCGCCCAGTGGGCTTTGCAGCAGGAGGGCATCGGAAAAGTCGCTGTCGTGGACTTCGATGTGCACCATGGCAATGGCACCCAGGAGATTTTCTACGCCCGGCCGGACGTTCTTTATATCTCACAGCATCAATACCCCTGGTATCCCGGAACGGGTGAGGCCAGGGAGACGGGCCAGGGGGCGGGGGAAGGGTTCACGGTGAACTTCCCAATCCGTGCGGGGATAGGAGGACACTTTTATTGCTCGCTTTTTCGCGATTTAGTGTCGCCTATTTTGCAGCAGTATGCTCCCGACCTCATTCTGGTTTCAGCCGGCTTTGACGCTCACGCTGAGGATCCCTTGGGAGGGATGAAGCTGGTTGAAGCCGACTTTGGAGAGCTGGCCAATATCCTGAACAAGGCGGCCCGGAAACTGTGTCAGGGCCGCATCCTCTATTTTCTGGAAGGCGGATATGATCTTCGGGCGCTGCCTCAGAGCGTCCTTACAGTTATTTCCACAACTCTGTCTCCTCAAACCTTTGAAATCCCGCCCGCTCAGCTCGTCGAGTACCAAGCCTACCGCGATCAGATCGGCCGGATACTCTCGGCGCACTGGAAGATTTAGTCCCCACCGTCTGAGCTGTGACCACTGACCCCGGCTCGCTACGCTCGCCTACTGACCGCTGACCGGTTCGGGTTTTGAGAGCTCACTTGATGAAGTCTTCCAATAAAGACCACGCCTTCCACAAGTCTGTGGAAAAGCGCGTGGAAAACGACCGGTTGGAGGCCTTCAAGAGCAGGAAAAATCTGGCTTTTCTACGTTTTGCATACTCCTTGTGCAGCTCTTATTTTTCAATAACTTACGGGGATCAACCGGCCACTGCCCGCGTTTGGCCCGGATAGCCTGCTTGAGCAGCCTCCGAGGATCGTTCCCTTCAAAAACTCGACCTGCGACTTTAATTTGATATTTCATGTTTTCCTCTGAAAGAGTCTGCCTCCAGCCTCTTAGTAATGCCTCATGATGCCGATAACAACGCCCTGCACCCGCAGCCGATCTTCGCTGATGAAGATCGGTTCAAGAGCCGGGTTGGCGGGCTGGAGGCGGATCTGGCCCTCCTCACGATAAAACTTCTTAAGGGTGGTGCTTTCTCCATCAATGAGGGCGATGACCATTTCACCGTTATGAGCCGTATCGCGTTGCTCAACGACGACGTAATCGCCGTCCTGGATGTGTTCGTCAATCATCGAATCTCCGCGCACCCGCAGGACATAATTCTGGCCGCGGGTTAAAAAACCCTCCGGCACGGAAATCTCTTCAGTATTGGCAATCGCCTCGACGGGTTGCCCGGCGGCTACGTATCCCAGGAGAGGCAGCACCGCTCGACCCCCGGCTCCCGTCTCCAACACTTGAATCGAACGAGCCTTCGACAGTCTGCGGATGTGCCCTCGCTCCTCCAGGGCCGTCAGGTGCTTATGCACGCCGTTTAGCGAGGCCAGGTTGAAATGAGCGGCGATTTCCTCGAGCGTTGGAGAGTATCCCCTGGTATTCAGGAATTCCTGAATAAAACCCAGGATCTCTTTTTGCCTTTTCGTCAGTGACATCGTCTCTCCTTTTGCCCCAGTATGGTGAAGAAAAGGTGAAATGTCAAGAAGAAAAACAGGCTGTAGACTATAGTCTAGAAGCTGCTTATGTGCTGCATTGCCGAAGGCTGTTAAGCCTACAGTCTACAGTCTACAGCCTGTGTTAAAGTATCGGCATGCAACGTATTAAGAAATCCGATGACCAACTGGAAGAGCGAGAGCGTCTGATCCGGGAAGAGGAGAAGAAGTCCCGGCGAGTGCGCTTTCTGGTGGACTTGACGACCAGTGTGCTCTATCAGGACTCCAGCCTGAGTCTTGATGAGGCTCGACAGATGGTGCGGAACACGGAGAAAGCCATCCTGAAGATGTTTCCGGGCAAGCAGCAGACCTTTGACATGTTGCTGCTGCCTCGCTTCGAGCGCATTCTCCATGAGCGCTGGGGGGAGGGCCTGGACTATACCATACACTGATGCAGGAGAGGCCTCGGCTCTCAAGCCTCAGGCCTCAGGCCTCTAACATGCTCGCTGTCATCCAGAGAGTCAGTTCAGCCAGTGTGGCGGTCGATGGTGGGATCGTGGGCTCGATTTCCGGGGGAATTCTGGTTCTCCTGGCTGTCCATCACGAGGATGGAGAGGAAGACCTGAATTTCATCAAGAAGAAAATCATCAACCTTCGTATATTTGAAGATGGCGAAGGGAAGATGAATCGTTCGGTTGCGGAAGTCGGGGGCGAAGTGCTCGTGGTCTCACAGTTTACGCTTTATGGAGATTGCCGGAAGGGGAATCGTCCCAGTTACTCGCAAGCGGCCCCGCCTGAGAAGGCCCGCCGGCTCTACGAGCGGCTCATCGAGCAAATCCGTTCGGAAGGCGTCATTATTGAATCGGGCCGGTTTCAAGCCATGATGCAGGTTTCGCTGGTTAATGACGGTCCGGTGACGCTTATTGTGGATTCGCGGAAGGAACAGGGCTGAACTCGATTTCCTCCTGGAGCTCTTGCGGGAGGTTGGGAGCGAAGCGGGGGCGCCGGTACAGCAGAACTCTGACAGTGGATCGCCGGCGCTGATCCGCCAGCCAATCGTCAAGCTGTTCAGTGATCTGCTCTTCAATGAGGATCTGCCGGATCGATTCTTCCACCACCTCTAGCGGAGGCGTCAACTGTCCGGCTTGCTCGGCTTGGGGGGCGAATTCCTCGCGGTAGTACTGCTCGATCTGATCCGGCAGAACAATAATGAAAGGCCGGAATCGCAGTTGAACAAATTCGTTGACGGCCAGTTGGCGCCGGAAGATGTCGCGAAGAGCCGCTTCGCTCATTTCCATCGCCTTTAAGTGCTGCTGGTAGGCTTCTTCCGATCCAAAGCGTCGTTTATAGGTTTCGACCTGAGCGTCGATCTCTTCTGCTGTGACCTGGATTCCGGGCGTTGCCTCGGCTTCGCTGGTGATAATCTTCTGATTGATGACCTGTTCGAGGACTTCCAGATAAAAATCCCGTCTGGCCTGCGGCTCTTCCGGGACCGCCAGATCCCGATATTCCGCCAGCCAATGCACATCAGAGAAGGTGATGACGGTCGTATCGACCAGGGCCGCCACCTGGTCCACGATCTCGGCCCGGGCCAGCAGGAAAAACAGGCTGACAACTGACAGGCTGACCGCTGACCGCTGACCGCTGACCGCTGACCGCTGACCACTGACCGCTG
>JBOGJG010000309.1:0-28967 GCA_050747825.1 Acidobacteriota bacterium | reverse complement strand
CCCTGGCGGTTGGTATTGCACGACCCCGCCGGCGGGTTACGCTCTCCAGACACCCAAATAAAAGAACGACCTCCGGGGGACGCCGAGTTTGCGTACGAGCTGGTTCCGGGACACCCGGTGCTCTTCGCAAGCCTTCGCCACGAGAAGATCGAAGTCATTCCGTACCGATTGCTTCATTTCTGCCATTCAAACACCATTTATAGACATGGACGGTGCCAATGGCTGGTGCCACGGTTTTTCTCCGTGTAAGTGCAATATAAGTGCAGCGGCTCTCTTCCCACGACACACGGGCTTTCTGCTAGGCAGTCCCCGTGGGACGTGGATTTTTGCTGGCAGCGGTTAAGTTGGCACCACCAAACGGCACCACCGGGCGGCACTGACCAACAACATTTACTTCAAAAGCAGGACTAAGCGACGGCTGCTCTGCACTTACGGTGCACTTACGAAAGTCCCTGGCAATGGCGCCAATTGGTGTAAGTAATTGATTCTAAAAATGCGCCTGGCAGGACTCGAACCTGCGGCACAGGGGTTAGGAACCCCTTGCTCTGTCCACCTGAGCTACAGGCGCATGGAAACCCATAGTCTAGCAAAATCGGTGATCACGGAGCAAACCGCGTCTCGTTCGCGCCCATTTGCGTGATTCACCGGCCAAACTCTTCCATAATGGGCGCATGGGTTTGGCGCCGTATGCGATGCGCGACGAGAATACGCAGGGGCGGAGGCACCGTGAGGCAGTTCATCCCTATCGGTCGGAATATCAGCGGGACCGAGACCGCATCGTGCATACGAAAGCGTTTCGGCGGCTGGAAAACAAGACACAGGTGTTTGATCCGGCTTATTCCGACCACTTTAGAAACCGGCTGACCCATACGATCGAGGTCAGCCAGATCACCCGTACCATCAGTGCGGCCCTGGGCCTCAATACCGACCTTTGCGAAGTTTTGGCGCTCAGTCATGATCTCGGGCATCCGCCTTTCAGTCATGAAGGAGAAAAAGTCCTGGACCGGATCATGAGGGCGCATGATTCCGGTTTCGAGCACAACCTGCACGGCCTGAGAATCGTCGAATACTTTGAAGAGAGGTATCCAGCATTTCCTGGACTGAATCTCACTTTTGAGGTTCGCGAGGGGATCATCAAACACAGCCGCGATTATTCCAGGGACGCCAGGGCCTATGTCGATATCAGCGAGTATCGTCTGGGGGAGCATCCGCCTCTGGAGGCCCAGCTTATCGATCTGGCCGACGAGATCGCCTATAACTCAGCCGACCTTGACGACGGATACGATTCTGGACTGCTCACAGTGGAGCAGATAATGGGGGGGGTTACGATGTTTCGCGACCTTTTTGCTCAGGTGGAGAGGGAATATCCGGCAGCCCTTGAGAAGTTGCAAGTGAGCGAAACGGTCCGGCGAATGATTAATCTCCTGGTAACCAGCCTTATCCGGCACTCGCTGCAAATCATCAGGGAAAGCGGAATCGAGAGCGTTGAACAGGTGAGACAATTCACACGCAGACTGATCGGCTTTGAAGAGGGCGTGGTCGAGCTAAACCGTGAACTGAAGCGGTTCCTGCACGCTCATCTTTATAGCCACGAAGTCATGAAGGGCGCCAGGGATCGGGCGCGGCTGCTCATCGGTGAGTTGTTCGCGTATTACCTGGAGCATCCGGAAATGCTGCCGCAAAGCCATTACTCGCGAGTAGCCGGTTTGGAGCGCCAGCGCGTAATTTGTGATTACATCGCAGGCATGACAGACAATTATGCTCAGTCGAAGCACGCGGAAATCTTGGGAGGGGGGCAGACTGACCGCTGAACGGGATCTCGGTGGCCGTTTGTCAGCAGATCGATTGTCAGTTTCAGTTTGACTCTGCAACGTTGGATCAGTTAAAGTCATCCATTTTTTAGGAGACTTAAAATCCCCGAATAAAAGGAAAAAATAATGATAGTTGATGTACAGCAATTGCGAGAGCGGAGGGAGCCGCTTGTCCTTGAAGCGGATTTTTCCGAAGAGCAGTTAAAACTGAAGAGTGACTTTATCGCTTTGCGGAAACCGGTGCGAGCGAATTTCAAAGTCTCGATTTCGGATGATCAATTGCGCGTGTCAGGCAACCTGCAAGCAGAGCTGGACCTGAGCTGTGCCCGATGTTCGGAAGCTTTTCCCTATTCCGTTCAGAAGAAACTCGAGTTGGAATACTGGCCAGATCCCAATGTGGAACACGAGGGAGAAGAGATTGCGTTATCCTATCCGGATCTCACGATCGGATTTTATCGTGACGAGAAGTTAGACCTCAGCGCGGTAGTGGCCGAGCAGATTGTCCTTGAAGTTCCCATGAAAACGGTATGCCGTCCGGACTGTAAGGGGCTTTGCGATCAGTGTGGCGCCAATCTGAATGAAGTTGAATGTGACTGTGAGCGAGAGGTCCAGGATCCACGACTGACAGCTCTGGCAGATTTGAAGAAGAAATTGAGTCAATAAACAGGAGGCTCAAATGCCTAATCCAAAGAGAAGACATTCGAAGTCGAGACGCGGAAAGAGACGATCCCACGATCATTTGACCGAACCCAATTTGTCCATCTGTTCCAACTGTGGATCGCCCGTGCTTCCGCACCGGGTCTGTTCCAACTGCGGTCATTACAAAGGCAGGCAGGTCATAGAAGTGCCTGAAGTCTAAGCGACTTTTATGAGTATCGTCATTGCAAATCTCGGACGACCGCTTCATGCATGATTTCTCGGGACAGGTAGCACTGATAACCGGTGCTTCCAGGGGAATCGGGCGCAGGATTGCCGAAGACCTGGCTGGTTTTGGAGCTCAGGTTGTCCTGGCCGCCCGGTCCGAAGAAGAAATCGCCGGGCATGCCGAAGCAATTCGGACCAAGGGGGGGCAGGCTTTGGCGGTGAAGATGGATGTGGCAAAGCCTGAAGAAGTCTGTCAGGCGATCGCCGGCGCCCTGGAGCAGGTAGGCAAGATTGATATCCTGGTGAACAACGCTGGAATTTCGCGAGACGGCCTGCTGTTGCGCATGAAGCACGAGGACTGGAGGGCCGTTCTGGCCACGAACCTGGACGGAGTTTACCTGGTCACCAGGGAAGTTATTCCAGGCATGTTACGCCAGCGCTTCGGCCGCGTAATCAGTATCACGTCGGTGGTTGCGCAGATGGGAAATCCAGGGCAGGTCAATTACATTGCCAGCAAGGCCGGGATCATCGGCTTCACAAAGGCGCTGGCCCGCGAGGTTGCTTCGCGAAACGTCACGGTCAATGCCGTGGCCCCCGGATACATAGCCACCGATATGACGGCCGGATTGGCGGAGAAGACACGGGACGAACTGCAAAATATGATACCTTTGCGAAGGGTCGGAACCGTCGAGGATGTCGCTTGTGGCGTACGTTTCCTGGCCTCAAAAGAAGCTGGATATATAACAGGCCATGTGCTAAATATTAACGGCGGAATGTACATGTGAGATTCTTTTGGTTCTTTAGTTTTGACTAAGGCTTGACACAACTTTAGAGCGCACTGCGAAACCGAGTGACTAAGGAACTAAAGAACTAAGGAACTAAAGAATAGATAGTTGGAGGGTAAATGGCATCCGTTGACGAACAGGTAAAGTCTATAATTGTCGATCAGTTGGGAGTAAATGAGTCAGACGTTACCCTGGACGCCCACTTCGTGGACGATCTGGGAGCGGATTCTTTGGATACAGTTGAGTTGGTAATGAAGTTCGAAGAGGACTTTGACATCGAAATCCCTGATGAGGATGCCGAAAAGATCCAAACCGTCCAGGACGCCGTTGACTACATCCAGTCCCATCAAAAATAAAATCCCGGAGTTATAAATCGATTGAAAAGAAGGGTCGTAGTCACAGGTGTAGGATTGGTATCGGCTCTGGGCCTGGATACCACCAGCACCTGGGAAGGCCTACTGGAGGGGAAGAGCGGCATCGGTCTCATAACGAAGTTCGATGCCGCCGACTTCACCACCCGGATCGCAGGCGAGGTCAAGAATTTTGATCCGCTGGTATACGTGGATGTGAAGAACTCCCGCAAGATGGACCTTTTTATCCTTTATGCCATCGCTGCCACGGAGTGTGCGCTCCGTACCGCAGGACTGGAGATCAATTCCCAGAATGCCGAGCGGATCGGCGTGTATATTGGTTCGGGAATAGGAGGATTTGCCACGATTGAGCGCGAGCACGAGCATTTCATCGAGCGAGGACCTCGCAAGATCTCGCCCTTCTTCATCCCCTCTGCCATTATCAATCTGGCGTCCGGGCAGGTTTCGATCCGATTTGGCGCCGCGGGACCAAACTCTGCCACTTGCACGGCCTGTTCGGCCGGCGCTCATGCGGTGGGGGATTCTTTCAAGATCATCCAGAGGGGCGACGCCGATGCCATGATCGCTGGCGGCTCGGAAGCCGCCATCACTCCGATGGGAGTTGGCGGATTTGCGTCAATGCGGGCACTCTCAACCCGCAATAACGAGCCTGAGAAAGCCAGCCGTCCCTTTGATCGTGAGCGTGACGGTTTTGTGGTCGGCGAAGGCTCGGGCATTGTGATTCTGGAAGAGCTCGAACACGCTCGCAAGCGAGGAGCTCGAATCCTGGCAGAAATCACCGGATATGGCATGAGCGGCGATGCTCACCATATCACGGCTCCCCCCGAAGACGGCTCGGGGGCTGTTCGCGTGATGAGGGCTGCTTTAAAGGACGCTGGAGTGGACCCGGCTGAAATCGATTACATCAATGCCCACGGGACCAGCACTCCACCCAACGACCGCATTGAGACCGTGGCTATCAAGAAGTTATTTGGCGAGCACGCCAACAAGCTTGCCGTCAGCTCGACCAAGTCAATGACCGGACACCTGCTGGGAGCTGCAGGAGGTCTGGAGGGTGGTATAGTAGCCCTGGCCATCCGAGATCAGATCATGCCTCCCACCATCAATCTCGAGAACCATGATCCTGATTGCGATCTCGACTACGTGCCGCTTAAAGCCAGAAAAGCAGAGATCCGCGTCGCCCTTTCCAACTCCTTCGGATTTGGGGGCACAAATGCAGCTCTGTTGTTTCAGCGCTTTGACGAAAACTGATATAATAGATCTCTAATTATCCCAGGGGCCTTCCATGGCTGAAAAATCAAGCCGCAGATCGCAACAGCGAAGCCGACTAGCTAAGAATTTCCTCAAGGTTGAAGAGTTACAGGGAAAACTCTTTGATGGCCTGACTTTAGCTCAGATCCTGGGAGGTCTTGGAATCGCTCTGGTGATCACGGCAGTGTTGGTGGGCTATCAATTCCAAAGCATTCCCAACTATGAGATAGGCGATATTGCCGATCGCACCATCGAGGCCCCGCACGACTTTACAGTTGAAGATCAGGAGGCCACTTCTCAAAAGCAGGCTGAAATTATCAATGCGGTCCCGGTGGTCTTTAGTTTGGATCTCAGGGAAAACAGCCGCCTGGAGTCGGAGTTGAGAAGTGCTTTTGCAGTGGCGCGACGTCTGATCCACCAGGAAAGACAGGCCCTCCAGATTCCCCAGGATAAGTCGCTGCCCAATGCAGTACGGGCGGCCATTCTGGACAAGCTCGCAGAAAGCCTGCCTCAATTCGGCAAAGACAATATTCTCAATATCCTTCTGCAGAGCTCCTTTTCTCCGGAACTGGAAAACCAGATGGTGCGTGTCCTGCAGGAGTCCATGAAGGACCCGGGCGTGGTCCTGAACAGGGATCATCTTCTGAGCTACCAGGACAGGGGCATCATACTGCGCAACACGATCACCGGAGAAGAAAAGGCCCTCGATTACTGGGCTAACATGCGTGACCTGGAGCAGGCTCGAGAGGACCTGAGGCAGCAGGAAGGCGAGTTGGTCTTGCTGAGCAATCAGGAAAAGAGAACAATTTCCGACTTTCTGGCTTCCTGGATCGTTCCCAACATTCGCTACAGCGAACAGGATACCCGGGCTCTGGAAAGCATGGCATTACGAGACCTCGATCCTGTCCTCATCCAGGTGAAGAAAGGAAAGACGGTTGTCCGGGCCGGTGATGAGATCACTGCCAAACAATTGATGCAGTTGAACGTCCTTAAGAAGCTGAAACAACCTCGGCGTGTGGTCGCAAAGTTCGTCGGCATTTTCCTGATTGTGGGCTTTTTCCTCTATGTGCTCTGGCATTACTTTGTGGCTCACCAGACCAGACACAAGGAGATTCAAAGCCGCTATCTCTTATTATCGCTGGTCTTTATAACCAGCCTGATAGTCACCAAGGCATTCCTCTTTTTCTCGGAATTGCTGGCCGACAATCTGGTCATCGAGAACCTGCAGAACCCAATTCATTTCTATCTGGTCGCGCCGCTGGCTCTGGGGGCTGTTTTGATTATCCTGCTGGTGGATGTGCAGATCGCAATCCTCTTCTCGCTGATGCTTTCAATCTTTATCGCTCTGATGACCAGTGAGATCTCGCTCGCCATTTACACGCTGGCCAGCAGCTTAACAGCGATTTACATACTTAATCAGTATCGCGAGAGAGCGGCCATTATCAAGGCAGGACTCATTATCGGTCTGGTGAACGTCTTCATCGCTCTTGCCTTGCAGCTTTACTCTACGGTCACCGAGTTCCAGTGGATAGTCTTTTTAGTCCGTTCGGGGGCGGCGCTGCTCAGCGGGGTCTTCGCAGCCATGCTGGCTTCTCTGCTGCTGCCTGTGTTGGAGTCGCTCTTCAAAATTACCACCGACATCAAGCTTTTAGAGTTGTCGAATCTGAATAAGCCGATCCTGCGGCGGCTTGCCGTGGAAGCCCCGGGGACCTACCATCACAGCATCATCGTGGGAACGCTGGCAGAAGCGGCGGCGGAGGCCATTGCAGCCAATCCTTTGCTGGTCCGAGTTGGAGCCTACTACCACGACATAGGCAAGCTGAACAAGCCCGCTTACTATGTTGAAAATCAGATTTATTGCCCCAACAAGCACGAGAACCTTTCTCCCAGCATGTCCAGTCTGATCCTGACCAGTCACGTCAAGGATGGCATTGCGCTGGCTGAGGAGATCGATATGGTGCCCCAGGTGCGCGATCTGATTCCTCAACACCACGGCACGCGCCTGATGACCTTTTTTTACCAGAAGGCCAAAGATGCGGCCGATGAAAAGAACGGACACGTCAGTGAGGATGATTTCCGCTATCCCGGCCCCAAACCTCAGAGCAAGGAAGCGGCCATTTTGATGCTGGCAGACCAGGTGGAGGCTGCAAGCAGGACCCTGCAGGAGCCCACGGCCAGTCAGATCAGGGCTCTCATTACAAGGTTAATCCAATCTACTATCCAGGATGGACAGTTTGACGAGTGTGATATTACGATGAAGGAACTCGATCAGATTACCCGGGCTTTCGAACGCATTCTTACGGGGATGTACCATCACCGGATCGAGTACCCGGGATTCGAGTTCAACAAGCGGCTTGAAGAAGAACGACCTGAAAGTCATCGTATTCAATAGGCAGCGTAAGATCCCGATCGACACCCGGCCACTTGACGTTTTTGCCAGGCAGATTGCAGCCAGGTTGAATTTGACCTCCGGCTTTTCAGTGACCCTGGTGAGCGATTCATCCATGGAGCGATATAATCGGCAGTTTCGAGGTAAGGACCAGCCGACCGATGTTCTATCCTTTCCGTATGATCCGGAAGGGTTCGATCACGAAGACCCCTATATGGGCGACATTGTCATTTCAGCGGAAACAGCCGAACGTCAAAAAAGAGAGACACTTATAGGAGAGTTGAAAGTACTTTGCCTCCATGGAGTGCTGCATCTTATGGGCCATGACCACGAGACCGATGCCGGCCAGATGAAGGCGCTGGAGCAAAGACTGAAAGAGGAATTTCGACTGAATTGAATTCAATCCAACTTAGCATTTGGGTCGCGGCTTTTCTGGTCGCCTTACTTTTCTTCTTCTCCCTGGTCGAAGCCTGCATTAACAGACTCTCCCGGGTATCCCTTCGCGTGCTGGCGGAAAAGGAAAACAGCTCCCGGCTGGACCTGCTTGAGGAGATAGACCGTAATCGCAGCCAGTTTCTTTTGCCGCTTCAATTCGGTAATCAGGTTCTCCAGGTCGGGATTGCTGTCCTCGTGACAGCCTCTTCGGTACTCGCTGGAGTCTCCTACTCGCCGCTTTGGGCCCTTCTCATCATGGTAGGCGTTGTCTCGATGTTTCGGCAGCTCATTCCGAAGCTGCTGGCCCACCGCGCTCCGGAGCGAATTCTTCTGAAACTCCTGCCTTTTTTCACCGGCTTTCACCACCTGTTGCGCTGGCTGAGCGCGCCGCTGCTGGCCTCTTTGCGAGCCACCCATGACACACGCAATGGCCGAAACGGCAAGGACGTTCTCCCGGCACAGGAAGAGGAGGCAACCGACGAAGAAATTCAAGCTTACATCGGGGTCGGTGAAGAGGAGGGAATCTTCGAGAGCAACGACAGCGAATTAATACAGTCGGCGCTCGAGTTTGGAAATATCCTGGTTCGCGAAATTATGACGCCTCGCAGTGAAATTGTAGCGGTTGAGGAAGATTCCAGCCTGGCTCAATTAAGAACTCTGATGGTTTCGAGCAAGCACTCGCGAATCCCCGTTTATAAGGGCGGCCTGAACAATATTGTGGGAGTGGTTTACGTTCGCAATCTGCTGGCCCGGCTGGAGGAAGGAAGAGGGGATGAACCGATTACTCCCCTGATAAACGAAGCCTGGGTGGTGCCTGAAACGAAGAAAGTCTCGGAGTTGCTTAAGGAGATGCAGTCCGAGGCGGAACACATTGCGGTCGTAATTAACGAGTATGGCGCGGTCTCCGGTCTGGTGACAATGGAAGATCTGGTGGAAGAGATCGTCGGAGAGATCCGCGATGAAGACGAGTCGTTGAAACTGGATCTCGTCTATGAGGGAGAAGGCAACTTTATTGTCCGGGGAAGCGTGGAAATCGGATCGCTGGAGGAAGCCCTGGAGGTCGATTTTGGGGAGCCGGATGTCAGTACTGTCTCCGGCCTGGTGGTCGCTCATCTGGGCAAGGTCCCCATGCCCGGAGAGTCTATCCTCATTGAGAATGTGTCCATCGAAATTCTCAGCTCGGACCGCCGGAAAATCCACACCATGCGTATCAGGAAAGCTTCTGAGACGGTGAGGAAGTGAGGAGTCACTCCCTCTCACCTGGGTCGCCCGTGTTATGAATCATGAACGATACATGCGCCGGGCCCTGGCTCTGGCCGGGCGGAGTGCGGGCCAAGTCAGCCCCAATCCCCTCGTGGGGGCGGTCCTGGTCAAGGGAGACCGGATCATGGGCGAGGGATTTCACACCTACCAGGGAAAAGATCACGCTGAGATAATCGCGATTGGCAGAGCGGGCGATCAAGCCCGCGGCGCCACGCTCTACATTAACCTCGAGCCTTGCTGTCATCAAGGACGGACGCCTCCCTGTGTCGATCGACTTATCGAAGCTGGAATCTCGCGTGCCTTTGTGGCTGTCAGCGATCCCAATCCGAGGGTCGCGGGAAAGGGAATAGAAAAACTTCGCCTCCACGGAGTCGAGGTGCAGGAAGGAGTGCTACGCCGGCAGGCGCTTCACGTAAATGAAAAGTTTTTCCATTGGGTGCAGACCGGGCTGCCCTTCGTTTTGCTTAAGCTGGCGCTGACGCTGGACGGCAAGATAGCGACGCGGACAGGCGATTCCCAGTGGATCACGGGCCAGGCTGCCCGCAGGAGGAGCCATCGTCTTCGCTATGAATATGACGCCATCGCGGTGGGGGTCGGTACGGTTTTGAAGGATAACCCGCGGCTGGATGTGCGTTGGAAAAGGTTGAATCCGATTACAAAAGTCATTCTGGATTCACGCCTGTGTACGCCCGCACAGGCGAGGCTCTTCGAGAGCGGCGATCGGGTTATTATCTTTCACGCAGCCGCAGCCTCCGGCGCGAAGAGGCAGAACCTCTCCGGGAAGTCGGAGTTGGTTGGTGTTCCCATCGAGCAAGGGCTCCTGAGCTGGGGCGCGGTACTGGCGGAGTTGGGCCGCCGCCAGATCAGCAGCCTGATCGTCGAGGGAGGGAGCGCAGTGGCTGCCTCAGCCCTTCGCTGCAAAGTCGTTCAAAAAGTGAATTTCTTTTATGGCCCCCGTCTGATCGGAGAAAGCGGGCTCTCTGGAATCGGTGACCTTCGAACCGATCGACTGCAGGACTCTATTGTCCTCAAGGGCGTCCGCCTGAAAAAGCTGGATTCCGATTTTCTGGTTGAAGCCTATCTCACTCTGCCGGCTCAATCTCCGGAGTAATCTCGCGCCAGGAGAGGGTCTTCATGGGCAGCAGGCTCATGCCCATTTTGATATTGGAACTGTTGAAATAAAACTCGCTTTTTCCGGACAGACTGAAACTGGGTACGCCAAAGGAATAGCTCCCGTCACCATTATCAACCACATTGGCCAGGAAAAGCCCTCCGGTGAGGGACTTGTTTGCGCCACCGAAGCTGACGCTGCCTTCTCCAATTATGAGCACCAAACCGTCATAGTCGAAGGCCCCCTGATATTCAAGTGTTCCCTGAACCACAAGAATTCCGGCTCCTGAGCCGCTTCCCGAAAGGGAAAAATCTCCTTCGACAACGGTGATCTTGGGGTCATCTGGCGTGCCGAGTTCAATGTTGCTCCCACTCAGGGAGGTGCCGTCGGTATATTTGTAATCGGCTACCGAGGCGATTTTGTTGGTAAAATTAAACAAAAACTCAGCGCTGAAAATATTCGTTGCGTCTGGATTCTCGCTGTCGCGAACTAGCTGTGTATCATCACGAATCGAAATGCCGTCTTCACCCTCGGCGCCTTTCAGGTTATCTTTCTGTAAGGGCGCGAGCTCATCAGTGATGCTATTCTGAAGTGTACCTGCATCGCCGTTCAGGGGATCGTCATAAATGACGCTGATCGCCGGTTGAGTGTCTCCCTGGATCAGGAATGCGTTGCCGTTGAATCCCGTGACATTCGGGTCTATATCGGGTCCATAAACGGTAAAGGGAGCGCCCATGTCAAAGCTCATGTCCCGCTTGATCAGCCCTTCAATGATGCCGACGGAGTTTTTAATAGCGCCCCCATAGGATTCCACCTCAGAAGGGGCGGAAGGATGCACTCCCAGTACGCGCATGTAAATCATGCCGTCCACGTCCACATCGGGATCATTGGGGTTTTCGTCTTCATTGTCGGTAATCTTGCCAAAAAAGCGGCCGTTGCCGATCACAGTGCCCTCCCCGGCAGTAATCCAGCCCTTTGCCTGGCGGGTCCCAACCGTCGCCGGCGGGTCATTGAAATTCACATTGCGCGCTTCTATCAGAGCCAGCGGATTCCTGAAGGCATAAGTTCCGGATTCCGGTTCGATGTAGCTGATGTACTGAGGGACGGAAGTCGAGGTCGCCAGGACGGCGCTCAGGTCCTCGCCCCGCAGGCTATTCTTGGCTATGTTGAAGCCGGCGTCGGAGAGCGCAAGGGTCCTCTCTAGATTTTCAAATTCATGACTGATCCTGTAATCGTTCATGCCCGAAAAAGTCACGGCCAAGCCGATAAGAGAGAGCAAAACTGAGATAATCAGAGCCAGTAGGAGGACAATACCACGTTGGTTTGACATAGGTCTCCTTAACTTTTACAAAGCGAAAGGATCAAAAGATTGGCTGCGGATAAACACCTCTGAGACAAGGGTAAGGCTGCTGACGTTTCCGGTTCGCTGATCTGGGTCCTCGGTTTCTGCGACCAACTCGACCTTTACTTTGGCTATGGCGTCGGGATTAGTCGTCTCATTTCCGTCCAAGTCGAAATAAGTCAAGGTTAAGCCGGACACATTTTCGGCCAGCACCTGTTCCCCATAGCCGATATCGATCAGTAACTGCTCCGAGCCGGAGTCATATCGGACTTCAACCTGTTCGTAGATACTGTCCAGGATTCCGTCCGGGTCTCCCGTGCTTTCCTTGGAATTGCCCGTGGTGCTGGCGACACTGCCCGTGATGTCCGAGTTGATCGTGATATGGCCGCTTCCCTGAATTTGTACGGGAGTGGCAATGGCAAAGGCGCTCTCCAGCGGATCATTTCCGGCCTGACGCAGGTAGCGAGTGATTTGGTTCATGGCTACACGCGCAGTCTGAGTTACTTCCATCAGATCTTCCTGAGAGCGGTAGGAATGCTGGGCCTGATACATGACCGTCATGAGCGCTCCGGTCATAATGGAAAGAATGGCGGTCACGATCAGGACCTCGGTGAAGGTGAATCCTCGTTGCTGATTCATATTGCCTCTAGGGTGAAAAGTGCGAGGTGACGGCGATGGTTTTACTCTCAAGCTGATTTTGATTCTGGGGATTGACTGAAACGGTGACACTCTTCTGGCTCTGGCCGCTGTCCGCAACCTCCCACGAAACCAGAAACTGCCAATCAGCCTGGTTCGTGTAGTCAGGGCTGGTCACGGTCACCGTTTCGGGCCCGTGACTGCCTGCAGTTACGCTCTGGCTGGAAGTCTCATTTTCCAAATCACTGTTATAAGTAGTCCTGAGCTCTTCCAGCTTGGCCTGGGCCAGGTTAACGGCCACGGAATTATAACGGGCAAAGCTGTTCTGGTGGAGTGCCAGCGCCAGGAGATGAGCCAGGCCCATAAGGGCAATCGCCAGAATGGAAATGGCGATTGCCGTCTCCAGCAGCGTAAATCCCTTCTCATCTGTGAGGACAGAATTCTTGCGCTTCTTCATATCTGGACCTCGACACCGTAATCGAGGATTTGGATTTGCCCGGAAGCCAGAACTTCGATTGTCACCACTTCACCGTGTTCATTCTGTAGCTGGATCGTGCCGCCCTGGGCGTGACCGCGTGAGAAAAAAGTGATGGTATTGGCAGGAAGGCTGGAAAATGTGACGCCTCCGTCCAGTAGCTTGCGTGCTCTGAGTGGATTCCCGGGATCGCCGGGATCGGTTACCTGGATAGCATTGCCCTCGATTGTGATCGTGTATTGAGCGCCGCGGGATATCGCCAGCATCCGGGCGGCATTCAGTTCCGCTGTAACAGTGCCCGCAGAAGAGGAGAGCCTGTAGGCGCCGGCCATTTCCTGTACGGGAGGCACCGCAATCGCCGCCAGAATCGAACCAACAGCCAAGATAAGTATCAGCTCAACCAGGGAAAATCCGTGCGTTCGACGGTTGAGTCTCTTTGTCCCTAAAAGCTCCATTAAGCTCCCGATCTTGCTATCCACTGTGGGCTGATTATAAATACCCCCTTCGCCCGGGCAAGTGAGGCCGATCACGTTTTGGGCTGATTTGCTCTATACTTGGAACTTGGAACTTGGAACTAATTCCTTCTTGCAGAACTTCAAGGAGCGGTATCAGCGGTTTTGGCACTCTGTGCAGGAGCAGGAACTGGATGGGTTTCTGGTAAGCCATCCAGTCCATCTGGCTTATCTCTTCAATTTCCACGGCTCAGCGGGAATCGGCTGTTGCCTTGGAGGTGAGACCCAGCTTTTGGTGGACTCCCGCTATATGGAGGAAGCCGAGGCCAGAGGAGTCAACTGCAAGCCCGTCCTGGCGAAACCCACACTGGAAGAGGCGCTGGCTGAGGTGCTTTCAGCAACGAGGCCTGGATCCATCAAAAGAATGGGACTGGAAGGCCAGCATCTTTCCCATGCTGTGGCGCTTGGGATCATCAACCGAAACAGTTCAATTGAATGGATTTCCACCACGGATCTGATCGAACATCTCAGGAGCGTGAAGGACCCGGCAGAACTTGATCTCCTGGAAGACGCATTCAAGTTGGCCCGCAAGGCATTTCTGATATTTAAAAGGCAACTCCGTCCCGGGCTCTCGGAAATTGAAGCTGCAGGGATGCTCGAGTATGAGTTGCGCCGCTTGGGCGGTGAAGGTGTTTCCTTCGACACGATTGTCGCCTCAGGCCCCCGCTCGTCACTCCCCCATGGCACGGCTACTTCCAAAAAGCTTCGTCGGGGTGAAGTGGTCCTGATTGACTTCGGCACGCGGCGCCGGGACTACTGCAGCGACCTCACCCGGTTGGAGCTGCTGCCCGGAGCAAGAAAACCGGACATCTATGGCATCGTTCGAGAGGCTCAACAGGCTGCCATAGAGAAGACCAGGCCCGGCGTACTGTCCTCGGACATCGATACCGCTGCACGCGACGTGATTTGCCGAGCCGGCTATGGCGAGTTTTTCGGCCACAGCACCGGCCACGGACTGGGAATGGAAGTGCATGAAAAACCGGTTATCTCTTCAAGAAGACCGAGTGAGATTCGAGAGGGAATGGTCTTTACCATCGAACCGGGCATTTACCTCCCCGGACGTATTGGTGCACGCATCGAAGACGTGGTTGTGGTTACCCGCAACGGCTGCCGCCTCCTGCCGGCGCCACTCTGTATTGACTAATTCCGTATGAGCAAGGACAATGTGCTGATTCCAGGCCTATAGCCTGTGAACGTGAAATAATTCGAATTTGCGCAAAGAATGAACATTAGGGAACTTCGAGAGCTTTTGGAGTTAATAGAGCAGTCCAAAATCGACGAATTTGAGATGGAACGCTCGGGTGTGCGGGTCAGGATCAAAAAAGGCGGAAATGCTGAGGCTCGGCCCTCGGCGGAAGTCGTAAAACTTCCCTTGTCACCGGTCAGCGAAGCGCCTGCCGAGGAGCCGGCTAGTGCCGGGGAAGCGGAAAGGGAGGCCACTCCATATCTTTTCAAGGCTCCTATTGTAGGGACGTTTTATACAGCTCCAAAGCCCGATGCAGAGGCGCTTATCCGTGTCGGCGATCGGGTCCAAAAAGGAGAGGTGCTCTGTATTATCGAAGCCATGAAGCTGTTCAATCAAATTGAAAGTGACGTCGAAGGCGAGATCGCCAGTATTCTCGTCGAGAATGGCCAGCCCGTCGAATACGGCCAGCCGCTTTTCGAAATCCGGCTGGCATCATAGGCACTCGCACACAAGGCACTGATCCCATGTTCCGAAAGATTCTGATAGCCAATCGCGGCGAAATTGCCCTGCGTATTATCTGCGCTTGCAAGGAATTGGGAATTCCCACGGTCGCAGTTTACTCCGTGGCTGACCGCAATTCTCTGCATGTCCGTTTTTCGGACGAAGCTGTCTGTATCGGACCTGCCAAGAGTCACGAGAGCTATCTGAATATCCCCAGCATTATCAGCGCAGCCGAGATTACCAACGTCGATGCCATTCATCCCGGTTACGGATACCTCTCCGAAAGCGCCTATTTTGCTGAAGTTTGCGAGACTTGCGGGATCAAATTCATCGGCCCCGCACCGGCTTCGATCGAACTGATGGGCGACAAAGCAAAAGCCCGCCAGCAAATGGGTGAAGCCGGTGTGCCGATTATCGCCGGCAGCGAAGTTCTGGAAGCAAACGGCAACGGAGCAGAAGCCCTTGCGGAGCGCATCGGCTATCCTCTGATTCTGAAAGCGGCCGCCGGCGGAGGTGGCATGGGGATGCGGATTGTCTATGAGCGCAGGCAACTGCGCGATGCCCTGGCCACGGCCATGTCGGAGGCAGAGAGCGCCTTTGGAACTTCAAAGATCTATATGGAGAGGTATCTGGAAAATCCCAGGCATATCGAATTCCAGGTGCTGGCCGACGAACACGGCAACGTGGTTCATTTGGGAGAAAGGGAGTGTTCGATTCAACGCCGCCACCAAAAACTGATCGAAGAATCTCCCAGCCCCGCCATCTCCGCCGACTTGCGCCTCCGGCTGGGCCAGGAGGTGGTGCAGGCAATCGCCAGGGTCGGATATCGGAGCGCCGGTACGGTCGAGTTTCTGTTCGACCAGCAGGGAAACTATTTTTTCATTGAGATGAACACTCGGGTCCAGGTGGAACATCCCGTAACTGAGATGGTCACCGGGATCGATATTGTGAAAGAGCAAATCCGAATAGCAGCGGGAGAGAGGCTTTCCTTTACGCAGCAGCAGATCCAGTTTCGAGGCCATGCCATCGAGTGCCGGATAAACGCTGAATCTCCCATGACTTTTTCTCCTTCACCCGGCAAGATCACCGCTTACAACGCCCCGGGCGGACCCGGTGTGCGGGTCGATTCGGCAGCTCACACCGACTGCGTGGTCAGCCCGCATTACGATTCATTGATCGCCAAGTTGATCGCTCACGGCGCGGATCGGAAGGAGGCTCTGGAACGCCTGAATCGCGCCCTGGACACATTCGTTGTCGAAGGCATCGAAACCAGCATACCGCTGCACAAGAAGATCATTAACCATCCTCAGTTTATCTGCGGCCAGTTTGGAACTTCCTTTCTCGAACAAATGGATAAACCACCGGTAGGCGCCCATGCCCATTGACACTTGCGCCCGCGGGGTGTGGGGCTCCAAGCCGGCATTTGTGCCGGCCGCAGCCGGTTCTGCCATTGGATGGGGCAATATCTGGCGCTTTCCCACCCAGACGGGGCTCAATGGCGGGGCGGCTTTCGTTCTGGTTTACGTGGCCTGCGTGCTCCTGATTGGGCTTCCGGTCATGCTGGCCGAACTGACCCTGGGGAGAAGGGCCAAGAGTGATCCGGTCGGCACGTTCAAATCCCTGGCGCCCGCGTCAGGAATCGACTTTTACCTGCGGCCCGATTTCAGCAAGATTAACTACGATGTGATCCTGGCGGCTCTGGGTCAGGCATTTTTTTCACTGAGTCTCGCATAGGTGAGAAAGTCACCGCTGATTTGCGTTTTTCTGGGATGGAAATGGGGGATCAAGAACCCATCCTGGCGATACTCATCGAGCTCGTCAGGCTCTCTTTTTAATGAGCAAGTGTCGTCTGCCTTTGGATAGAATCTATCCGATTACGGATCGTAAGGAATCCAGGAAGTTGGGTCATGTAGAACTGGCTGCCATATTCCTGGAGGCTGGGATAGGTCTTTTTCAAGTGCGTGAAAAGCGGCTTCCGGACTTGCTTCTCTACCAGCAACTCGTCCAGGTCAGGCAGCTTTGCACCAAATTTGAGGAGGTCCGGTTCCTGGTCAACGACCGGGTCGATCTGGCCCTGGCGGTTGGAGCCGACGGAGTGCACCTGGGCCAGGATGACCTCCCGGTTCAAGTCGCGCGAGAGTTACTTGGAGAAAAGGCTATCATCGGCCTCTCCACTCATAATCAGAGGCAGTTTGAGGAAGGCTGCCGGCTGCCGGTGGATTATCTGGCGATCGGACCGGTATTTCCAACCGGCACTAAAGAAAGCGACAATCAACCTCTGGGCGTTGAAATGATCGGCCGTCTCGCTTCTGAGACCGATCTCCCCATTGTAGCCATCGGAGGTATCACACTGCAGACAGCTCCTGAGCTATGGAAAGCCGGGGTAGCCTCAGTCGCCGTGATCTCCGACATCACCAATGCCCCGGACCCCGGGATGAGGATGAGACAATATCTAGAGGAAGGTAAGAAGCTACTTGCTGACAGCTAACAACTGACAAATGTCGGCTTGTCGTGGTCGTCTGTCAGTTGTCAGCGGTCAGCTGCTCACTGCATGTCAAAGCGGGAAGAATTCACCTCACGCTGGGCCTTACTCATCGCCGTCATCGGCATTGCCGTGGGTACGGGCAACATCTGGCGTTTCCCACGGATTGCGGCCGCCAATGGGGGCGGCTCTTTCCTCATCCCATGGGTAATCTTCCTCTTCCTCTGGAGCATCCCTCTGATCATGGCCGAATTCGCCATGGGCAAATCGACCCGCCACGGAACGGTGGGATCTTTTGCGACTTTGATTGGGAAGAGATTTGCCTGGATGGGGATGTTTGTCGGATTCGTAGCGACCGCAATCATGTTTTACTACTCGGTGGTTTCCGGCTGGTGCATCCGCTACTTCTTCCTGGCGGCGACGGGGCAGCTTATGGGAGTCCCGGACCACACCGTGCTTTGGAACGATTTTGTGGCCTCCGGCTGGCAGCCCGTCCTCTTCCATTTCGCAGCCATCTCGATTTGCGCTTTGATCGTTTATCGCGGAGTGAAGGGAATCGAGCGGGTCAGCCGCATTTTAATTCCCACGCTGCTTCTTTTGATCGTCATTTCCGCCCTTCGCGCCGTCACGCTTCCGGGCGCCATGGAGGGACTGGCCTTTCTGTTTACTCCTAACCTGGAAGGACTTTCGGATTACAGGGTCTGGCTGCAGGCCCTGACTCAAAACGCCTGGGACACGGGCGCCGGCTGGGGGCTTATCCTCACTTACGCGATTTACATGAGGGAAAAGGAAGATGTTCCGCTCAATGCCGCTTTGATTGGCTTTGGCAATAACTCGATTTCACTTCTGGCGGGGATTACGATTTTCTGTACCGTCTTTGCCACGATTCCTGAGCAGGCGAAGGAGATCATTCAGATGCCGGGGCCTGCCAATACCGGTCTGACCTTTATCTGGATGCCGCTGTTGCTGGATCAGATACCGGGCGGCGCCCTATTTGCTGTCCTCTTCTTTCTGGCCTTGAGTTTTGCCGCCCTCACTTCACTGGTTTCGATGGTCGAGCTCAGTGCCCGGATTCTGATGGACATGAAAGTGAGCCGGGGAACAGCGGTCCTGGCAGTCTACTTGGCGACTTTGGTGCTGGGTATTCCCTCCGCCCTGAGTGTGGACTTCTTCCTGAATCAGGACTGGACTTGGGGTATAGGCCTCATGATCAGTGGGGCCTTCATTGCGACAGCCGTCATACGCTATGGCGTGGATGAATTCCGCTCTTCAAAGGTCAATTCGCGGGGAAGCGATATCCGCGTGGGGAAGTGGTACAACTATCTCATCAAATATGCCATCCCAGCTCAGGTGGTTATATTGATCTCATGGTGGTTTTCGCAAGTGATCCAGGCGGATCCCCATGGCTGGTGGAATCCGCTTGGAATAGAAACCGTAGGCACGACGATTCTCCAATGGGGTCTTGCCATCCTGATCTTTATCATTGCCAATCGGTTTGTTGCTAATCGACTTTGAAGGAGGGGCCGAGTAACGGCCCCATGATGATGACGGTTGTAAGCATTGTCACTATGCTGGTTGTTGTGGGCATCGTCTGGGGCGGGTTGCTGGTTTGTCTTTCTCTCGCTCTTCTCAGGGAAAGTGAAAAGGAGGACAGAGAGAACCTCGTTTGCATGCACCTTCTCCTTTTCCGAAAATCTTCCGCAGAGGCTTTCCCGGTGCTCGAGCCCCCTTCGCACCTGACGGATTACGCTCAAGAAGGCAGGGGAAGATGGGAGCAACTAAAAGCCAAGGCGTTTAGCCTCTACCACCAGTTCAGAGAGAGGTTTGACTACCAGGAAAAGGTCTGCGCTTACCTGCGGCATGCCAATCGGCTCGAAGTCCATCATCCCTCGACTATGCAGGATAGCGCTGCTGCCCGCAATCTAGGAGATTTCCTGCAAAGCCGATACAGTAAGCACACTCGCTGGCTGTGGATTGATGGCACGCTGGCTCTACTGGGTTCGCTTTTGACGCCCCTACCCGGGCCAAACGTGTTCTTTCTATATCCAGCGGCCCGTGCCATTGGACATTACCTGGCCCGAAAAGGGGCGCAGAACGCCCTGGATCTCGATCACTTGTCTTACAAAAAAGAGGAACTTATTGACCAAATTCAGGAAAACCTTCATCATTTACACACGGTTCGGCCCCAAATTAAGGAGCTCGAAGAGAAGTATCAAATAAATCATCTGGAGTCCCATCTGGCGAATTTGAAAAAACATGAAGGTTGATATTGATTTTCTGAAAGGTGTGGCTCTCTTTCGAGACCTGCCCAACGAAGACCTCGCTTCCGTCTCGGAGATGTTCCGGGAACAGAAGTACAAGAGAAACGATATCGTGTTTTTCGAGGAAGATACCGGCAAGTACATGTATATCGTGAAGGAGGGGCGAGTCAAAGTCTCCAGACTTTTGCCCAATGGCAAGGAGATGATCTTGGCCTTTCACGAATCGGGTGAGTTTTTCGGCGAGATGTCGATGTTGGATGGAGGAACGACTCCGGCGACAGTTACGGCGGTCGTGCCTGCCACCATCTTATCGATGAGCAACCATGAATTTTCTCTCCTGCTGGAAACCAAGCCTAAGGTCACCCGGGCGCTGTTCAAGATGTTATGCAGCCGATGCCGCGAAGCCTGGAGCCAGATCGAAGTCCTGACTTTCCATAATGCTGATGCCCGCATCCGAACTGCTCTTTATCATCTCTGCCAGAGAAAAGGCGAGCAAACCGACGGCGGCACCCGCATCAGCATTCATCTGACGCACAAGGAATTAGCCGATATCGTGGGAATCTCGCGCGAAACCGCCACCCGAGTGCTCAGCCACCTGCAGAGCGAGAACGTTCTCTTCGTGGACACTCGACACTTTGTCGTGCCGGACCCGGAGGAGTTGGTAGACAGTCTCTTGCTGGAGTAACCGAGGCTACCCCGCAGCGGTGATCTCTGCTCGGGACAGGATCTTGATCCGCGGCGTGATAAAGAAGAGGATTTCGCGGGTTTCTCGGGAATCGTGAGTCCGTTTGAAAAGGTGGCCGAGCACGGGGATATCGCCCAAACCGGGCACTTTGTTTTCCTGCTCGCGGTCGGTCTCGATATAAATGCCTCCGATGACCGTCGTCCCTCCATCCTCGACCAGCACGATGGTCTGAGACTCGCTGGTAAGGATGGTGGGAATTCCAAGGACCGTTCTCGTGAAATCGGGAACATTGTTCTCTACCCTAATGTTCAAGAGTACAGTCTCTTCCTTGGTAATCTGAGGGGTTACCGTGAGCTGCAGGGCTGCTGTCTCGAACCGAACGGTCGTCGTAAAGTTCTGAGTCACGGGGATCGGAATTTTGGAGCCCTGGGTGATAATGGCCTGGGCATTATTTTGAGCGCTGACCCTGGGCTTGGACAGGATTCGGGCGTTACCTTCTTCTTCGGCTGCTGTAATGAGCGCATCCAGCCGAACGGTGTCCACAAGACGGCCCAGGTTAACCAACCCAGCCCCCACAGCCCCCTGCGCCGGCGCGAAAGAGGATAACGTCCCCCGCGCCCGGTCGCCGGCATTGCCCAGGAAAAGATCGAGTTGGGCTCCCAACTCCCGAACGAAATTGGTGGTGGCCTCGATAATGCGGGCTTCAATCTCCACCTGCTGTTCGGGAACGTCCAGGATTTGCAGCAGCCCTGTAACCTGCTGGACCCGCTCCGGCACATCGGTAATGATCAGCGTATTGGTGCGCTCATCCACCATGATTTCACCGCGTTCGCTGAGCTGGTTTTGCAGCGGGTCTGCCAGGTCAGCACCCACTGCATAATCCAGGTGCTGAGTCACCGTTACCGTATCTTTAGCTAGAAAGGCGGCTCTCTTCAAAGACTGCACAGCTTCCTCTTCCGCCTGCAGAGTTTCCTTGGTTGAAATTCTGACCAGATTGCCCTGAATATTCCTTTCCAGCCCCTGGCTCCTGAGGACAGCTTCGAAGAGCAGATCCCAGGGGACCTCTTCCACGTTGATCGTGATGGTGCCCTGAACGTCCGGGTCAACCAGGATGTTGAGTGCGGTCAATTCCGAGATGGTACGGAAGAAATCAACCAGGGAGACGTCAACGAGCTTGATAGTGACAGGCTCGCCCTGATACTGCTGACTCTGGGCCTGTTGTACTGTCTGGCTTGTGATGGCGGCCTGGTTTACTGCCCAGCTCGAACCTGCAGTTAGACCGAGAAACAGAACAGAAGCAGCTACCTTCATGATGGATCTCCCTATTGATCTTCTGTATAAAACCGTTTCACCACTTTGCGAGTGGTTTTGTTCCCGCGTGTGTCCGTGATCTCCCGCAGAAAAACGACCTGGTCTCCCATAATGGATTCCAGGTAGCCGTCGAAAAGCTTGCTGCCCGTCCTTCCCAGGTAAGTAAAATCGTCGATGCCTTTCAGAATGACGATTTTCTCATGTCCATTGGCGGCTGTTCCAGCCACGTTCACTTCCTGGATCAGCAAACCCGGCAGGCCGGGAGGTCTCCGGTTCAGTGGAGGCGGGCCCACGATTTCGGCCGGCCTTTGCTCCAGGATCTGTGCCAGATTGGCAAAGGGATCTCTCTTGCCCTTCGAATCGTACTCTTGCGCCTGCAGCAGTCCCCCAAAGGCGGCGAGAGACAAAGGCAAGATAAGTTTAAGCTTTGAATGTCTCATAGCTCGGCTAAACCTCGTCCTCCGGATCCGCTTTCTTCAAACGCTCATTGTTCGCGGTACTGGCGTCTTGATCCGTGTCAAGAAGGCTATCCGCCCCTTCCACGAACACGAAGGTTGTGGCGGTACAGATCGCCGACAGGGTTCTGTCTGCCGAAGACTTGCCCTCCACACTTTTTATGTTGATTCCTTCAACGTTGATAATGCGGGTAAACTGGCCCACACTTTCAAAGAAGGTGCCCAGGCTGTCGTAGTTCCCCTCTAAAGCGATCAGGATGGGCCAGTCCTCGTAAAAGTCTTTTCGGATGGTCTTCTGAGGGGTGAAACTCCTGATCCTGAGATTAGACTGGACCGCCAACTCCTGTATCCTTCGAACGATCTCGGCCGTCTCCTTCTCTTCGGGAAGGATCTGGCGCAGCCTGGCCAGTTTTTCCTCCTGCTGTCTCACCTGTTGCTTGAAGTCGGGCAGTCTGGCTTCGACGATTTGGCCCCTCTGAACTTCTACGGTCAAAGCCTCAATTCTGGTCTGCAGCGCATCCACTTCGCTCTTCAGCGGCTGAATGTAGCGGCTATAAAACAGGTAGCAGAAAGCGCCCACGATGAGCGTCAAGATCACGAGCTGCGTACGTTGTGGAAGTCTCGAGATGGACAATTTTTCCAGCATACCTAGTTTCCCACCTCACAATTGAGCTCAAACTTGATGGCCCCCTCTTCTTCCTCCCAGTAAGACAGCTCGACTAAGCGAAAGGGAGAGCTGTTGTTCAGGTTGGCGATAAAGTCGGCAATCGACGGCACATCAAAAGATTTACCCTCTATCGTGACTAAGCTCTCATTTTGAGACATATTGGTCAGCCAAAGCCTGGGTTCTTCCGGGATGGAATTGATGAGCGCATTCATCAATAGCACAGGGCCTTTTTGATTGGATTTTAAGCGCTCGATGACCGCGATTCTTTCCTCCAGCAGTAGCTTTTGGCCCTCGAACCTTTCCAGCTCACTCTTGACACCCTGCAAACGCAGGGTTTCCGTCTGCAACTGCTCGATCACAACCTTTCCCTCCTCCCGCTGTTCTAGAAGCTGCCAGTACCACCAGCCCACGCCAAGAAAGGCGGTAATCAGAAGAATGGCGGAGTAAAGTCCCATCTGGGAAGACTGGAATGACCAGGCACGCGTCTTTTGGGACGATTGGCGGAGGAGGTTGATTCTAATCATCGATCTTTAGCCGTTCTTAAAGCCAGGCCGATGGCGATTCCAAAATCGGCGGCCATTTCGTTCAATGCGTCCGGCGTGAAGTCGCCATTCTCAGTACGGATTCTCTTAAAAGGATTCAGGAACTCAACGGGTATCTGAAAATTCTTCTTCAGGAATTCCCTCAGCCCCTGGCTGCGACTGGCGCCTCCACTCAGGTAGATCTCGCGGATCTCCTCGGAGTAGACGGTAGTTCTGAAATAATCGAAGGTCTTTTGAATTTCCAGAGTGAGGATCTCCGAAACCGAATCCAGCACCTTTTGGACCCGGGCTCTCAGCTCTTCCGTAGGAGCATCTCCCCGCTTGTAATTTTCCGCTTCGGAAAAGGGGACTCTGAACTCCTTCTGCAGAAAATCGGTGTAATGATGACCGCCCATGGCAATGTCGCGAGTAAAGAGGAACTCATTGCCTTTCACGATGTTGATGCTCATGGTGGCGGAACCGATATCCAGCAGAGCGGCAACAGTCGAAGTATCAGGTTCATAATTGAATTCGTACACATTCTGGAGAGCGAAGGCATCGATATCGACGACGCTGGGATGCTTTCCAGCCATGGAGACGACGCTGGTATGTTCGGTGATCTTGTCGCGCTTGGCAGCGACCAGAATGACCTCAATTTTGTTGGTTTCAGGGATACGGCGGACGATCTGATAGTCGAGATTGACATCGGAGATGTCGAAAGGAATATACTGCTCTGCCTCCCACTGGATTGATTCGTCCAACTCTTCCACGCTCTGGGCGGGCAGCGTGACCTTCTTGACGATGACGGAATGGCCCGAAATTGAAGTGGCGATGCGATTGTTCTTAATGTTGTGGGCCTTGAAAATTTTTTCGATTGCTTCGGCGACCGGGATCTTGGAAATGATGGCCCCGTCTGCGATGGAATCCTGAGGCAGGTGTTCGATGGCCAGGGTATCCAGCTCATAGGACCCGTTGAAGGGTTTCAGTCCGGCTACTTTTACGGTAGAGGACCCGATATCGACACCGATCAGATTTCTTGTTTTTGGCTTCAGATGTGTTAGGATGCTCATGACCCTGTTCGAGACGCCCCCTTCAAATTCCGCATATTACAATTACGTTAATCTTTTCATGGTGATGCGAGTCACACTATAAATAACGTCTTGCCTTAAAAAGTGACGAACTTAAAAAGTGACGAACTTGACAGCTGAGGCCAGTTTTTATATTTTTGGCGTTTACGTTTTTTCGGGCGTAGCCTGCGTGAGCAGGGCACGCGATGAAGGGAATCGTTATGAAGACTTTTTTACCTCGGGTCGATGAATTAGAGAAGAAGTGGTACGTCGTCGATGCTGAGGATCAGGTATTGGGTCGCTTGGCTTCTCGGTTGGCTGAGATTCTCATGGGGAAAAATAAGCCGTGCTATACTGATTTCCTCGATACGGGTGATTTCGTAGTCGTGGTGAATGCGGACAAGTTCAAGTTCACCGGTAAAAAGTGGGATCAGAAGAATTACTATTCTCACAGCGGATATCCCGGTGGCCTCAAGCAAACCACAGCCAAGGATCTGTTGGCAAAACATCCTGAACGGTTGATCGAGTTTGCCGTGAAGGGCATGCTGCCCAAGACCAAACTTGGGGCCAAGATGCTGAAGAAGCTCAAGGTTTACGCCAGTCCGGATCATCCGCATCAGGCTCAGAAGCCGGAAGTTTTGGCCCTTTAGAAATCTAAAGGCACGAAGGAGAGCTCTTGGAACAAATTCAATATTATGGGACGGGAAAGCGGAAAACTTCCACAGCCCGCTGTTTCCTGATGCCCGGCAGCGGGCAGATTGTAGTCAATCACATCGATTACCAAGATTACTTCAAGAATAGAACTCAACGCATGGCCGTCACTCAGCCCCTGATACTCACAGAGACTCAGGATAAGCTGGACATTTATGTCAATGTTGGCGGCGGCGGTTATGCGGGACAGGCGGGCGCTATTCGGCTGGGGATCTCACGCGCCCTGTTGGAGGTAGACCCCGAATTGCGTCAGAAGCTGAAAAGAGCCGGCTTTCTCACTCGGGATCCTCGCAGCAAGGAACGGAAGAAGTACGGCCAACCCGGCGCCAGAAAACGATTTCAATTTTCCAAGAGATAAGTCAGGAGGAACTGTTTGGCTGCTATTTCGATCAAACAACTTTTAGAGGCGGGTGTTCATTTCGGCCACCAGACCCGCCGCTGGAATCCGAAGATGAAGGAATACATCTTTGGAGAACGCAACGGTATCTACATCATCGATCTGCAAAAGACACTGAAGCTCTTCAAAGATGCAATTGATTTCATTAATGATCTCGCCCTGCAGGGTAAGACGATCCTGTTCATTGGAACAAAGCGCCAGGCCCAGGAAGCCGTTGAGGAGGAAGCCGTTCGCTGTGGCATGTACTTCGTCAATAACCGATGGCTGGGCGGGCTCCTGACCAATTTTTCGACCGTGCAGAACAGTATCAAGCGCTATAAGGAGCTGGAGTCCATGCGCTCCAACGGCTTCTATGAAAAGCTTTCCAAGAAGGAAGTGGCCCAGTTGGAGCGTGAGCGAAAGAAGCTGGAAAAGAACTTGCGCGGTATCAAGGACATGGACCGGCTGCCTGATGCGGTTTTCATCGTGGATTCCAACAGAGAAGCGATTGCCGTTAAGGAAGCCTCCAAGCTGGGCATCCCCGTGATTGCTATTGTAGACACCAATTGCGATCCGGAGCGAGTTGATTACGTCATTCCCGGCAATGACGATGCTCTACGAGCAGTAAGACTGTTTGCTTCGACGGTGGCGGATGCCTTCGTGGCCGGCAGGTCGATCTTTCAGGCCAAGGTCGAAGCGGAAATGAAGGAAGCCGAGGAAAAAACGGCTCAGGAGGCGGCCGCCCGCAAAGCGGCCAAGGAAGCCAAAGAGACCGCCAAGCGTTCTCAGGCGGCTGCAAAGGCAGAAGTCAAGGACGAGCAAGCTGCCCTCGTCGAGCATTTCTCGGAAACCAAGCAGGTCGCCGGTGAAACAGCGGAAAAGCCGATTCCTCCCGACCTCTCCGGGCAGGAGGAGAAGCCGCCGGAACCTCCCGTAAAGAAGGCCGATGAGGAACTCGAGGCTGCGGAATACGAGCCGCGGAGTGAAGTTGAGCAGGCTCAAGAGAAGCAGCCCAGGAAATCCGTCCAAAAGAGTGAAGCCGAGGTCAAGGACGCAACGGATAAGGGAAAGAAAGTGAAAGCTGCAGTAAAACCCAGCCGGACACGCAAGCCCTCCACGACCGGCAAGAAAGCCGGCAGCTCCAGGCAGAAGAAATCTGAAGAGGCCGAAGAAGTCAAGACTGAATCCTAGACTGCCACTAATCTCGACTGAACAGGAGGCTACAGATGGCTGCGATTAGCGCAGAACAAGTCAGAGAATTGCGTGAAAAGACCGGCGCCGGCATGATGGAATGCAAGCGCGCCCTGGAGGAAGCGTCCGGAGACGTAGATCAGGCGATTACCGTCCTTCGGGAGAGGGGACTGGCCGCAGCCGGAAAGAAGGCCGGACGGGCTACTCGAGAGGGACTGGTCGGATCCTACATCCATGCCGGCGGCAAGCTGGGCGTTCTCGTCGAAGTCAACTGTGAAACCGACTTTGTGGCTCGCACCGACGAATTCCAGGAATTGATTCGGGATCTGGCCATGCAAATAGCGGCTGCCAACCCACTCTATGTCCGCCGCCAAGAAGTCTCGCAGGAAGATATTGATAAGGAAAAAGATATTTACCGAAAACAAGCCCTGGAAAGTGGCAAACCTGAGAAGGTTGTAGATAAAATAGTTGAAGGTAGACTGAACAAATATTATTCTGAGGTCTGTCTGTACGAGCAACCCTTTGTGAAAGATCCGGAAATGACGGTCGAAGAGATCATCAAGACCAGAATCGCCACACTGAAGGAAAATATTGCGGTCAGGCGGTTTTCCCGCTACAAAGTCGGCGAGTAGGAGAACATGGCAGGAAATGCGGTTCAAGAGCAAAACAAAGAAGCTGCTGTTGTTGAGCCGGCAGAAGTTGTAAAGCCCCACTATAAACGGGTCTTGATCAAACTCAGTGGTGAAGCGCTGATGGGTTTTCAAAACTTCGGCGTGGATCCTGCCATGATGGAGAACCTCGCCCGCGAGATCAAGGAAGTTCATCAGCTCGGAGTAGAGACGGCTATCGTAGTCGGTGGCGGAAACATCATCCGTGGCGTAGCCGTCAGTGAGGCGGGCTACGATCGCGCTACCGGCGATTACATGGGCATGCTGGCCACCGTCATCAACTCGCTGGCTCTCCAGAACGCCCTTGAAAAAAAAGGCATTTTCACCCGCGTCCTGAGCGCCATCAACATGGCTGAAGTAGCCGAGCCTTTCATTCGCCGGCGGGCTATTCGGCATCTCGAGAAAAAGCGTGTGGTTATCCTGGCTGCCGGGACAGGCAATCCGTACTTTTCGACCGATACGGCGGCCGCCTTGCGGGGCATGGAGATCAAGGCCGAAGTCATTTTAAAGGCGACCAAGGTCGATGGTGTCTACGATTCAGATCCTGCCCACAACAAAGATGCCAAACTCTTTGATCAGTTGACCTACTTTCAGGTTCTGGAGAAAAGCCTGAAAGTGATGGATACGACTGCCATCTCTCTGTGCATGGATAACCACCTTCCCATCGTTGTCTTTAACCTTAAGCGGGAAGGGAACATCAAAGAAGCTGTTCTTGGGAAAAAAGTCGGCACTTTGATTACGTCCTGATGATTCAAGGAGTCCTTTCAGAAACAAGGCAGAGAATGGCCAAGACCATTGACGACTTGACCCGAGAACTGGCCTCCATCCGGACCGGCCGGGCTTCAGTTCATCTTCTCGACAGCGTCACGCTCGATTACTATGGCGCTCAGACGCCTCTCAACCAGGTGGCGACCCTGCATGCTCCTGAATCGAATTTGATCACGGTCCAGCCCTGGGATTCCTCGCAAATCTCAAACATTGAGAAGGCTATCCTGGCGGCTGACCTGGGTCTGAATCCCTCCAACGACGGACGCCTCATCCGGGTCCCGATTCCTTCGCTCACTCAGGAGCGCCGTGAGTCCCTGGCTAAGCACGTCGGTAAGATCGCCGAGGAGCACCGCACGGCCATCCGCCAGATCCGCCGCGACCAGAATGACAGGCTGAAAAAGTTCCTCAAAGACAAAGCCATTTCAGAGGACGATGAGCATAAGGGCTTGGACCAGATTCAAAAAGTGACCGACGAATTTATCCAGCAGATTGACGAGCTGTCAGGGCAGAAAGAGCAGGAGATCCGGGAAGTTTGAGTCGCTGACCACTGACCGCTGGCCACTGACCGCTGACCGCTGACCGCTGACCACTGACCGCTGACCGCTGACCACTGACCGCTGACCACTGACCGCTGACCGCTGACCGCTGACCACTGACCGCCACGGCGAGCGAAGCGAGCTTGCCACCCGCCACCGCGAGCGAAGCGAGCTTGCCACCTGCCACCTGCCACCGCGAGCGAAGCGAGCTTGCCACCTGCCACCCGCCACCGCGAGCGCAGCGAGCTTGCCACCTGCCACCTGCCACCGCGAGCGAAGCGAGCTTGCCACCTGCCACCCGCCACCGCGAGCGCAGCGAGCTTGCCACCACCCACC
>JBOGJG010000308.1:0-13772 GCA_050747825.1 Acidobacteriota bacterium | reverse complement strand
TACCGCCGCGTCATCAACCGCAATAACCGGCTCAAGAAGTTAATGGAGCTGCGGGCTCCCGAGGTGATCATCCGCAATGAGAAGCGCATGCTGCAGGAAGCCGTGGATGCTCTATTTGACAACGGCCGCCGGGGCCGCGTGCTCAGAGGGGTCAAGAACCGTCCTCTTAAGTCTCTCTCGGACACCTTAAAGGGAAAGCAGGGGCGCTTCCGCCAGAACCTGCTCGGTAAGCGCGTCGATTACTCCGGCCGATCGGTCATCGTCGTAGGTCCGGAGCTGAAACTGCACCAGTGCGGTCTTCCCAAGATTATGGCTCTGGAGCTGTTTAAGCCCTTCATTTATAACCGCCTGGAAAAGGAAGGACACGCAACCACCATCAAGGGCGCCAAGGAAATGGTTGAGAACCAGGAAACGGTTGTCTGGGACATCCTGGAGGATGTCATCAAGCAGCATCCGGTTCTCCTGAACCGCGCACCCACGCTGCACCGGCTGGGTATTCAGGCTTTCGAGCCTATCCTGGTGGAAGGCAAGGCCATTAAAATTCACCCACTGGTCTGTACCGCTTTCAATGCTGACTTCGATGGCGATCAGATGGCCGTGCACATTCCCCTCTCCCAGGAGGCGCAGATCGAAGCGTCCATGCTGATGCTGGCCAGCCAGAACGTGATGTCTCCAGCCAATGGGCAGCCTGTGGCGGTTCCCAGCCAGGATATCGTCCTGGGTTGCTACTACCTCACCAGCTCTCGGAGCGGCGCCCGGGGTGAAGGGACAAGCTTCTCCTGTATTGACGAGGTCTATCACGCCTTGCAGGCCGAGCGCGTGGAGTTGTTGACGCCCATTTCCCTGCGCTATTCGGGGCAGTTGATGGATCTGACGACTCAATATGATAATCAGGCGGTCTTGCGCGCCGATATGCAGGAAGTTGAAAAGAAGATGATCGCCACCACTGTCGGAAGGGCCATCTTCAACGATCAACTGCCCGAACAGATGCCCTATATCAACGGACTTCTCAAGAAAAAGGGGCTGCAGCAGTTGGTGAACTACTGTTACCTGCGCTTCGGGCATGAAGCCACCGTCGAGATGCTCGACCAGTTGAAGGACCTTGGGTTCCTCTACGCGACCAAGGCAGGCTTTACCGTCAGCATCGACGATCTGATCATTCCCGAGAATAAGGAAGCACTGGTTGAAAAGGCACGCCAGGATGTGATCGATGTCGAGCAGCAGTACCTCGAGGGCGCCATCACCAACGGTGAGCGCTACAACAAGGTCGTGGCCATCTGGTCCGACGTTACAGAAAAGATTGCCGATGAAATGTTTCAGTCGATGGCCACTTACAAGCCGGTCCTGACCGAGGAGGCTACCGGCAATGGAGACGGCCGCCCGGAGTTCAACTCCATCTTCATCATGGCTGACTCCGGCGCTAGAGGCAGCAAGCAGCAGCTTCGCCAGTTGGCCGGAATGCGCGGCCTGATGGCCAAGCCTTCAGGCGAGATCATTGAAACCCCGATTACCGCCAACTTCCGGGAAGGTCTGACCGTGCTGCAGTACTTTATATCAACCCACGGCGCCCGTAAGGGCTTGGCCGATACCGCTTTGAAAACCGCCGATTCAGGTTATCTAACCCGGCGGCTGGTGGACGTCGCTCAGGATGTCATCATCACCGAACAAGACTGCCAGACGCTGGACGGCATCGAGGTCACTTCTCTGATTGAAGGAGGAGAGATTATCGAGGCCCTGCGCGACCGTATCGTCGGCCGCGTGGCTCTCGAGAAGGTGGTTGATCCATTTACCGGAGAGAATCTGATAGACGTCAATCAGGAGATCGACGAGGACACAGCAGGCGAAATTCAGGCGGCCGGTATCGAAAAGGTCATGATCCGCTCCGGCCTTACCTGCAAGTCCAAACGCGGACTCTGCCGCATGTGCTATGGCCGGAATCTGGCCAGCGGAAAACTGGTCGAGCTCGGTGAAGCGGTCGGTGTTCTGGCCGCCCAGTCCATCGGTGAGCCGGGAACACAGCTCACCATGAGAACCTTCCACATCGGTGGAACCGCCAGCCGGATCGAAGAGCAATCGACGGTCGAATCCAAGAACGCCGGCACGGTTCGATTCTTGAACATCGAGACGGTTACCAACAAGGAAGGCTACCTGGTCGCTATCAACCGAAACGGAAGCCTGATCATTCAGGACGACAAGGGCCGGGAAAAGGAGCGCTACTCCGTCATTTATGGCGCCCGCCTTTCAGTCCAAGACGGCGAGCGAATCGAACCGGGTAAGAAGCTGGTGGAGTGGGACCCCTTTACCTTCTCGATCCTCACGGAGTTTTCCGGCACGATCGTGTTCAAAGATATCATCGAAGCCGTCACCATGAGGGAAGAGGTGGACGAGGTGACAGGGCTCTCCCGCAAAGTTATTACCGAGACCTCGGATGAAAAGCGCCAGCCTCAAATCCAAGTCAAAAATAATAAAGGCAAGGTGGTTAAATCCTACATGATCCCGTCGCGAGCCCACCTCATGATCGAGGCGGGTGATCAGGTTTCCTCCGGTGACACGCTGGCCAAAATCCCGCGTGAGACCACCAAGACAAAGGATATTACCGGTGGTTTGCCGCGCGTGGTAGAGCTGTTTGAAGCCAGAAAGCCCAAAGAGACCGCCGTCATTACGGAAATCGACGGCCTCGTGAAGTATGGCGGCATCAGCCGGGGACAGCGCAAGATCATCGTGGAGAACGAAGCGGGAGAAACCAAGGCCGAGTACCTGCTGCCGCGCGGCGTCCATGTGAACGTTCAGGAGGGAGAGTGGGTGAAGGCCGGTGAGGCCTTGATGGACGGTCCCCGTAATCCTCATGATATCCTGCGCGTGCTGGGCGAAAAAGAGCTCCAGCGTTACCTGGTGAATGAGATTCAGGAAGTCTACCGCTTGCAGGGCGTGAACATCAACGACAAGCACATCGAGGTCATCTCCCGTCAGATGATGCGCTGGGTGAAAGTGGAAGACGTTGGCGACACTGAGTTCCTGCTCGAAGAGCAGGTGGACAGGTTCAGGTTCGAGGAAGAAAACGAGAGAGTGACGGCCCAGGGCGGCAAGGCCGGTACCGGACGTCCGCTGCTGCTTGGAATCACCAAGGCTTCCTTGAGCACCGACTCCTTCATCTCAGCGGCTTCCTTTCAGGAGACCACACGCGTTCTCACCGAAGCAGCCATCAGCGGGAAGATCGATTACTTGCGCGGATTGAAAGAGAACGTCATTATGGGCCGGCTGATCCCTGCCGGCACGGGCATGGAATACTATCGCAACATCGACGTCGCCAACCCCTTCGCCGGTCTGGAAGAAGAAGAGGAAGAAGACTTCGAGCGTGAAGAGGCCTTGGGCGGGGAAACATTCGACTTGAGAGCACAAGAAAGCGCCAAGAGAGCTAGGGCCGAGTAAGTGAGCCAGGAGCCCTTTGCGCCCCGCCCTCAGGTGCCCGTCCATAAAAAAAGGGGCCATCTTGCGATGGCCCCTTTTTAGCGAGAAGGCCGGCTTCCGGCGGTTCTTTAATCGCCACCCAGTACGTTCGCCAGTGGGCAGGGTTCAAGGGCTGAATCAACACAGATGACTCCCGTCTGGTTACTATAGAAACTACGATCTCCGCTCACTCCCGCCTCAGCCGGTGCCGCGCTGACAGTGAAGCCGGCTCCTGCGGGGACAGTGTCAAATTTATACCCTTGCTTGGCTCCTGACCCGAGAGTAGCGTCGATCAGCCCTTCGGTTGCAAGCTCCTCTTTAGTCGTATAATCGCCGTTTCCTTGAGTCGAGGCCCAGGTAATCTGCGCTGTGACGAGAGTGCGAACGCCGGAGATGGCGGAGGCCTCGTTAGCCGCCTTGCGCGATGTGACCAGGTTGGGAATGGCGATGGCCGCGATGATTCCGATGATCGCTACCACGATCAAAAGCTCAATCAGTGAAAATCCCTTTTCATTTCTCATTGTCTTGTTTTTCCTCCAATAGGGTCCCACATCCTTTATCGAACGCTCTCCTTGTTAGCAACTTCCGTACCAAAAAAGACTGATGGGCTAAGTACAGCAAAATCAAGCGCTTGTGATTTAGGAACCGGCACAGTATGGGATCAAAGTGACAATTTATGACAAACCATGTGACGAAGTCCGTCCAAACTGTGGTCGAGATCACCGGATCTGCCCATATAATAGGCCTAGCCCATGGAGCACATACTGGTCGTTGACGACGAAGAGAGCATGCTGGAGTTCATGGAATATGTTCTCGAAAAGGAAGGCTACCGGGTTACCGGTCTGGGCGAAGGTCAGAAGGCTCTGGAGGTGATCCGCCGAAACCATGGCTTTGACCTGGTCATCGCGGACCTGCGAATGCCCGATCTGGACGGTCTCGATCTTCTGCGCGCAGCGCAGAAAGCAGATCCGGAGACTCCTTTTGTCTTCGTGACCGCTTACGCCTCCTCAGACACGGCCATTGAGGCTCTCAAGTGCGGAGCTTTTGATTACATCAGTAAGCCCTTCAACGTCGAAGAGTTCAAAAACCTGGTAAAAAACGCTCTCCTGGCCCGCAGCCTGAAACGCAAGGTCCAGATTCTCGAAAGCGAGCGCATCCAAAGCCATCAACTGGTCGGGATTTCTCCTCCCATGCTGGAGATCTACAAGCTGATCGGCACGATTTCCGCTACCGACAGTACCATCCTGATCTCAGGCGCAAGCGGGACAGGAAAGGAATTGGTGGCCCGCGCCGTTCACCAGGCCAGCCCTCGGGCCAACAGGCCGTTTGTTTCCATCAACTGCGGCGCTTTTCCGGAGACGCTGCTGGAGAGCGAGCTCTTTGGCTATATGAGAGGCGCTTTTACCGGAGCCGTGAATAATAAAAAGGGTTTATTTGAGGTGGCCGGCGGCGGGACGCTCTTCCTGGATGAGGTGGGTGAGATGTCCCCTACCATGCAGGTCAAGCTTTTGCGCGTGTTACAGGAGAAAGCGCTGCGGCGCGTCGGAGGAACCGAAGAGATTGAGACCGACGTGCGCGTGATTGCCGCCACGAACCGAAAGCTGGAGCAGGAAATTGCACAGGGGGGCTTCAGGGAAGATCTTTACTATCGGCTGGCCGTCATTCCTATTCACATTCCCGGTCTCAGAGAACGGAAGAGCGACATTTTGACTTTAGTGCGCCACTTTGTTCAGAAATATAACCAGCGCCTGGGGCGAGACATTCAGGGAATCAGTGATGAGGCCCTGAATTGTCTCGAGAAGTACGACTGGCCGGGGAACGTGCGTGAGCTGGAAAACGTGATCGAGAGGGCTATGACTCTGGAGAGCAGCGACTTCATTCAAAAAGAGCGGCTGCCCGAGAACGTTCGCAGCGGCAGGAACTCCAGTCTCAGCGGGGATGAGCTCACGCTTCCCCGCCTGAATCCTGAAGGCCTAGACCTCGATGCTTTTCTGACCAAAGTTGAGCGCCAGTTGATCGAACGCGCACTTGAGCTATCCGAGGGCAATCAGACCCGGGCCGCCGAGTTGCTCAAGCTATCCTATCGATCATTGAGACATCGACTAGAGAAGTTGGGGATGAAGTGAAGAGAGAATGGTGATTGGTGATTTGTGATTGGTGATTTGTGATTTGTGAATGGTGATTTGTGATTGGTGATTTGTGATTGGGGTGACTGAAGTTACCCCGCTTTAGTGGACAGTTTTTAAGGTTCGACTGACTGACTCTGGTAGTAGTTCCTTTAAGGCCACCGGCGAACGATAGTCGAGACTGGAATGACGGCGTCTAGGGTTGTACCAGCCCTCGATAAAATCAAAGACGGCCTGTTGAGCTTCATCAGGATTCTGAAAGCGTTGTCGGTCGATCAGTTCACACTCCAGGGTGGCAAAGAAGCTCTCGCACAGGGCGTTGTCGTAGCAATCTCCGACCGACCCCATAGAAGGACGAACCCCATGTTGGCGGCAACGAGCCCCGAAGGCTATCGAGGTGTACTGGCAGCCCTGGTCGGAATGATGAATCACCGAGGGGCCAGGACGCCTCCGTTGCAGGGCCATTTCTAAGGCGTCGACAACGACTTGCGTCCTCAAATGTGTCTTCATGGACCAGCCTACGACTCTGCGACTGAAGGCGTCGATAACAACCGCCAGGTAAAGGTAGCTGGATCGGGTGGGAACATAGGTAATATCTGCCACCCAGAGTACCTCAGCCGACTCACAGGGGCCGACATTGTTCGCAATTAAGAACCACGCCCTTCCACTTTTCACTATTCACTCTTCACTATTCACTATTCACTCTTCACTGGTGAGCTTCCGTCTTATGGATGAAATCAAGCCGGTAAGTAGCCGATCTATCTCGCCGATCAACTCCAGTAGTTTGGTAGAGCTTGAGTCCGATAAAAAACCTAAGTCTCTTCCGATCTCAATCTGTGTATCCAGTTCGCTTAGAGATCCTTTGGCAATATAGATAAATTTCAAGAACTCCTTCTTGCTATGCCGTGCCGCCCCTTCGGCAATATTGCTGGGAACACTGACAGCGGCTCTTTGCATCTGGGCGGCCAGCCCAAAGCGTTCAAAGTTTGGAAAAGTCCGTACATTGCGATAAACTTCGATCACCAATCGGATTGATTCTCTCCACGCTCTTAATTTCTTATGAGGTCTTCGCGCTGACCCACCGTCACCCATGTTCACTCTTCACTATTCACTATTCACTCTTCACTATTCACCTTTCACTCTTCACTCTTCACCTGGCCGGCAGCGAAATCACAATCTCAGTGCCTTCCCCGGGCCGGCTGCGCACATCGATCAGGCCGTGATGTTGCTGCACAATCTGGTAGACAATCGCCATCCCCAGGCCTGAGCCTTTCTTGAATCCGCTGTGGAAGGGCTGAAAAAGTCTCTTTTTCTGCTCGGTTTTCATGCCGATTCCTTGGTCCTTAAAGCTGAGCAGAACACGCGAATCTCCGTTGGTGAGATTGATCGAGAGCTTGCCGCCATTGGGCATCGCGCGCGCAGCGTTCTGAAGGATATTCCAGATCACCTGCTTCAACTGGTCGGGATCGGCCATACACTCTAGCGCTTCTGCACAGGATGAGATTTGAAATAGATGACCCTCCTTCCAATCAGGATTGTTCTTGAATATCTCGGCCGTCTCTCGAACCAGCGGCACGATGTCCACATACTGGGGGGAACTGGCCTGAGGGCCGGCATAAGCCAAAAAATCGCCCACAATGTTGTTCAGTCTCTCACACTCGCGCAGCACGATGTCCACCAAACGGGCTTTCTCGTCGGACAGCCTGAGTTCGGATTGAAGGACTTGAATGCTCCCGTAAAGTGATCCCAGAGGATTTCTGATTTCATGGGCCATATCAGCAGACATCTGGCCAATAGCAGCCATCTTCTCTTTAAACTTGACCTCTTCCTCCCGCTTCTGAATATCGGTGAGGTCCTGAAAAGAAAGCACGTATCCGATAGTTTCCTTTTCTTGGGACAGAAGAGGAGAGCAGCTCATTCCCAAAAAGAGCGCATCCTCCCGCCTCTTCGTCATCCAGAACTCAATTCTCAGGGCACGGGAGGTCAGGCGGAAATTGCTTTCCAGAATCTGCTGAAGAACACTTTCAGGAAAAATAACCGAAAGGGGTTTTAAAAGGAGCTGTTCCTCAGTGCAGCCACAGATTTCTTCCGCCGCTTGATTCAGCGAAGTGATTCTTCCTTCCAAATCGAGCGTCATGAGTCCGCCGCGGATGCTATTGACGATGTTCTCATGCAGCATCCTAGCTGCGCCCAATTCCCGGCGTGTGCTGTGGAGCCGTTCGGATAGATAAATGCCCAAAAGAGCGACAGCCACGAATCCCAGGGTGTCCAGGGCAAGGCGGTAGATTTCCTGCCAGTAAGCGCCTGTCGAGTCAGGCGCTCCCAGGTAGACGAGATGGGAAGTGGCAATATAGGAAATGCTGCTGAGGATGAGAGCGTGAATTCCGCCCTGTCTCTGCTGCAGCAGGCTGGCATAAACAATAATCAGCAGATAAAGGGGGACAAAGGGGCTGCCGATCCCGCCGGATACGTAGATGAAAGTCGAAACCAGCAGCAGATCCACGTAAAACTGCAGGTAATAAAGAACCCTGGTCTCTCGACTGTACTTCCATAAGAGCAGATAGATCAGGGAAAGAAGGCAAACGAAGAGAACAAAGTAGTGGCGCAGTTCTGAGGCCAAAAGCTGAGGCGAGGTCGCAAAAAACGCCGTCTCGAGGGCAACTGTGACCAGAAGGAGCCTGGCCACAATCAGGATCAGCATTCTTTGCTTGGAATCTTCCATGGAGGTCGGTTCTTTAGTCACCCCTGGAAACTCACCGTCTGTGACGGCACAAGCTGACCACTGACCCCGGCTCGCTGCGCTCGCCTGCTGACCGCTGACGGTTCGAAGCTGATCAGCCGGTCAGCCCCAGTCAGCGGTCAGCATCAGCCGATCAGCGGCACGCGTTAAAGCCACTGCCTCGTTGTTTACTTCTTTCGTTCTTTAGAACCCGACTCCTGGATTGAACTGACAGCTAAGGAACCAAGGAACCGAAGAACTAAAACGCGGCCAGGCGCCCGATCAGGCTGAAGATGGGCATATACATGGAAATAACGATACCACCAATCACAACGCCCAGGAACACAATGAGCACGGGTTCGATGAGTGTAAGTAGATTGGCGATAGCCGAATCCGCTTCTTCCTCGTAATAATCCGCCAGTTTTTGAAGCATCTGGTCCAGTTCGCCGGTCTGTTCTCCTACGCCAATCATCTGGGTCACCATGGGTGGAAAAAGGCCGATCTTCTTCATTGGATCGACCAACACTTTTCCGGTTTCGACTTCCCGGCGCGTGCGCAGCAGGGCGTTCTGGATGACTCTATTGCCGGCCGTCCGCGCGGTGATATCCAGCCCTTCGAGAATGGGAATGCCGCTCACCAGCAGAGTGGAGAGGGTCCTCGAAAAGCGGGCGGTTGCGATTTTCTTCAAGGTCGGACCAAAAACGGGCATGCTCAAGAGGATGCGGTCGATCATCAGCTTGCCCTGATCAGTCTTGTAATAGTAGCGCGTGCCCAGGACCATCAGGAGAACCGAAATCAGGATGGGCAATAGAAATTGGCTCATAAAGGCGCTGGTAGCCATCACTAAGCGAGTGGGCAGAGGCAGCGGAGCATTTAAGCCTTCAAACAGGGTCACGAAGGTGGGGATTACCCAGATCATGATCACGAAAACAATGACGATGGCCACCAGGACGATCACCGCAGGATAAATGAGTGCGGAAAGAACGGCGCGCTTCAGTTTGATGTTTTTCTCAACGAATACAGATAGCCGGGCGAGAATGTTGTCCAGAATGCCGCCCGCCTCTCCAGCGGCAATCATATTCGTATACAAGGCATCGAAAACTTTAGGATGCTTGGCCATGGAATCAGCCAGCGTGGCGCCCCCCTCAACGTCCTCGCGCACGCGGTCCAGAGTACTCTGGAAAATTCTGTTTTCCTGTTGTTCGGCCATGATGCTGAGACACTGCACCAGGGGGAGTCCGGAATCCAGCATCACCGAGAATTGTCGGGTAAATAGAGCCAGTTCCTTGCCCGATACTCCGCGGCCCGGTCGAGGCAGCGAAAATTCTTTTCCCTGCTCGCTGATATTGATGGGCATGATTCTTTCGGCGCGCAGAGCGGCTGCGAGACTCTGCTTGTTTTGGGCCACGCGCACGCCGTTGACTGGACCGCCCGTATCGTATAGGCGTCCTTTGAACTGGTAAGCCGGCATATTTCCTTCCTCCAAAGGTAAGAAGTAAAAAGTGAAAAGTGAAAAGTGAAACGTGCTGATTTCACTTCTCACTTCTCACTCACTTCTATAACGCTCATGTTAAAAAAACGACGATATTCTATCGAGCGACGCCTTTGGGTCCAGATCTGTTGATCAGCTCTAAAAGCTCTTCCGGATGAGAGGATCGGGCCAGGCAGTCTTCGTAAGTGACCTTTCGCTCCTGATAAAGCGCGAACAAACTTTGATTCATTGTCTGCATGCCATGTTTTTCCTGCCCGGTTTGCATGGCCGAGTATATCTGGTGAACCTTGTTTTCACGGATTAGGTTCCGAATGGCAGCGGTGGGAATGAGAACCTCGGCCAGCAAGGCACGGCCGGCGCCGTCGGAGCGGGGAATCAGAGTCTGGCACATGACCCCTTCCAGCACCAGCGAAAGTTGAGACCGGATCTGCTGCTGCTGATGGGGAGGGAAAACATCGATAATCCGGTTGATCGTCGTATAGGCTGAGTTGGTATGCAGCGTGGCAAAAGTGAGGTGGCCTGTTTCGGCAATCCGCAGGGCCGCCTCGATGGTCTCCAGATCGCGCATTTCCCCGATCAATACAACATCAGGATCTTCGCGTAGAGCCATCTTCAGGGCGGTTGAAAAGGACTGCGTGTCCGAGGGGACTTCCCGCTGGTTGATAATGCAGTTTTTATGCTCGTGGACAAACTCGATGGGATCTTCAACCGTGATGATATGCTCGTGCCTCTCGCGATTGATCTTGTCGATCATGGCGGCAAGAGTGGTGGACTTTCCGCTTCCCGTCGGACCGGTGATCAGAACCAGACCTCGCGGCTTCTCGCACAACCTCTGAATGACGGGCGGGATGCTCAGTTCTTCAAATCCCTTAATCACGAAGGGAATCAGGCGGAAAACGGCAGCCACCGAACCGCGTTGGGTGAAGACGTTGGCGCGGAAACGCGAGAGTCCCTTGATTCCAAAACTGAAATCAACCTCCTGCCTTTCTTCATAGCGGAACTTCTGATCATCGGTCATCATGCTGTAGGCCAGTTTCTTGGTCTCGGCAGAAGTCAGCGCTGTATCCCCGATTGGAACCAGTCGCCCGTAAATGCGCACACGAGGAGGGGAGTTCGGAGTCAGATGCAGGTCACTGCCATCCATCTCGACAACTTTTTGCAATAGTTCAGCCAGGATAGACATCGTTCGTCCAGACTATTCTAGGTCGCTGAGGTCGCATTTCACGTGACCTTGGTCACAGCCCAGGTGTCGGCTGTCAGACCACGGATGGCACGGATAGCTCTGATTTAAATGCCTGCCCATCCGTGAAATTCGGGGCAATACCTTAATGTTGCCACCGTCACTCGTTACTCGCCCATCGTTTCTCTCAGAACTTCGTCAATCGTGCTGACGCCGGCGCGGATTTTCTCCAGGCCGCTCTCGCGCAGAGTGATCATCCCATCCTCTTTGGCTTGCTCGCGAATCTGATTGGTGTTAGCGCCGGTGAGGATCATGTTTTGGATAGTGGGAGTGATCTCCATAACTTCGTAGAGGCCGAGGCGCCCCCGATATCCCGTGTTCTTGCATTTTTGGCACCCGGCGCCGTGATAAGTGGCCAGGTTCTTGGCGATCGAGGACGGGAATCCAATCTGAACGAGGGCCTCAACCGGAGTCTCCACCTTCTCCCTGCATTCCGGGCAGATCTTTCGGACCAGGCGTTGAGCACAGACCAGATGAACTGAATTCGCCACCAGGAAAGGTTCGATGCCCATATTTAAAAGACGGTTTATGGAAGAGGGGGCATCGTTTGTGTGAAGCGTGCTCAAAACCAGATGTCCTGTGAGTGCAGCCTTGACGGCTATTTCGGCCGTCTCCGGGTCACGGATTTCGCCCACCAGGATAATATTCGGGTCCTGGCGCAAGAAAGAGCGCAAGGCCGCCGCGAAGCTCAGCCCCACGTGATCCTTTGTTTGAAGTTGATTGATGCCCGGGAAGTTGAATTCCACCGGGTCTTCTGCGGTCATGATGTTGACCTCAGGAGTGTTCAGCTTGTTGAGCGAGGTGTAGAGCGTACTAGTCTTTCCACTGCCCGTGGGACCCGTGACCAGGACCATTCCGTAAGGCTTGTGAATAGCTTGGTCGAACTTCTTGAGCGATTCCGGCTCAAATCCGAGTTGGGTCAAATCGAGCGGCAGCTTTTCTCGATCCAGAATACGCAGTACCAGCTTTTCCCCAAACAGCGTGGGAAGCGAGGAAACCCGGAAATCGATTTCTTTTCGGCGGCCGTTTTGATTGATTTTGATCTTAATGCGGCCGTCCTGAGGCAGGCGCCGCTCACTAATGTCGAGTGCCGATAGAATTTTGACTCTCGAGATCATGGCATCGCGAAATTTGATGGGCGGATTCATGATCTTGTAGAGCACTCCGTCAATCCGATAGCGCACCCGGAGTTCGCGTTCGTAAGGCTCGATATGGATATCGCTGGCGCCCTGCCTGATCGCTTCGGCCAAAATGATATTGACCAGCTTGATAATGGGCGCCTCCGAAGTGCTCTTCTGCAGCTCGGTAAGGTTCAGTTCCTGCTCCTCCGAGGGAACCTCCAGCTCATATTCGGCTTCAGCGGCCAGCTGGTCATAGACTCTCTTTAGAGCAAGTGTTTGTTCGCTCCCGTAGACTCTTTCGATAGCCTCCCGAATGGCGCCCTCGGCGGCGACTACCGGCTCCACCCGATAACCGGTCATAAACTTGATCTCATCGAGCGCCAACACATTGGTGGGATCGGTAATGGCGACGGTCAAAGTGGTCCCGATCTTCTTCAGCGGCAGCACCTGGTAGCGGATGGCTGTCTCGATAGGAATGAGACGAGTCACTTCCTGTTCGATTTCCATATGTGCGAGGTTTATAGATGGAACCTCGTACTGCTCGCTGAGAGCTGTCGCGATAGCGTCGTCCGAGGCATATCCGAGATGGATCAGGATCGATCCCAGGCGGCCTCCATGCTCTCGCTGATATTTGAGCGCGGTATTGAGCTGGTCCAGGCTCAAAATATTCTGTCGAATGAGTAAGTCGCCTAGGCGAATAGACATAGATCGAAACCGACAAACAAGAATAATACGATACTGATCAAACCGTTAACGGTAAAAAAGGCGGCATTGAGGCGACTCAGGTCTCCCGGTTTGACGAGGCTGTGCTCGTAAATCAAGCCGAGGGAGATGAGAATGAGTCCGGCCCAACTGATCAGCGAAAGATCAAAAAGAAGGAAGGCGTACAGCAGCAAAGCGATGGTCGCTCCATGAAAGACAGCGGCAAGCACGAGTGCTCTCCGGACGCCCAGCCGGGCTGGAAGCGAATGCAGTCCGATGCGACGGTCAAAATCGATGTCCTGGCAGGCGTAAAGAATATCGAATCCGCTCACCCATAAGAGCACGGCCGCTGACAGCACGAAAGGGCCCCCATCGAGTTGGCCGCGCACAGCTACCCATCCGCCTACGGGCGCAATGGCCAGCGACAGGCCCAGAAACAGGTGGGATAGCGAAGTAAACCGCTTGGTGTAGCTGTAGGCCAAAACAGTCGTCAGCGCCAGAGGCGACAGATAAAAGGCTAACCAATTGAGCATCCAGGCCGAGAAGAAGAAAAGCCCTGCCGAAGTGGCAATGAAGAGCACCACGAAGCTTCTGGTCACCAGTCCCCGCGGTAGCGCCCGCGCAGCAGTGCGCGGATTGAGCTGATCGTAGCCGCAGTCAACCAGCCTGTTAAATGCCATGGCCGCACTGCGCGCGCCCACCATCGCCAGCAAAATCCACAGACTCGCCTCCCAGCCCGGAAATCCCCTAGCCGCCAGAAACGCCCCCAGATAGGCAAAGGGCAGCGCAAAAACCGTGTGCTCGAATTTGATCATTTCGAGAACGACCAGAAATTTTCCCATGGGATGCTCGCTTCGCGGCGGATTATAGCATGGCGGGCTCGCTGCGCTCGCGGTGGCGGGCTCGCTGCGCTCGCGGTGGCGGG
>JBOGJG010000307.1:0-12267 GCA_050747825.1 Acidobacteriota bacterium | reverse complement strand
CTGAAATACCGACTTGGCAATGTCGAGACCGATTGTGGTAACCGCTTGCATGATTGGCTCCTCCGAATCGTGGGAGCTCTAACAGCCCCCACATCAGTGGCACTGATGTGCCGGGTGGAGGAGCCGTCCACAGCATCAGGAGCCGACATGCACAGCAAGCACAGCATGGCGTCTAGAACTTAACTTCAGCGTCGAATTTGAAGGTTACGTCGGACGTCGCCTCTGAAACGCCGAACAATGTGCCGGCGGCGAACTCCCATTCGGGCCTTCCCCCGTGGCCGCCGGTTTCGTAATAGGCGACTGGGCCCACGCGGTGCTTCTGATCGTCGAAGGTTCCCGCATGTGAGAGATCCTCGATCTCGCTATAGCCCTCGACGCCAAGGCCCCACTTTTCGGTCAGCTCATGCTTCAGCCGCCAATTGACCTTGAGTTCCAGGCTGTCGACCTCCGCCTCGTCTCCAAGCTGCCCAACGAAGAAGGCGTTCATGGTGAGCGAGTCGCGGCCGATGACATATTTGGCGAGCGGGCCGAACAGGATCTCGTCGGGCGAGTCGTCCTGAAGCGCAAATTCGTAGATCGCGCGGAAGGCGACCCCCAGTCCATCGCCCTCACGTTCAATGAGTTCGTATTGGGCGCCAAGTTCGAATTGTCTGGCTTCGAGACTCTCGCCAATATCCTGGCGGAAGAAGCCCTCTCCGATCCCTTCCCACCGGTCGGTGAAGCCGTATTTCAGCTCGACCTCGTGGGATTGCCTGCGCCGCTCTTCCTCTCCCGGCCCTGAGTAAATCGCGCCATGCTCCTCGATCGCGAGTTCACCCTTCTCCACATCGGGCGAGCGGACGTAAAATTGCGCGTTAGCAGAGACTGGCAAGATGACACTAAGGCAGGCGGCACTAAGCGCGCCGAGGAGCCAGTGCTTCAATGGGAATCCCCCATGCATCCCAGAGCCGACCCGAGTCCTGATTGCTTCGACTTCGGCTCGGCCGAGTATGCCCGACGATCCACCTTGCGCGAAATGAATAGTCCTCACGAACATAGCTGCATGATATTCACTGGCCCGAAAGCGTGGTGACCGAAGCGCGCACCGCTTGTGCTTCAGACCCCCCACGGAGATTGCGGCCGGAGGTGATGAGCGTATCAATGGATGTCATGTCTGAGCGACCGCGCATGGATCCGGGTTCAAGCCCGCTGCTCACCGACCTTTACCAGCTTAATATGATCGAGGCCTACCTTGCCCATGGCGAGACGAAGACGGCTGTGTTCGAGCTATTCGTGCGTAAACTTCCCGCGCGGCGCGGATTCTTGATGGCTGCTGGTCTTGAGCAGGCGCTTGAGTTCCTTGAGAATTTGCATTTCTCCCCGGACGAAATTGACTGGCTCAGGAGCACCGGCAGGTTCAGCGCGCGCACCCTTGATTATCTCGCCGAACTGCGTTTTACAGGCGATGTCCATGCCATGCCGGAAGGGACAATATTCTTCGCCAACGAGCCGATTCTGCGGGTGACGGCGCCGCTCCCCGAGGCCCAGCTTGTTGAGGCGCGCCTCATCAACATTGTGCATTTTCAATCGCTAATCGCATCCAAGGCGGCGCGTATGGTTCTCGTCGCGCCCGGCAAGCTGCTCGTCGATTTCGGCCTCAGACGCGCGTACGGTGCTGAGGCCGGTCTCATGGCAGCCCGCGCAAGCTACGTCGCGGGCTTTACCGGCACTGCGACGGTCCTCGCCGCCAAGCTGTTCGACATCCCAATCTTCGGCACTATGGCGCATTCCTACATCGAGGCCCATGATGACGAAACCGTTGCCTTCGACAGATTTGCCCGCGCGCGGCCGGAAGATGTGGTTTTTCTCATCGATACCTATGACACCGAAGCTTCAGCCAGAAAGGTCGTGGCGCTTGCACCGCAGCTTAAGGCTTCCGGCATCGGCATTCGCGGCGTGCGGCTCGATAGCGGCGATATGATCGCGCTCTCCAAGAGCGTGCGGCAAATTCTGAATGAAGGGGGCCTCACCGATGTGACTATCTTCGCCAGCGGTGGCCTCGATGAGGATGACCTCATGGCAATGGCCAGAACCGACGCGCCGATCGACGGATTCGGCATCGGCACAAGCCTGACGACCTCGTCCGATGCGCCGGCGCTCGACTGCGCTTACAAGCTTCAGGAATATGCCGGATTGCCACGCCGCAAGCACGCGGCCGAAAAGGTGACCTGGCCAGGCCGCAAGCAGGTTTGGCGGCATTACGGAGTTGACCGCCGCATCTCAGGCGATGTGCTGTCGCTAGAGGATGATGATCAGGAGGGCGAGCCCTTGATCTGTCCGATCATGCGGGGAGGCAAGCGTCTCTTGCCGTCGCCGACGCTCGGCGAGATCCGGGCACATGCGGCGCATGAGCTTCAGCTTCTTCCCATGCCATTGCGCGAGCTAGAGTCGGGCGCAACCCCTCCCGTGAAGGTTGGTGAAGCCCTGAGGGACCTCGCCGCAGCGTTCGACCGCCGTCTTAAAGAACAGGAATGGAACCCCTGATGAGGCAGAAGATTGCCGTCGGGGGCCGCGATGTCCTCATCGTGGTTGACATTCAGAATGACTTCTGCCCGGGAGGAGCCTTATCAGTGCCACAGGGGCACGAGGTCATTCCGCTGATAAACAGCCTCGCCGAGCAGTTCGCGCATGTGGTGCTGACCCAGGACTGGCATCTTCCTGACCATCTGTCGTTCGCTTCAGCGCATCCCAACAAGAAACCCTACGACACTATCATCGTCGATTATGGGCCACAGATTCTTTGGCCGGATCATTGCGTTCAGGCCACGAAGGGCGCCGTATTCCACAAGGACTTATATGTTCCTCACGCGGCGCTCATCCTGCGCAAGGGAATCCATCGCGAAATTGATTCCTACTCGACTTTTTATGAGAATGACCGGAAGACCCCAACAGGTCTCGTAGGATATCTCCGTGATCGTGGTTTCAGGCGCATTTTCCTTGCCGGCCTCGCCTTTGATTTCTGCGTGCGCTACTCGGCCGAAGACGCGTCCCGCGATGGCTTCGAGGTGGTGGTGGTTGAGGACGCCTGCCGTGGCATCGATGTGGATGGATCGGTGGCCGCTGCGCGCGAAAGCTTGGACACGCTAGGCGTTGTTCGCACTTCCGCTGGGGCAGTGGGCTGATACGGTGCTTGACCCGCGACGGTTGGGGGTGAAGTTCGGAGCCAAATCTCGCATGCGGCCGCTCTTACACGCCTTGGTCAATGTCGATTCGGCGATCCTGTTCTCTATGTCGAAGCGCTATTCGAGAAGCACGCTGTCTTGCTCGACCTCGGAGACATCTCAGCGTTATCCCCGCGGAAGATTCGCCGCATCGAGCGAGTCTTCGTTTCGCATGCCATATTTTGCACAGTCGCCCGACACACGCCTTTCGGCCCGCATACATTCATGTCGCGGTCGTTGCACGACATGCGGGAGCAATGTTCCTCTGGGTACGTACACGATGACCTACACCGTTGGCACTCGCTGCCGCCGAATAGAGACGACGTCATTGCGGCGCCAGGGAGTTCAAGGGCGATGTCCGGAATGGGTCGTGGGTGGGTGGTCTCTTGTCGCCAATCTCTCAGGCCCTATGGCGTTCCGAGCGTTCGCGGCAAAGCCGCCAAGGCGAGCCTCTTTAGCTGCTTGGGATTCGTTTCACCTTCGGCCGCAAAACTTACGATGAGCTCGGCTAAGGCTTTCCTCGTCGCCTCCGGGTCGAAATCGCCACCGCTAGCCTGAAGCGCGTGCCACGCCTCGTGAAAGGCGACCTCGAGCACCATCAGTGTTTCAGGGTCGAAGCTGTCGCGGTAATACGATAAAGGCATTGGGTGCGCCCCCGGCGCGGCGCGCTCGTAGTAAGCGAGTGTCTTCCTCTATGCTGCTTCTGAAGCCGGGGTTTGCTCACCACCCGGTCGGACATTGCCAGCGAGACTCTGCAAGGCCTGCTGTTTCAGCGTCTCCACGTCTCGAACGCCACCTGCCGTAGCTGACACGAGGATGCGTTGTGCCAGTTTCCTCTTTACCTGTGCGACCTTGTCTTCGCTGCTCAGGTCGATTCCGGAGGAAGACAGCTCTAGCCAGGTGCACTCGAAGGCAGCCGTTAGGGCGTCCAGTTCAGCCGGCCCAAAAAAGGGTGCGAATTGTCGGAAGGGCATCATCGATACTCCCACACGCAGGTCAGGCGGGAGTCTTAAAGCTCTCAGGCATCGGTTGCCTGGGGGGTCACAGCCGATGATGAGCGAGCTTAGCAGTGTTTGCCCGCTTGCGTCTTCAAGCGGCGCAGCATCCTGGGCGTGTGCAGTGCAACAATTACTCCGGCTGTAAGGACGTAATCAAAAAGCGGTGCGAAAAGTGGCCCTGGAAGCTTTGGCATCGCAGCAGACGACATGCGTCCGCTTGGCCGGAGCATCGCCCAACAACAACCTCGTTCTTCCCAGTTACCGAGAAATTGGGGCAATACTCACTGGGGCGTCGGCGCTGGTGTGGTAGGGGCGCTTTGGGCCGGTGCGGTCGGTTCTGGTGTTGTCGAAACCGACATCTCCACCCGGCCATAGCCGTAATAGACGAGCACCACGCGCTGCACTCCCCAGGTGGAGAGGCGGGTAAGCAGGAAGTCAGCGACGGTTTCGGTTATATAAGCTCCACTGTGGCCGACTAAATTCAACGGCAAGGTAGCAACGGGAGTTCCGGCTCAATAGCGTGGTTGGCGGCGACCTTCGACGGGTAGGAGGGGCGTCATGGGGCACGACACGATAGAGCGCCGTCAACTGTAAAAAGAAGAAGCCCCGACGGGGGCGCGGGGCTTCTTCGGGTTCCTAGGGGGAACCTGGTGATGGGCGAGGGAACCCCCATCACTTCGTGCTAGCTCGAGGAGACGCCCGCGAACCTTTTTTAGTCACGTTCCGGACCGCGGATAGAGAGGTGAAATGCCTCACCCAGCATCCTAGGCGGGAAATTTCTCCGAAGCCAAATTTCACGAGTGAACCGGGAAATTCTCCCGAGAATTCAAAGGCAAATTTTCGCGCACCGGACCGCGAGTTCGAATCCAGTCCGGTCCGCCAGCTAGTCCCTTGTTTTTCCATAGACGAGTGGCATGGCACACGACAAGAACGATGGAAGGTCCAATGCTAATCCTCGCAGGGAGCCGGCTTGTTCTGATCTCGATAAATGATCCGGCTGAGAGACCTTGTGCGCCGCTCAACGCCTCAAGCGCATCCGCGACGGAACGCATTGACCGACGACCGTCAATGGTCCGCTCGAGTGTGGGGACGTCGTAACTAGCCATCACCATCTCCAATCCCCCAAGCCGCAACCGCTATATCCGCGCAGTAAAGCAAACTGGAGTGAAAGGAGGGTTAGACGTCCGCGCGTGCCCGCGCCGAGAATAGTGGCTGAGCCGGTGTAACACGGCATAATAGGCTGGGGCACAGCGATCCACTCTAAGACAAGAGTGGCTTTCCGAAGGCGGTGAGAGCGTGGCTTGGCTTTGTGGAGTCGATGGTTTCAAGGACCGATGGCGGGCCATCATCGGGAACTTCGATACGGGCGAAGTACGCCATGCTGATCTTCCTTTGAAGGATCTGCTGGACCTCCCAGAAAAGCCGGCCGTCATCGCTGTCGATGTACCGATCGGATTACCGGAGGTAACGCTCCCCGGAGGTCGAACCTGTGATCGGCTCGCAAGGCTTCTGATACGACCGCGACATCGCTCGGTCTTTTCACCAATCGGACGGATGTGTCTTCACATCGACGATCGAAAGGAAGCTAGCCAGTTCAGCACTGATCGTGGCGGAATCGGCATTAGCGCGCAGTCTTGGGGGCTTCGGAAGAAGCTTCTAGAAATCGACGTTGTCGTGATACCGGACCAGCAGCGCGTTATCCATGAAGTCCATCCTGAAGTATCTTTTTTCGAGATGAACGGAGGGTACCCGCTCGTCAACAGCAAGAAGACTGAGCAGGGCGCGCTGGAGCGGATTAAGCTGCTTGAGAGTTGCGGCTATCCGGGGTCGTTTCTGACCCCCTTGAGCAGTCTTCGCAGTGGACGCGAGGATTTTCTTGATGCTTGTGCCGCCTTGTGGACAGCCGAGAGGATCTACCGCGGCAAAGCTAAGCGCTTCCCACCCGCAGAAGCGCGAGAACACGACGGACGGGGTCTCGACATGGCGATTTGGTTTTGAGCCTTACCTGACCTTGACTGTGAACCTGGGCGGGCGTCGGCTTCGGTCGGCGCCCCTTTTGTTGTAAGCTGACGCTCATGAAAGCGGTTGAGCGCAGCCACAAAGCTCGCGATCTCGTCGCCCTGCTAACCCAAAAAGCCGACGACCTGGACGAATCACGGCTAGGGCAGCTCGTGGCGTCCCGTCTGACAGAGATCATTAGCCGCGCTCAATATCTGGACTGTCCAGATGATGAGGCAGTCAGCAAGACCGAACAGGCGCTTGATGATGCCCTAGACCTGTGGACCCAATACAGTAGTTGGCGAGCCATTGTGAAGCGTGAGGGAGCAAGTGGAGTCTAAAGCCCGTATGGACGCCGAGGCGCGGGCTACAACCCATGCTCTCATTCAGGGCTATCTCGGCCCCGATCACAAGGTTATCGCCATGAGCGACTTCTATTCCGCGCATGTATTCCGCGCATGTGCAGGCACTAATTGAGGCGCGGGCCGGTTAGCCCTCAGAGGGTGCAGTATCCACAATTGGTGGCGAGCTATGACCCACAAAGGCGAGCAAGATGATAAGGAAGCGCGCCTTGAGAAGGCGCGAAAGGAATTGTTGAACACGCTGAACTCGCTACGCGGGAGGACGCTTACTCCCAAAGAAGCCGACGCCGTAGAGGCAGCAATTGAAGACGAGCTAATCGCGCTCCGCGTAGGCCGCCTTTAGGCGGAGAGCTTCGAATGATTCCGAAATATATCGGCTTCGGTCGGCGCCCTCGATCTCCTTATGGGCCTAGCTCACTTTTTTGCTTCCTGAATGAGATTACGGAGCTGGGCGAGAAGGATGGCACCGGTTACTTGGTGTGCGAAATAACCCTCAGAATTCAGGATGCGCCGGATTTCATCAATCGATGCAGCATTGCCGGATTCCACCAGCTCGAATGCCCGCTCCAAGGCGGTCTTGTGGGGATCCATGGGACTACCACAAATCTAATCGCTGTTCGGCGTGAGGCTTGGGGTGCTTCTGGTCAGACATAGAAGGGGTGATACCGTCCATGTTGGTCCAACTTCGACCGGTCAACGGTCTCTTCGGTGCCCGGAATAATTCGGGCCCACCGGAAGTAGGAAATTCGATCAGCGGGCCTTTTGTGCCACCGCATGGTGTATGCACTTTTTTCCCGGTTCCACACCTCGAAGGCATAAACTTTGACGGTCTCTTCCATGACTCCAGTATGGGACTTGGAAGGTCCCGTTTCTAGGGCCACCTGCCGGGTGCCACAATCAAAGTGGGCCCACTACCCGCAACCAGCTTGGACCCTCGGGGAAAATTGACGTGTTCCCCCCTGGTGACGGAAAAACCCTCCCGTCACCTTGTTCCCCCCAAAGGAACAGAAGAAGCCCCGTTCGTCCCTGTTCGGGGCTTCTTCGTGAGGCTTGGCGCCTGACCCTCGACCTGCTTCTTGGTCTGAGGCGCGCTACCTTGCTGAGATGATCGATGCGACCTTGCCTAAGCCTAGACGGCGCGGCGCTTACAAGAAGCGTGTGCTCTGTGAGGGCAGCATTCAAACTGAGACACTACCCGGGGACCATCCTTACCGCCTCTAGGTTGAATCCCCGTGGCATCGGCGAGCTACACCCCCTGATCCCCCCGCCAGCCCCGATGCCAAATGAGTATTGAGTTCCTAGAAGCCCGGTTTCTCCCTCGGCGACCGGGCTCCTTTTTGGTTTGGTGCCTTCGCTTCCTAGGCCGCGACGGGACCGGAACCCTCCCCGCCTCCCCAGGTTGACTCCCCGTGGCATCGACGTGGTCGAGTACATCTAATTCTCGATGCCACATAGGGATACAGTTGAAGCCAGTATCCCGGGAAGCCCGGCTCATCACGTGCCGGGCTTCCTTCTTAGCCTCGAGTCGAGGCCGAAGGATCGGGCGGCTTCTCAGGCGCAGACGGTCACGGCATTCTTAGACTTTGTGATCGTCGCCGATCGCGACCAAAAACCACTGTTCTAATGAGCGGTCCTCAGCAGCGAGGTGCTTGCTCAGCAAACGAAGGCAAAGTCCTGGAGCGCTCTTCCTCCCTGTGGTAATGAACATGCTAATTTAATTTTGCCCAAGGCAGAGGGCTGAGTCAAAGAGACGCGGCGCTGAGAGCCTGGTGGGCTACGTGCTGGGCGGCTCGCAAGGCAACTGACCATCGCACGTGCCGATGCGATCCAAGCGTGATAAAACCTAGCTCCGAACAAAAGGAGGGACGTGGATGACGTGCCATCGCGCAGCGACGATTACCTTCTTCGTTCTGATCCTCGGTTTCGCCGGCTCGGCACCTTCGCCCGTCTGGTCGCAGGCAGGGACTATCACCAAGGGCATGCAGAACAATTGCGCCAACGATTACAAGAAGTTCTGCGGGGACTATGGGCTGCAAACCTCCGCACTGAACCTTTGCATGAAGAAGGCGGGTCCGAGCCTGTCGCCGGCTTGCGTGCAAGCTCTGGTGCAGGCCGGAAAAATCTCGCAGGCCGAAGTGGATCGCATCAAAGCGCAGATGAAGCGGTGAAGGATATCCGACCATGAGAAGATTGCTCTTCTTGAGTGTGTTCGCGACCCAGGCGCTCGCGGGCACTGCCGCCTTCGCCGCCGACGATTGCGCGAAGATCACGGCGACAGGCCATCCGCAATATCCCGTCATCGCCTTCAAGGAGGGCGACAACATCGTCGGCGCCGCGCCCGACCTAGTCGCGGCCATCGCCAAGAAGCTCGATGTGCCGCTCGAGTCGAAATACATGGGATCTTGGGAAGAGGCGCAGGAGGCGGCGCGCGAGGGTAAGGCCGACCTCATCTTCGGCATCTACTACAACGAAGCCCGCGCCGGCTACCTCGACTATGTCCAACCCGCCTTTATGTACGACGACGTGGCGGTCTTCGTGGTCAAGGGCAAGGAGTTCCCCTTCACCGGCCGGGACGATCTGATCGGCAAGAAGGGAGTCACCAACAAGGGGGAGAGCTACGGCGACGCGTTCGATGCCTTCATGAACGACAAGCTCGACGTCACGCGTACCGACGGCATTGACGACGCCTTCGACCAGCTTCTGGCGGGCAAGGCCGACTACCTGATCGCCGGCTACTATCCCGGTCTGGCCGAGGCGGCCGCAAGCGGACTGAAGGACCAGGTGGTCGCGCTCGATCAGGCGTTGCTCACCGCCGAGATGTTCGTCGCCCTCTCCAAGGAGTCGCCGTGTAGCTCATTGGCTGCGGATTTCGGCCAGGGGATCACGGAGATGACGACTGACGGCAGCTTCGACGCAATGCTGAACGAGGCGACGACCGCGTGGGACAAGGACCAGGCCAAGAACTGATCGCCGACTGAGACCGACAGCGATCAAGACAAGGCCGAACAGTGCGAGGAGTTGCATGCCATCGATGGCCTTGCCGAGAACGGCACCAACCAGAGCGCCAGCGGCTCCGCTTGCGGCAAAGACGAGCGCGCATGGCCATTTCACAGTGCCAAGACGCGTATGCCCAGCAAGACCAAAGGCGGCGTTCAGAGCAACCGCGATGGCGCCAGTCCCGATCGCGACATGCACCGATGTTCCTCCGGCGGGGAGCAGGATAACTTCCCTCCCGCGCATCGGCTTGGCTGGCTCTAGTCTTTACTGGCGTAATCCCCTTTCAGTTTTGCACGCAAGCAATTGCCTTTAGGCGCTCACCACCGCCCGCGGCCATAAGCGAGCCGAAGAATAAGCAACAGCAACAGAGCACCAATCGTGGCTGAGATGATCGCGGCAACGATGCCACTGCCGAGGTGAATGCCCAATTCAGGTAATAACCAACTGCCGATTAGCGCACCCACGATCCCGATGGCGATGTCGGCAACGAGACCGTAGCCGGTCCCCCGCACGATTATTCCAGCGAGCCAGCCGGCAATCAGGCCGACAAGCAAAATGACGAGAAGTTCTTGTGCTGACATGAGTGCCCCCAATTTGGTTTTAAGCCGCAGGGATAAGTGTAATCCCCCTTGGCGGGACTCCAAAGGAGAGATCAAACAGGATCTTTCAGAAACAGAGGCAGAGTTGCAGGCTGGCCACGGTGGGACATTAGCGCGCGCTTGGACGACCGGCTCTTCGCTTCAGATAATAGTGCTTCTCGGTAGCGTGTTCGTAAGCTCGCTTTGTGCAGAAGCATCTTGAGTTAGTCGCCTGGATCAGCAGGCGGGGTTCTCGCTCTGGCTCCAACGCTTGACCAGAGCGTTTGCAAGTTCCTGCTGGGCGGACCGTTTACCCAGGGTTTTACCTATTTCGCTAGGAGCTAGTCACAGGCCTGTCGCGGAGCATTGATGGGCGCAAAAAGGAGAGCCCCATCATGGCCGGTCCCGAGAGCGACTATTTCGAGAGAGCAGAGAATTACGAGCGGCTTGCCGAGGAAGCGCAAGACCCGGTGCTCGCTGCAGCGTTTCGCAGGCTCGCTACCAATTGCCGACTTACGGCCGAGCGCATCGAGCTAGAGGACTCCTTCAGCTGATCCGGCCAGGGCCATTCAGACTTTCTCCCTCCGCAAAGCCGAGGCAAGTTAGTTTTCGTTGGTGGCACCTTCCAGACAAGGGAATGCTCTGACGCCTCGTGTCGCCTAGGATCGCGCTTCCATCGGCACATAGGTGCGCTCGGCGGCGCCTGTATAGAGCTGGCGCGGCCTGCCGATGCGCTGTGAGGAATCGTCGAGCATCTCTTTCCACTGCGCAATCCAGCCCACCGTGCGGGCGATGGCGTACACTACCGTGAACATGTCCGTCGGGAAGCCGAGCGTCTTCAGGGTGATCGCCGAATAGAAGTCGATGTTGGGATGGAGCTTATTCTCGATGAAGTAGTCATCGGAGAGCGCGATGCGTTCGAGCTCAAGCGCAACCTTGAGGATCGGATCCTCGCGATGGTGCTGGCCTACAGTTTCGAGCACTTCGTGGCAGGCCTTCTCCATGATTTTCGCTCTTGGGTCGTAGTTCGTGTAAACGCGATAGCCGAAACCAATGAATCGGAACGGATCGTTCTTGTCCTTGGCGCGCTTGATGTATTCCGGAATGCGGTCGATTGAGCCGATCTCCTGCAACATCATCAGCACCGCCTCGTTGGCGCCGCCGTGCACAGGGCCCCACAGAGAGGCGATGCCGGCTGAGACGCAGGCGTAGGGGTTCGCTCCCGACGACCCAGCGAGGCGTACAGTGGAAGTCGAAGCGCTCTGCGCGTGGTCAGCATGGAGAATAAAGATCCGCCTCATGGCGCTGGCGAGAGCGGGGTCGACCTCGTATTCGTTGCCCTGCACGGCAAAGCACATATGCAAGAAATTCGCCGAGTACGTCAGCTCATTCCTTGGATAGATGAACGACTGGCCGACGGAATATTTGTAAGCCATGGCTGCAATCGTCGGCATTTTTCCGATCATGCGGATACTCGCCATCTCACGCTGTACCGGATCCTTGATATCGAGCGAGTCGTGATAGAACGCCGAGAGCGCCCCGACCACGCCGACCATGATCGCCATGGGATGCGCGTCGCGGCGGAAGCCGGAGTAGAACCGGGTCAGTTGCTCATGCACCATGGTGTGCTTGACGATGCGGTCTTCAAACGCCTCGTGCTGTTGGCCAGTCGGCAGCTCGCCGTAGAGCAAGAGGTAACATGTTTCAAGAAAGGTGCTTTGCTCGGCGAGTTTTTCGATCTGATAACCGCGATAGAGTACGATCCCCTCGTCGAAGTCGATGAACGTGATCCTCGACTCGCAGCTTGCCGTGGAGGTGAAGCCGGGGTCGTAGGTGAAGCAGCCTGTGTCTTGGTAAAGGGTGCTGACGTCGACCACTTCCGGACCTAACGTGCCCTTGCGCATCGGCAAGTCGTACCCCGTGTCGCCGATCAAGACGGATGCGTCCTTCTCGGTAGCGCCTTTGGTGCGGAGCTTGTCGGCAACAGTCATTCTATAACGCCCTCGGTCCTCTTTTAGCAGACCGACGAGGCCAGGCACAGACGACGAACAGACGCACCAGTGGAGCCAAACCAGCCTGCGGCGATGGCGGGTTACCGCGGCTGGCCCTAACGGTGAGCTGCGCAGGGTGAGTC
>JBOGJG010000306.1:0-6911 GCA_050747825.1 Acidobacteriota bacterium | reverse complement strand
GCCACCGCGAGCGATGCGAGCTTGCCACCCGCCTCCTGCCACCCGCCACCGCGAGCGTAGCGAGCCCCCGGCTGCTGCTGGGTCAGGCAGTGGATGGTTCCCATGCCCCAGACCAGGGGCTTGCAGTTGATGCCGATCACCCGGCGAGTTGGAAAGAGCTTCTGCAGGATTTCCAGAGCAGGCTGATCGTTGGGGTCTTGAAAGACAGGCAGCAAGACCACACCGTTGGCAATGTAAAAGTTAGCGTAGCTTGCCGGCAGAGGGCCGTCAGAGCCTTGAAGCATCTGCGGCATGGGCAGCGGAACTATCTGAAAGGGCCGCCCCTGAAGGCTGCGAGCCCTTTGTAAACGCTGATAGTTGTCCTGAAGGGCTTGGTAGTTTTCATCGGCTGGGTCCTGGGCCAGCGCGCAGACGATGGTTTCAGGATCGACAAAGCGAGCGATATCGTCGATATGTCCGTCTGTGTCATCGCCGGCGATTCCCGCCGCCAGCCAGATCACCTGCTCGACGCCCAGGAAGTCCTTCAGGTGTTGCTCAATCTCCTTTTTCGACATTTGAGGGTTCCGGTTGGAGTTGAGCAGGCACTGTTCGGTGGTCAGGCAAGTCCCTGCGCCATTGACATCGATTGAGCCGCCCTCTAAAACGATACCGGGCTCAAATCTTGGCATTTGCAGGGTGGGCTCCAGCTTGGCCGGAACATCGGAGTCTTTGATCAACTCCGGATACTTGCCTCCCCAGGCATTGAACTTCCAATCGTTATAGGCTGGCTCGATCCGCCCATCTGCTTCGCGCAGCAGAAAATTGGGGCCGTAATCGCGGATCCAGGCGTCCACCGTCTGGATCGGGTGAAAGCGGACGGATTCGAGCTGCACTCCGGCTGACGTGAGCCTGCGGCGAACTTCTTCCTCGATTTCGTGATCGTCCACCAGCAGGTCAACTCGCTCATGGGCGGTGAGCGCCGCCATAAGCCGAATATACGTTTCCTGCACTTGTGGAACCCGCTCCGGCCAAGTTTGAGGATCCTTGGGCCAGCTCAGCCAGGTCGATTCATGGCGATACCATTCCGCCGGCATCCGGAAGCCTAGCTTCGCGGGTGTCCTAATCATCAAACCTGAGCGAGAGTCCGGCATAAGCTTCGATGCGGCGATCACGGAGAAACGGCCAGTTGCGGCGGGTCTCCTCAACGCACGAGAGGTCGCAGGGCACAATCAGGATTTCCTCTTCCGAGTCGGAGGCTCTGGCGAGAATGCGTCCGAAAGGATCGCTGACAAACGACTGCCCCCAGAACGTCAGCGCTCCCTCTGGTCCCACCCTGTTAATTGCGGCCAGAAAGACGCCGTTGGCCACGGCGTGCCCCCGCTGAATCGTCTCCCAGGCGGAATGCTGGGCGCGGTTGGTCTCATCCGACTCACCGTCCAGCCAGCCGATAGCAGTAGGGTAAAAAAGGAACTCGGCGCCTTTCAGGGCAGTCAGGCGGGCGGCTTCGGGAAACCACTGGTCCCAGCAAACCAGCATCCCAACCTCGCCGTGGCGGGTCGCATGGCTGCGGAATCCCAGATCTCCCGGCGTGAAGTAAAACTTCTCATAATAAAGCGGGTCATCTGGGATGTGCATCTTCCGGTATTTTCCGGAAAGCTTGCCCTCCTGATCGAGGATAACGGCGGTGTTGTGATAAATGCCGGCCGTGCGCTTTTCAAAGAGCGAGGCCAGTATGATGACGTCCAACTCACGGGCCAACTCGGCCAGGCGCTCGCTGCCGGGTCCCGGGATCGTCTCAGCCAGCTCAAAAAGAGCCGCGTCTTCTCGCTGCGGGAAGTACTGCGAGCGAAACAACTCCTGCAGGCAGATCAACTGGGCGCCCTGTGAAGCTGCCTCTCGAATCCTGGCGACTGCTTTATCGAAATTCCGCTCCGGATCCGTCCCGCAGCTCATCTGGATGAGGCCCAGGGTAACGACGTTGCCCATGGGCGGATTATAGCATCGAGCACCGCATCTGACGTGGCTTTCACATTGACTGTGCCAGTGAAGCCCTGCTATGATCCGCAGAGTGGAGGAGGGACGAAGTAGTTTACTTTTCATGCGGAGATGCAAGCAGCTTCACACTAGGCTTCGCGAGTGGAAGATGGTGGCCGGGGCGCTTGCCCATAAGGACCATCCTCTTCTGGCCCATGTAGTCCCCATCCGCCGCTGCAATCTTTCCTGCGCCTATTGCAACGAATACGATGATTTTTCCGATCCCGTCCCAACGGATATCATGCTGCGGCGCATCGATCGTCTGGCCGAACTGGGCACCGCCATTATTACGATTAGCGGCGGCGAGCCGCTCATGCATCCTGACCTCGAAAAGATCATCGCGCGCATCCGTCAGCGCAAGATGCTCGCCGGATTGATCAGCAACGGCTATCTGATGTCCCGAAATCGCATCGAGTCCCTCAATGATGCGGGTCTGGAGCATCTTCAGATCAGCATCGACAACGTTGTTCCTGACGACACTTCGGTCAAAAGCCTGAAGGTATTGGATAAGAAGCTCTCCTACCTGGCCGAACTGGCCGACTTCAAAGTGAACATCAACTCCGTGCTTGGAGCCGGTGTGGCTGACCCGAAAGATGCCCTGGTTGTTGCCAGGCGTGCGGTGGAACTGGGATTTACCTCCACAGTCGGCATCATTCACAACGGGGAAGGCCATCTTAAACCTCTGAGCAGTGAAGAGCGCGAGATCTTCCAGCAGGTCAAGATGATAGGCAAGAAGGGCTATTCGCGTATCAACCGCTACTTCCAGGAGAACCTCGCCGCAGGGAAGCCCAACGATTGGCGCTGCCGGGCAGGCGCCCGCTATCTTTATATTTGCGAGGACGGCCTTGTGCATTACTGCTCGCAGCAGCGCGGCTATCCGGGCATTGCGCTGGAGGAGTACACAGTCGACCATATTCGCCGCGAGTACCGGACTAAAAAATCGTGCGCTCCCTACTGCACGATCTCCTGCGTCCATCAAGCCTCCATGGCTGATTTCTGGCGTGCCCCTCAAAGTGACTATCAGCCTGCCGGTTCTCCGCAGCGCTCGCGGGTCGAAGAGCTGATACAACTGGAGTAAACTGCTATGAAAGCAAGAGTTGTAGTGGCTCTGGTTCTGATCATTCTGGGGATTGTCATACTGCTTTATGAAGGTATCCCTTATGAACGCGAAGAAGGAAACCTGCAGCTTGGTCCCTTGGAAGCGACCGTTAAGACCGAGAGAAAGGTCGCGCTGCCTCCCATTCTGGGTGGCCTGTCCCTGGCCGCCGGAGTGATTCTCCTGGTACTCGGTCTCAGGAAGAAGCAGGTTTAGTCACTGGCAGAAACCCACCGTCTGTGACGGTGGCGATGTGCCGTGGGCTTTGCCCGTACCCCGGCTGACCACTGACCCCGGCTCGCTACGCTCGCCTACTGACCGCTGACCGGTTCGAAGGCGCTCAGCGGTCCAGCGGTAAACCCGCCGCTTTGGTTATTATTCGATTCTGGAGATTCCATTATAAAGGTGTATAAGGTTTTGAGGGGGCTTTGCCTTAGTGTGCTCTTGTCTCCCCTCATCCTGGCCGGTGACAATCGGAGGTTTGAGCCAATTGAGGTCTTTCAACTGGAGTATGCCTCGGATCCTCAGATTTCTCCGAAGGGCGAAAAAATCATCTATGTCCGCAACTTCGTGGATTATTATGACCGACCGCCGTGAACCTGATGCCGGTCTGGTATGAGTCATCCTATGACGGGCGCAAGATCCAGGGATGGATTCTCAAACCGCCTGACGTTGATCGCGCCACGAAATACACACTGATCCTGGAAATTCATGGGGGCCTCTTGCCAACTATGGAGACCGGTTCGCAGCGGACTTCCGGCTCTACGCTGCGGCGGGCTACGTGGTGTTTTACGCCAAGCCTCGCGGCAGTACCAGCTATGGCCAGGACTTTGGCAATCTGATTCGCTCAGTTCACCTTGACTTTTATCCCGTCGCTCAAAACGATGGTGCTGCCTGAGAGCTCATGGGCTGGCTTGCCGCTCTTGAAGTACAGGAGAGCTTCGACAGTCTGTCCGGGTTCCAGAGTGGCCTTTTGCAGTTGATGCGCCTCCAAAGTTTCGCGGATCTCCTGGGCCTCTCCGGCTGCTACCGTTTTGGGTCCGCCGGGAATGTAGATCTCACCCGGTCGGCGCGGCACGTAGACGCCCGGGATGTAAGGCCCTGTGCCTACTTGTCCATGAACATCGCGATTGCCGCGCCGGTAAGCGCCCGACTTCATGATTTTGGGTGTGATCTCAGTGGAGGCTGCCTTTTCCATGGAGCGGCCTTTGGGGTCCTGCACTTCAATCTGCTCGGGGTCCAAAAGCCAGGCTTCCTGCCCCTCGTTTGTGACCTGAATCCGCAGGACTGCAAAATCGAGATCCAGAACCGGAAAGGTAAACTCAGCCGGCAGATCTCCCCGCTTTAGAAATTTTCCCTCGACCGATATTCCATCGGCCGGCAGCAACCATAGAGCCAAAGACCAGATTAGCAGGTAATTCATAGTGAACCCATTATAACGCTATGCGTCTAGAATTTTCCGGGCGCGGGAGAAGATGGAATCGAACATCTGGGGCGTGAGGCGGCCAGTAAGGGTGTTTTGCTGGCTGGGGTGGTAGGAGGCGATCAGGGTTGTGTGATCATCCAGCCGATATTCGGCGCCGTGTCTGAATTGGGGGCGCGGATGCGGGAGCGGCCATTGCAGCTCGGCGCGGGCGGTTAGATAAGCTTGCCAGGCGATCCTTCCCAACGCCACCACTACCCGGACTTTTCCGAGAAGCTGAAGCTCTTCGCGCAGATAGCCGCGGCAGTTGTTCAACTCGTCCGTGGTGGGTTTATTGCCGGGAGGGACGCAGTGGATGGCGGCCGTGATGTAGGCGTCCTGCAGCTTCAGGCCGTCCTGCCGATGGGTGCTGGCCGGCTGATTGCAAAAGTGGAAACGGTGGAGGGCGCCGTAAAGGAAAGCGCCGCTGGCATCACCCGTGAACATGCGTCCGGTGCGATTAGCCCCATGCGCACCCGGCGCCAGCCCGACGATCAGCAGGCGGGCATCCGGCGGCCCGAAGGAAGGGACAGGCCGGCCCCAGTACTCCCAGTCCTGGTAGGCCCGCCGCTTGACTCTGGCCACTTCCTGCCGGTACTCCACCAGGCGCGGGCACAGGCTTGAGTGGATGATTTTCTCTTGGAGTTGATCGAGTGTCATAGAAGAGTTCCAAGTTCCAAGTTCCAAGTTCCAAGCAGGATGCTTCCAAAAAAGTTGGAATTTGGAACTTGGAACTCATAATTTCCACGGCTCCCGATACTCGTAACTCAGCAGTTTGGCTGCCTCGGCATCGCCGACGATCTTTTCTTCCTTCGCATCCCAGACGATCTTGCGGCCGGTGCGGTAAGCAATATTGCCCAGGTGGCAGACTGTCGTCGAATGGTGGCCGGTCTCAATATCCGACACGGGCTGCTTGCGTGACTTCAGGCAATCGATGAAATTGCGGACGTGATCCAGATGCTGATTATTCCTGTTTTCCTCTTTCATCCAGTGCATGCGTGCCACCTCGCGCTCACCTTGACGTTCTATCTCGGGCGTGATCTCAAAACCCTGACGATCGATAACCAAGGTTCCGTTTGTCCCGTAAAACTCAATGCCATACCTCCGGCTCGAGATCGAACTTGAATTACAGGCCCGATTCTCAAAGGTACAGAGAAAATTCGGATATTCGTAGGTGACACTCAGCGTATCCGGGGTTTGACGATTGTCTCTGATCATGTACTTAGCCCCACCGGCCGAAGCGCTGATCGGGCCATCCACATTCATTGCCCACTGCACGATGTCGAGCAGATGCACTCCCCAGTCCGTCATCATTCCTCCTGCATAGTCCCAAAAGTAACGGAAAGTGGACCAGCGGTCTCCGACGCCGAACCGGTTGGCGTTAAAGGCAGCCTTGGGAGCGGGCCCCAGCCACAGGTCCCAGTCCAGCCCCGCCGGTGGCTCAGAGTCCTGTGGATTGCCGATTCCTTTTGGAAACGCATTTCCAAACATCCAGGTTCGAGCGGCGCTGATCTCTCCGATGTCTCCTCTGCGCAAGATTTGCACCGCGTTTTTGAAGTGGACTCCCGAGCGTTGCTGTGTGCCTACCTGAACCACGCGATCGTACTTACGGGCGGCCTCGACCATCTGTCGGCCTTCTACCACAGCGACTGAAACGGGCTTTTCCACGTAAACGTCCTTGCCGGCCTGGCAAGCCATCACGGCCATCAAAGGATGCCAGTGGTCGGGGCTGGAGATCACGATCACGTCGATGTCCTGGCGATCGAGCACCTCGCGAAAATCGCTGTATCCTTTTACCTTCATGTCCTGCTCAGCCTTCTCGAGGTGCGGAGCATAGACGTCGCAGACCGCTTCCACGCGCACTTCAGGCTGGAGAGCAAAATCCCGGATGTTGGACAAGCCCATGCGGCCGACCCCCAGAAAGCCTACGGCAATCTGATCGGAGGGGGCGACCTGGGGAGGCGTTTCCTGATGCGCGGCAGAGGCTCTGACCGGTCTCATAACGGCGCCTGCGGCAAGGGCCGAAGCAGCGCTCTGGGTCAGAAATTGACGTCGATTCCTTTTGTTTTGGGTCATAGTGTAGTTACAACTACACCAGCCGGCAGTCCTTTTGCAAATCAAACTTTGAAGCGGGCCAACGAATCACACGAATGATCATTCGCGTGATCCGTGTGATTCGTGGGCCACTAGTGCTTCGTAACATAAATAGGCGCGCTATCGTCGCGAGCCGGGTACCCTATGGGTGCGGTCTGATGGCGAGGCGCGACGAGGGAGCATATCGGGATTATGGGACCGAGGAGCAACAAAGGCAGCAGACCAGTGCCGCCGCGACCCGAAGGG
>JBOGJG010000305.1:0-55821 GCA_050747825.1 Acidobacteriota bacterium | reverse complement strand
CCCCGAAGGCCTGCTTCAGGTCGGAGGCAATTTCCTCCGCTCCGCGGCTTTCGATCAGATGGCGGGGCAGCATGTAGACCAGCTTGCCTCCTTTCAGCAGCGCCACGCTCGGTGAGGAGGGCGGGTGAGGCTGGAAGTACTCGCGCGCGCGCTCGGTGGCTTCTGTGTCCTGACCGGCGAAAACGGTAGTCAGAACGTCCGGCCGGGGCCCTTCGCGCAGCGCTTCCGCTATGGCTGGACGGGCCCGCCCGGCGGCGCAGCCGCAAATCGAGTTCACAACAACCAGAACGGTTCCATTATCGCTCGTGAGAACCTCGTCCACCTCCTGGCGAGTCTTCAATTCTCGAATCCCCAGGCGAGTCAGTTCTTCACGCATCGGATTAACCCATTCTTCCGGATAGGGCATACGTTGTTTTCTCCTTTCTATGATTAAACACTGATTAAACACTCAATTCTACACTAATGGCCGCTCCTTTACAGTCGCAGCTCGGTTGGTTGAGATTAAGAGCGTCACATCGCCCTGTCATCAGTGATTCACTCAAACGCCGGGATTCCCGTGATGCTCTGCCCGAGGATCAACGTGTGAATGTCGTGCGTGCCTTCATAGGTGTAGACCGATTCCAGGTTGGCCATGTGGCGGAAGACGGGGTAATCGCTGAGGATGCCATTGGCCCCCAGAATAGCGCGAGCTGTGCGGGCGATTTCCAGAGCCATAGACACGTTGTTGCGCTTGGCCATTGAGACCTGATCGAAGCGGACTTTTCCTTCATCCTTGAGCCGGCCCAGCCGATAAGCCAAAAGCTGCGCCTTGGTGATCTCGGTCAGCATATCGGCCAGCTTCTGCTGCACAAGCTGGTGAGAAGCAATCGGCCGATTGCCGAATTGCCTGCGCTCCAGCGCCCACTGGCGTGCCGTATCGAAGCACGCCATGGCGCTGCCCACAGCTCCCCAGGCGATGCCGTAGCGCGCCTGAGTCAGGCACATCAGCGCATTCTTGAGACCTTCGATTTTGGGCAGCAAGTTGGACTCAGGGATGCGGCAGTTATCCAGGATCAGCTCGGAAGTAATCGAGGCGCGCAGGGAATGCTTGTTGTGATAATCACGAGCGTGAAAGCCGTCGGTCCCTTTCTCAACCAGAAATCCGCGGATCTGATCATCTTCGCAGCGTGCCCATACGACCGCTACATCGGCCACACTCCCGTTGGTGATCCAGGCTTTGCTGCCGTTCAGGACATAAGCTCCCTCCTGCTTTCGAGCACGGGTACGCAAACCGGACGGATTGGACCCGAAGTCGGGCTCAGTGAGGCCGAAACAGCCGATCGCTTCGCCTGCCTGCAGGCGGGGCAGCCACTTCAGCTTTTGCTCTTCACTGCCGAAGCTGTGGATCGGGTACATGACAAGAGCGCCCTGAACCGACACGAAGCTGCGCAGCCCGCTGTCTCCCCGCTCCAACTCCTGCATGATGAGGCCGTAGGCGAAATTGTTAAGTCCGGCGCAGCCGTAACCTTCGAGGTTGGCTCCAAAATACCCGAGATCCGCCATGGGCCTGATCAGATCGGCCGGAAACGTTCCCGCCAGGTAGTGATCTTCGATGATCGGAATTACTCGATCTTCCACAAAGTCGCGTACGCTGTCGCGAACCAGTTTCTCCTCATCACTGAGAAGGTCGTCAGTGCGCATGAAATCAACCCCTTGAAAGGGCATACCCGCGAATATAGCATAATGAGGCGATGATCATAGGTTTGACCGGCGCCAATGGATCAGGCAAGGGAACTGTGGCTGACTTCCTGAAGTCCAAAGGCTTTTACTATTACTCCCTCTCGGATGTTATCCGTGACGAAATCCGCAGCCGCAATCAGGAAATCACTCGGGAACTGCTGGTCGATACCGGCAATGAGCTGAGGTCGAAGCACGGCGCTGGCTACCTGGCAGAGAAAATCCTGGAGCGCCTGGAGAAGGACAGAAACCAGGTCGTGGATTCTTTCCGAAATCCCTCCGAAGTCAAAGTATTTCGCAACGGCGGGAACTTTTATTTCGTCGGTGTCGAAGCCGACACGGAAGTCCGCTTCAACCGCCTGCGCGAGCGCGGCCGGGAGAGCGACCCGATGGAATACGAGGAGTTTTTGGCGCTGGAGCAAAGGGAAGCAGCCAATCCCAGTTGGCAGGGACAGCAGCTCGCGGCCTGCCTCAAAATGGCCGATTTCACGCTTGTGAACAACGGCTCGATTTCCGACTTGCACCAGAAGGCTTCCTCGCTCCTTCAGCAGCTCAAGCAACATCTGGAGCGGCCCGGCTGGGACGAGTATTTCATGAACATCGCCAGAGTGGCCTCAGCGCGCAGCAACTGCGTCAAGCGCAAGGTGGCCGCCATCATCGTGCGGGACCGGCGGGTTATTTCCACCGGCTACAACGGTACCCCGCGAGGCACCCGCAATTGTTATGAAGGCGGCTGCCCGCGCTGCAACAGTTTTGCCGACAGTGGCACACGGCTGGACGAATGCCTCTGTTCGCATGGAGAAGAAAACGCCATTACTCAGGCCGCGTATCACGGTGTCAGTGTCAAAGATGCCACTCTTTACACGACCTTTGCGCCTTGCCTGATGTGCACCAAAATGATTATCAATGCCGGTATTCGCGAGGTGGTGTACAACCTGAACTATCCCCTGAATGAAACATCCTTTAAACTACTTCAGGAGGCCGGTGTCGCCTGCCGTCAGCACAAAGTGGAATAAGACTGCTGACTCTTTTTGTGGAACTTTTAGGGATTGTATCGGTCAGTGGTATTGGATGACATATTACCGGTCGGTGCAATGCTGAGATTAGCTTCCCTGTTTTTCTTCACGATGGCTTCGGTCGGATTCGTGCTCTTTATGCTGAAATACCCTCGCAGCTCTGAAGTGCGAATCTGGGGCATTCGCCTGTCACATACTCTCGGATTCATGGGAGTGTTGATGATGAGACTCCACTATAACTACTTCACAGAGGTCTCTGTTCTCATCATCTCCTCTCTCATTGTGTCGATGGTGGCTTACGAATTGAGCGTCCGCTATTTGAGGTGACGCGGCAGTTTCGACAGCTCATCCATAAAATAAGCTGAGCTCTTGATGCCGCGGTAAAAGTTGCCCAAATCAAGCTTTTCATTGGGTGCGTGGGCATTCTCGTCAGGCAATCCAATCCCCATCAGCACGCTCGGTATTCCCAGCAGTTCCGAGAAGGTGGATACGACCGGAATGGATCCGCCTTCCCGTTGAAAGACAGGGCGCTTGCCGAATCCTCTTTCAATGGCGGCGGCCGCCGCCTGCAGCGCCGGGTGATCCAGCGATGCCACCCAGGCCTTGCCTCCCTGCATTCGTTTGACCTCCACCTTGACTGAAGCCGGGACCAGCTCGGCTACATAGCGCTCGAATTCTTCCTCGACTTTGGCCGGCTTCTGATCCGGTACCAGCCGCATGCTCACCTTGGCCATAGCTTTAGCCGGAAGCACGGTCTTGGCGCCCTCTCCTGTGAAGCCGCTCAGCAGCCCGTTTACCTCAAACGTGGGCCGGGCCCATAACTGCTCCAGCGGAGTAAATCCTTCTTCGCCATTAAGCGCGTCTACATCCAGGTCTTTCTGATAGCTCATCTGGTCAAAGGGAAGGGACGCAAACTCCTCCCGTTCGCGCTGGCTGAGCGAGCGAACATCATCATAGAAGTGAGGAATGGTAATGCGGCCTTTCTCATCCTTCATGGCGGCCAGAATTTCGGATAGCACGAAAGCCGGATTGGCTACCGGACCTCCGAAGGAACCGGAATGCAGGTCCTGGCGCGGGCCCTGCACGTCAATCTGAAAATACACCAGTCCCCGAAGGCCGTAGCAGATGGAGGGAATCCCCCGGGCGAACATGGCGGTATCAGAGATCATTACCGTGTCGGCTTTCAGAAGATCCCGATTCTCCTGGATAAACGAATCGAGGTGAGGACTGCCGATCTCCTCCTCTCCTTCAATCAGATATTTGAGATTGATCGGAAGCTCTTTCCGACTGGCGATGAAAGCCTCAGCGCTCTTGAAATGAATGAAAACCTGGCCTTTGTCATCGACTGCCCCGCGGGCGTATAGTTCGCCATTTCGTACGGTTGGTTCAAACGGGCCTGACTGCCATAGCTCGACGGGGTCAACCGGCTGGACATCATAGTGCCCGTAAACCAGCAAGGTCGGGCTGTCAGGCTTCTCGATTCTTTCTCCGTAGACTATGGGATGTCCCTCGGTCGGAAAGATATTCACTCTCTGCATGCCTGCCCTTCTGAGCTGATCGGCTACGAACTCAGCGGCTTGCCAGACATCCTCTTTCTTGCTGGAGTCGGTGCTGATACTGGGGATTCTCAGAAATTGATTCAGCTCGTCCAAGTAGCGCTCCCGGTTCTCTTCAATGTATCGGATAACTTCATTCATACGGTATCTCCTCGCAATTTCTCCTGAACCGTGCTCTGAAAATAGACGGCAGCCATCGTCAGCTCATAGAGATCGGTATTGATGTTTTCTTCGCTGGGAAAGAGAGGATTCATGAAGTCCCGAAAACTCGTTGATAAATGGTATCGATATATTTTAGCTTAGCTTCGAGATTGAACACCCGCTCAATCTCCTCCTGCGAAAGGTAGCGGGAAATATCCGGATCACTCAATATCAGAGTCTTGAAGTCGGCTTGCTCATCCCAGACTCGCATGGCGTTGCGCTGCACCCAACCATAAGCTTCTTCCCGCAGGACTCCCCTACGGGCCAGCTCGAGAAGCAGCGTGCCTGAGTAGACCAGCCCCCCCATCAACTCGAGATTAGCCTGCATCTGATCGGGATCGATAACGATATCCTGAATGACGCGGTGAATCTGAATCGTCAAATAGTGAGCCAGTGTAGTGCTGTCGGGCAGGATCACTCTTTCCACCGAGGAATGGGAGATGTCGCGCTCGTGCCAGAGCGGGATGTTCTCAAAAGCAGCCAGGGCATGGCTGCGCAGGATACGCGCCAGGCCGCTGATCTGCTCGCAGGTAATCGGATTTCGCTTGTGCGGCATGGACGAGCTGCCTTTTTGTCCTTCGCCAAACGATTCCCGGGCTTCTCGCACTTCGGTCCGCTGCAGGTGCCGTATCTCCGTAGCCATTTTGTCGTAACTGCAGCCCAGGATCGCCAGAGCGGACAGATACTCGGCGTGCCGGTCGCGCTGCAGCGTCTGGGTGGAGGCCGCGGCGAAGCCGATCCCAAGCTTTGCGCAAACCTGCTCCTCCACCTGGGGGGGCAGGTGCGAGAATGATCCGACCGGGCCGCTGATCTTGCCCACCTCAAGATGGCAGCGTGCCTGCCGGAAGCGCTTCAGGTTGCGCTCCATTTCGGAGTACCATACGGTCAGCTTGAGCCCAAATGTCAGAGGCTCTGCATGCACCCCGTGAGTGCGGCCGATCATCGGCACATCCTTGTGACGCAAAGCCTGCTCCCGCAGTGCAGACATGAAAGCGCTGATCTCACTTTCGATCAGGTCGGAAGCTTCCTTAATTTGGAGGGCCTGAGCGGTATCGACCACATCCGTCGAAGTCAATCCCAGGTGAAGAAAGCGGGATTCCGAACCCAGGGTTTCCGCCACGGCGGTGGTGAAGGCGAGGACATCGTGGCGCGTCTCTCTTTCGATCTCCCTGATTCGATCTACGGAAAAGTCCGCCTTCTGCCTGATCTGTTCGGCGGCCTGGCGGGGGATCTCCCCCATTTCCGCCAGCACGTCGCAGACGGCGATTTCCACCTCGAGCCATTTCCGGAATTTGTTTTGCTCGGACCAGATCCGAGCCATCTCCGGCCGCGTATAGCGGGGAATCATAAGCTTATGACTATGGAAGGTTTACTTTGATGAGTCAAGTGCAGCCGGAGCCCGGCGCATGATCCGAAGCTGCGGCCGGTTAGAGCGGCGGAAGCACTGGCCAGTGCAATCTCCGGGTCGTTATTTTTTCGGCTGAGGTGGGCCAAAAAGATGTGAGCGGCCTTGCCGTCAAACTGGTGAGTGAGGAACTCGGCCAGAGCCCGGTTGGACAGATGGCCCCGACTTCCCAGAATCCGCCGCTTCAGCAGCCAGGGATAAGGTCCGACCTTGACCATGTCTTCATCGTGATTCGATTCCATGACGAGCCAGTCACACCCTTTGATCCTCTCGATTACAGCGCTATCGAGCTCTCCGATATCCGTGAGAATGGCGCCGCTGATGCCATTGGACGTGAAGCGAAAGCCGGCGGGCTGTGCCGCGTCGTGGGAGACACCGAAGGCCTGCACACAGATCTCACCGATCTGGAACGAGGACGCATGGTCAAATATCTCCAGGCGATCGAGACTCTGAATCTGAGGGGATTCATCCCGTGTGCCTTCGTTCATAAAGACGGCAATGCTCTTCTGGACAGCAAAAGCCGCGACGCCGCTGATATGATCGCTGTGGCCATGGGTGAGGAGAACGGCGGTGATCGGCCGCTGGTCGAGATCGGCGTCTTTGAGGCGGCGCTGCAGGCTGCGTTTGCCAAAGCCAAGATCGACCAGCAGACAGGTGCGGCCGCTCGATATGTAAGTACAATTGCCGCTGCTGCCGCTACCCAAAACTGAAATCTGCATCGTGCGCTAGAATGTAACAGCCGAGTATGAAAAAGGAAGCCCCTGAGCGCAGGAAATTCTTCGTGGCTACTTTCGGCTGCCGGACCAATCAGGCCGACAGCGCAGCGATCCGCGAGGATTTTCTAAATGGCAATTACGAGGAGACGGAAGATTGCTCGGAAGCCGATGTGATCGTGATCAACTCATGCACGGTCACTCACCGCTCCGATCAGCAGGTGCGGCAGCTCACCCGGAAGCTGCATCGTGAGAGCCCTCGAGCCAGGCTGGTGGTCACGGGGTGCTATGCCCAGCGTTCTCCGCAGGCGCTGGCACGCATTCCCGGCGTCAGCGCGGTGGTCGGAAATACGCGCAAGCGGGAGGTCCTGAGCATCGTGTCGGCGCCGACCCATGAGGAGATTGCCGCTATCTACCTGGACGACTTCAGGAAGGCCCGAGCTATTGATTTGACTCCGGCGACCCAGTTGGGAGGAAGGACGCGGCCCTTTGTTAAGATTCAGGACGGCTGTGATGCCAAATGTACTTACTGCATCATTCCTGCAGTTCGGGGTCCCAGCCGCAGCGTCCCTCCCGGGAAGATTCTGGAGCAAGTGCGCGCTCTGGTGGCTGGAGGTTTCCGGGAAATCGTGCTGACCGGCATTCACATCGGCACTTACGGATTGTACTTGCAGCCTCGCCATTCGCTGGACCGGCTGATGGCTGAGATCATCCAGATCGAAGGTCTGGAGCGAGTTCGTCTCAGCTCCATCGAACCGATGGAGCTGTCGCGGCGCATTATCGACCTGGCCTGCCAAAGCGAAAAGATCGCGCCCCATTTTCATATTTGCCTGCAAAGCGGAAGTGATCGCGTCTTGAAAATGATGCTGCGGCCCTATGCGACGGCTCGCTTCGCCGATATCGTGCAACAGATCCGCCAGCGCATTCCCCACGCGGGGATCGGGACCGATGTGATCGTGGGTTTCCCAGGCGAGACCGATCAGGATCACCAAGAGACGGTCGAGTTCACGCGGCGCATGCCCTTTACTTATCTGCACGTCTTTCCATATAGCGACCGCAGCGGCACCTCGGCTGCAAAGATGAAGGGTAAAGTGGCCGCGAGGACCATCAAAGACCGCAGCCGGGAACTGCGCCGCATCTCAGAGGAAAAGAACCGCGCCTTTCGGCGCCAGTTCCTGGGAAAACCGCTTTCGGTTCTCACTCTCTCGGAAGAAAAAGACGGGCATCGGACCGCCATCTCCGGCAACTACCTGCGCGCCAAACTCCCTGTCCAGTTTCCCCCCAACCAAATCGTCGAACGAATCGTGCGGGCTGAGGAAGGAGACCATCTTCTCCTTTAGGTAGCCGGGGCCGCTCTCTCCCGGTCGCGGCTCGGATCCTCATCCTTCCATGATGACCATGGCGAGGGCGTATTGTTCGGCGTGGGTGATGGTGAGGAGGACGCGGTTGGCGCCTGAGTTTTGAAAGGTCTCCAGGGCTCTTCCGTGAAGGGTCAGTTCGGGTTTGCCCAACTCTCCCGCCTTGACTTCGACATCTTTCCAGCGGATGCCCTGCTGCCAGCCGGTCCCCAGCGCTTTGAGGGCTGCTTCCTTGGCGGCGAAGCGCCCGGCGAAGTGCTGGAACTTGTTCTTGCGTTCACAGCAATAACGGATCTCTTCGGGAGTGAAGACGCGGTTTTGCAAGGCTTCATTTCCCTCCATGGCCTTGCACATCCTGCGCACCTCAACGATATCGACTCCAATGCCGATCACCATAAACGTGTGATAACCTTTCGATGTGACATTTTTTGAAAAGAATGGCGCGGGAGTCTCCTATTTTGTTTTCAAGGACTTGGAGGACATTCCCGGGTTCGTTCACGCCGTGACTTCTCGCAGAACCGATGCTCAACTCAAGGATGCTGTGGTCCATGGGGAAGTCGCACCCAAGAAGCTTCTCTTCCTGCAGCGCCTGAATTTACAGCCGCATCAACTGATTCTCCTGAAGCAAATCCATTCGGATCACGTCGTCACCATCGATGAAAATTTCAGGCAGACTTCACCCGACAGTTACATCGGCTCGGCCGATGGGATTATTCTGACGCGTCCCGGCTACTTTTCCGTGATTCGGACCGCCGACTGTCTTCCGGTCCTGGGCGTGCTGCCCCAGGAGAAAAAGGCCTTCTCTTTTCATGCCGGCTGGCGGGGTACCTGCAGCAGAATTGCCGCCACGGGAGTGCAGAAGTTTCTGCAGATTACAGGCGCGCAGCCTGAGGACCTCACCGTAGCCCTGGGGCCATGCATCCGCAAGTGCTGTTACGAGGTGGGACCGGAATTGCGAGAGAAGTTTGCCGCTGCCGGGCATCATGTGGATCGGCTGTTTTCAGCCGGACACCTGGACCTGGTCGAGGCCAATCGAGTCCAACTCGAAGAGCTGGGAATCCGGCGCATACTGGACTCCGGGATGTGCACCGCCTGCCGGACCGATCTTTTTTATTCCTATCGAAAAGAAGGAGAGACCGGCCGCCTTTGGACCCTGGGCGGGTTTAGATCGTAGGTCGAGCGGCTTCCAGATAACTGCGGCAAGCCGGTCCTAGTACGGACTCGAACGCCACTGTAATATAGCGTGCCCCCCGCTTGTGCCACTCACGAGCAGCCTGGGCATCACCGACCATAATCCCGAGGAATTTATCCGAACCGGCTACGATTTCAGCAATACGGTCCATTGTCTTTTGAACTTCAGGATGCTGAACCTGACCGGGAAATCCCAGGGAATGCGAAAGGTCGGTCGGCCCAATAAAAATGACATCCAGGTCCTGGACTTTGACGATATCCGGGAGGTGATCGACGGCTTTGCCGGTCTCGATATGAGCGGCAATCAGCGTCTCGGCGTTAGCGGTGGCGCAGTAATCGGCGTAGGATCCTGCCTGCCCGTAGTCGGAAGCGCGCACGCCCGCCAGTCCCCGGCCGCCGCACGGGTGATACTTGACCGAGGCGACTGCCGCCTGGGCATCGGGCAGGGAATTGATCATCGGTATGTGCAGCCCCTGTGCTCCAGTGTCCATCAATCTCAGTATGACCGGCGCCTGGTTGGTCGTGACTCGGACGATAGGCGTGACGTCCTGCAACTCTGCGGCGCGCACCATGTTCTCGCAGTGTCGGGCTTCGATGGTCCCATGCTCGGCATCGAAGACCAGAAAATCCCAGCCGTAGTATCCAAGCACTTCAATCAGGGCTGCGTCGGGATATCGGACGAAGCACCCCAGAACGGTTTCGCCTGCTTTGAGTTTCGCTTTGGTTTTGTTCTGTTTCAACCTTTCACCTCCGACTGGATAAGGGTTCTCAAATGGGTAACAGTTCCCGGCAGAATTAAGGCAGCATCTCCCTCCAAACGCAAGTCCGCCAGCGCATCCTGGGCTGTCTCTCCCTGATTGATGAGGGAGGCGAGCTCCTCTGAAGACATAGGTCAAGACCTCGAGAGTCCCTTGGAGGCGATGTCACGGCGATAGTACATTCCCTCGAAGTGAATCTTGTTGACGCCCTCATAAGCTTTGATGATGGCGCCTTCCAGTGTCGGCGCCTGCGACATGACTGCCAGGACACGGCCTCCGCCGGTCACAACTTTGCCGTCGCGCAGAGCCGTTCCGGCATGAAATACAACCGTGCTCTTTACTTCCTCCGCCATTTCAATTCCGGAAATCTCCTTGTTCTGTTCATAGGACCCCGGATATCCTTCTGCCGCTACAACGACGCAGACCGTCGCGTTGCTGTTCCATTGAAGTGCCATGTTTTGCAGGTCCCGAGCAGCCACTGCTTCAAAAACATCCACCACATCAGTCACCATGCGGGGAAGGATCACCTGAGTTTCGGGATCTCCGAACCGGACGTTGAATTCTAGAACGCGCGGACCCGTTGAAGTCAGCATGAGACCGGCATACAAAATTCCAACGTAGGGATTTCCTTCCTCTGCCATTCCCTGAATGGTGGGATTGATGATGGCCTCGATCACTTCCTGACGCTGAGCCGGCGACAGGATGAACTCGGTGGAATAGGCACCCATGCCGCCTGTATTGGGACCCTTGTCCCCGTCGTAGATAGCCTTGTGATCCTGGGAGGGAACCATGGCCAAGGCACGGGCTCCATCGGAGAAGACCATGAAGGATGCTTCTTCGCCTTCCAGATATTCCTCGATGACGACCTGATCGCCTGAGCTGCCGAACTGGCGCTCGCGCATGATGGAGCGGACTGCCTCGAGAGCCTCCTCCAGGCGCCGGCAAACGAAAACTCCCTTGCCGGCCGCCAAACCATCCGCTTTCACGACCAGCGGGAAGTCAAATCGGCCGCTTCTCAGATCAGATTCCGCATTGTCGGCTTGCTGGTAATTTTGATAAGCGGAGGTTGGTATCTGGTGCCGGCGCATGAAGTCCTTGGCGAAAGCCTTGCTGCCTTCAAGGACAGCTGCCTTCTGGGAAGGTCCCACAATGGCGAGCCCGGCCCCCTCAAAATGGTCTACGATGCCCGCGACCAGAGGCGCTTCGGGTCCGACAATGGTTAAATCGATTTTATTCGATCGGGCGAAATCGAGGAGGCCTTCGCTATCATCGGCCCCAAGAGGAACGCTTTCGGCCAGTTGCGCCGTTCCGGCGTTCCCCGGGGAGCAGTAGAGCTTTCGCAGCCGTGGGCTCTGGCTGATTTTCCAGGCGAGCGCATGTTCCCTGCCCCCTGAGCCGACGACAAGTATATTCACGAGGCCGAACTGGCTTTGGAGTCTGTCGATGCAGTCGATTTGGTTTCCGAAGCTTCCTTGCTTTCAGCGCCGGATTTGCCCGAATCGTCCTTTTGCTTGGGCGAGTCGCCAGTGGATGCGGAACCGTTTTTGCGCGAGTAATCGGTGATATACCAGCCTGAGCCTTTGAATTGTATGGCAGGGGCGGAAAGCAGGCGCACCAACTCTCCTCCGCAATGGGCACATTCGATCAGGGGAGCGTCGGCAAACTTCTGGATCACCTCAACGATTTTCCCGCATTTCTCACATTGATATTCGTAAAGGGGCATGTAACACCTTAATATTTCTCAAGATAAATACTTTCGGAATATAAGATTTAGCTTAACTGGTTGTCAAGCCGGCCATCACCGTTCGGTAGCCTTCCCGAAAGCTGGGATAACGAAATACGTACCCGGCAGAGAGTAGCTTAGCATTACTGCAGCGTTTGTTGCTTCGGAATCTCCTGGAGTCAAGGTCTCGCTCATCCTCAAGGCGAGGTGGGGGAGCGTTGAGCTGCCCTGCCATCCAGCGCAGCACAATGCACCGGTCCGACGGTTCGCAGTCAACGCCAATATAGACGCCGGCCGGCCGGGAATCGTCCATCAGATGCGCCAGGGCCCCCGCGCAGTCCTCGACTTGGATGCGATTGGTGTAAATCGGGGGACCCGAAGTGCAGCGTGCCTTGCCCTCTCGAACCTGCTCGATCAGACGAGTTCGCCCGGGACCGTAAATACCTCCCGCCCGCAGAACCGTGGCCTCAAAGGGTCCGGATTGGAGCAGCCGTTCTCCCTCCAGAATCAGGCGTCCAGAGAAGTGCGTGGGCTCGGCCGGAGAGGTCTCGTCCACCCATTCGCCGCTCGATTGCGAGTACACTCCGGTGCTGGAGGTCAAAAAAAGCCGCCGGGGGCGCTGACCAGCCTCCTTTAAGGAGGACATCAGATTGGCCAATCCGGTCTCGTAGCAGGCACGGTAGGCTTCCTCACTGGACGACTCCGGCGAGGCAGTATAGAAGACGTAATCAAGACCCGGGGGCAAGTTCTTTAGCGTATCCGCGGATGAAAGGTCGGCGGATAGGGGACGAATTTCCGCAGGCAGGTTCCCAGCGCATCTGCGCAGGCCCCATGCTTCGTAGCCCCCTTGGCTCAGTCTCAGTGCCAGAATTGTCCCGACGTATCCACAGCCGGCAATCAGTACTCGCGGCACACAGCCATGCTATCACGATTGGTGCCCCATTTTAGGGCATGCTATGATCCTTGCGGATGAAAGCTGTAAGAAAAGCGGTGATTCCGGCAGCGGGGATGGGCACGCGATTCTTGCCCGCCACCAAGAGCATTCCAAAAGAGATGCTGCCGATTGTGGATAAGCCTACTATTCAGTACGTGGTCGAAGAAGCAGTAGATTCCGGCTTTGAGGACATCATCTTTGTGACCAGCCAGGGCAAGGAGGCGATCGAGAATCATTTCGACTACGATTATCAACTGGAAGCCGTTCTCAAGGAGCAGGGGAAGACCGATTTACTGGAAGTGGTTCGCGAGATCTCCGGAATGATCGCGATTTCTTCGATCCGGCAGAAGGAGCCGCTGGGGTTAGGACACGCCATTCTGGTTACGGAAGCCTTTGTGGGGGATGAGCCTTTCGGCGTTTTCCTGGGAGATGACATCATCCGCCATGAGGTCCCTGGGATGAAGCAGCTTCTTGATATCTTTCAAGAGCGCCGAGCCAGTGTTGTGGCTGTCCAGGAGGTCTCCTGGGAGACGGTTTCACGTTATGGGGTCATTGCAGGTGAGGCCGTCAATGGGAGCGACGGCCGGCTTTTTAAGGTCGATGATATGGTGGAAAAGCCTCCGCGCGACAAGGCCCCTTCCAACCTGGCCATCATCGGCCGTTATATTCTCACTCCCGCGATCTTCGAGGCATTGAATGCGACAGAGCCCGGGACGGGCGGAGAGATCCAGCTTACGGATGGTCTGCGCAATCTCATGAAGAAAGAGCCGGTTTACGCTTATCGCTTCAAAGGATCGCGCTACGATGCCGGCAACAAGCTGGAATACCTGATTGCCACCGTTGACTTTGCCCTCAGGCGAGACGATATCGGCGAAGAGTTCAGACAATATCTGAAACAGTTGGTTTCAGACTAAATGCTGGACAGAACCTACATTCGAGAAAACCTCGATTCAGTGGAACAGCGCCTCACGAGCAAGGGGTTTGGCCTTGACCGGGAGGAATTCACGCGACTGGACGAGAAGGAGCGGGCCTTACGAATCGAATACGAGGAATTGCGGGCCTTTCGCAACCGCACCAGCGAGGATATTGCCCAACTGAAACGGCAGCACCAGGATGCGAGCCGCCAGATTGAGGAAATGAAGCAGGTGACCGGCCGCATCAAGGAAATGGATCAGAAGCTGGCCCAACTGGAAGAGAGCCTCAAGAGCTTTTTGGCGGTTATCCCCAATATCCCTCATGAAACTGTTCCCATCAGCCCTGATGAGTCCGGCAACGAAGTGGTGCGTGTCGTCGGCGCCCCGCGCGAATTCGATTTCCCGGTCAAGGACCACGTCGATCTTGGAGCGGCGCTGGATATCCTCGATCCCGAGCGCGCCTGCAAAATTGCGGGCGCGCGTTTCACCAATTACTACGGCGCTGGCGCTTTGATGGAAAGGGCGCTGATCAATTTCATGCTGGACGTGCACACTGGTGAGCACGGCTACCGGGAGATTCTGCCGCCTTTCATGGCCAACCGCAGGAGCTTTTTCGGCACCGGCAATCTTCCCAAATTCGAGGCTGACCTGTTCCATGTGGAGGGCACCGATTACTTCCTCGTCCCCACGGCTGAGGTCCCCGTGACCAATGTCTTTGCCCAGGAGACTTTGCCTGAGGAAGAGCTGCCCATCAGCTATACAGCTTATACTCCCTGCTTTCGAAGCGAAGCAGGATCTTACGGGAAGGACACCCGCGGGCTGATTCGCCAGCACCAGTTCAACAAGGTGGAGTTGGTTAAATTCTCAAGGCCCGAAGATTCTTACCAGCAACTGGAGCAGTTGACGCACGACGCCGAGGAGATTCTGCGCCGCCTGGAACTGCCCTATCGAGTGGTCACTTTGTCCACCGGAGATATGAGCTTTAGCGCCGCCAAGACTTATGATCTGGAGGTCTGGATTCCCAGCCAGAATGCCTATCGGGAAATTTCCTCCTGCAGCAACTTTGAAGATTTTCAGGCGCGTCGCGCCGAAATCCGCTACAAGCCCAGTGATGGAAAGCGTTCCCGCTTTCTTCACACTCTAAACGGTTCCGGCCTGGCCGTGGGACGGACCTGGGTGGCCATCGTCGAGAACTTTCAACAGCCAGACGGAAGCGTTATCATTCCCGAGGCTCTGCGTCCATACATGCATGGCCAGGAACGAATCAGCGCTATTCATGATTAAGTTCAATCTGGACAAGAAGGTTTACCTCAGCTCTTACGATCAAATCAAAGGCCAGTTGCTCTCGGCTATCTACTGCGGCAAGATCCAGGAAGGCGATCGCCTTCCTTCCATCCGGGAGCTGGCAGAGGATCTGGAGGTCAACTACAAAACCATCCGCAAGGTTTACCAGCGCCTCGCTCAGGAGAACTACATTGAGCTGATCCAGGGCAGCGGCGCCTTCCTCAAGAAGCGAAGCGGCGATACCTATGAACAAATGCAGCGCCGGGCCGTCTTTAAGCTGCTCAGCGAAGTGACCGAAAAAGCCAGAAGCCTGGGCCTGTCACCGCAGAAATTCGTGAAGCTGCTGGACGGTTACTGTACCGGAGATAATGTCAAGAAGCTGAAGCTGGTCGTTATGGATGATGAGGAAGAGGCTTTCATCTTTTCAAAAGAACTGGAGATGCGGCTCAAGGCAGAGGTCTCTCCGGTCTCTCTCGACGGGGCCAAAGTGAATGGCACCTGCAGCGCTCTCAACGACGTTGACTACGTTCTGACCACAAGCTGGCACATGGATCAGGTGCGCGACCTGGCGCAGCGTCACGAAAAGAAAGTAGTCGAAATCAAACCCAGTCACGAAATCTACACGGAGATTCTGAACGCCGCCCGCCACCGGAACGTGGCTGTGGTGATCCGGGACGAGCGGACCATGCACGCGCCTCTGGAAGTCTTCATGAATATTTACCATCCCTCGACCCAGAAGAAGTTCTGGATCGCGCCCATTGACCGCAGGGAGTTGATTGAGGAAATCATCCGGGAAGCGGAGCTCATTTTCGTTTCCCCGATGTGCTGGGATGAAATGCGCCGGATAACCCCGGGTGACGTGGAGCTGAAGACATACTCGAATTTCATCTCCGAAGAAACCATCAATCATCTGAAGGAGTTGCAACTGCTGGGCTGATGGGGTCCGATCTTGAGAATTTAATCTTCGAGGCCAGGAAATTAGATTTTCAAGACTTGAGTCCTCTTAGCGAGCATATTAGAAGCCTGCCCAAAGCGGAACTGCATGTGCACCTCGAGGGAGCCGCCACGCCCGCCATATTGCTCGAGCTGAGCCGCAAGTACGATACGGAATACCAGTCCGCGAGTGAAGAAAAGCTGGTGGAGGAACTGTTCAAGTATAAAAACTTCCACCAGTTCCTGGCCACCTATAAGATCGTCTGCCGCCATCTGCGTGAGCCCGCAGACTATCTGCGGCTCTTTAGCGAGCTTGCCGGGTATTTTGAAAGCGAGAACATTCGCTACGCCGAAATCATCTATTCCCCTTCTATCCCGTGGAAGTTCGAGAGGGACGGCCGGGAGGTCCTGCTCGCCCTTTTGGAGCAAAGCGAGAAGTTTCAGAGCGCTTCCGGAGTAATCGTCCGCTGGATTCTGGACTGCGTGCGCTCCTTCGGCGTTGAGGCCGGCTGGCAGACTGCCCAGCTGGCTCATGAATTTCAGGAACGCGGTGTGGTGGCGGTGGGCCTCGGGGGTGATGAGCTGTCTCTGCCCCTGCAGGAGTATCAGGAGATCTTCCGCTGGGTCAAGGCGCACCAGCTCTACCTTCATATGCATGCCGGAGAGATCGGCGGTCCGGAGGAGGTCTGGAAGGCTGTCAATCTGGGCGTTAACCGCATCGGTCATGGCATCCAGTCGGCCAGGGATGGATCACTGATCGATTATTTGCGCGATCACGCCCTGGCCCTGGATATCTGTCTGACCAGCAATGCCAGGACGGGCGCCTGGCCAATGATTTCCGGCAATCCGTTTGGACTGCTCTACCGGCGTGGCGTACCGGTAACCCTCAATAGCGATGATACGGGCCTTTTTCAGGTGGGACTGACGAAGGAGTTTGTCAAAGCCATCCAGCATTTCGATTTGACCAGAGATGACGTGCACCGCATCTTGCTCCAGGGCCTCCATTCCTCCTTCTTGCCCCACGACCAAAAAATGGACCTGATGGGGCAATTTCTTAGGGGGCCCCCGAAACCTGGGCTACCACCATCATGATATCGAAAGTGTTCAGGCGAACGGAGAGATCGGCCAGCCTGCTCTCAGAGATCATGTTGTACAGTTTTGATGGTCGAGCCTTTCCTAGCTGCAAAGCACTGTAGGCGATTTGCCGCACGCTTCTGGGCATGCTCGGGTAGCTGACCCTGATGACCTCCAGACCTGAGGACCGCAAGAAAGGTCCGATGGTCCGCTTGCTAAAATAATGAAGGTGAGTGGGAGGATGAAAGAGACGCCACTTCCCGCGCCGGCGCCTGGCCATGAGGCTATCGAGGTCGCCGGTGGTGAGAAAGAGATAGCCGCCAGGTCTCAAGGCGCCGGCAATGGCGTCCGTCGTGAAATCAGGGGCGGGAAGGTGTTCGATAGTGTCCCACATGGCCGCGACGTCTGCTGATTGAGGGAAACACGATATTTCTTTGAAATCCTCACAGCATGCGTCCAGTCCAAGCTCGTTACGGGCGTAAGTCACCGGGCCCTCGGCAATGTCGAATCCGCGGACACTGAAATGCTTGCGGGCGGCCTCCAGGAAGAAGCCGTAGGCGCATCCGATCTCGATCAGGTTGCCGCTCTGTTTGAACCTGATCACCTTGCGGAGCCGGTCTTGGGATTGCTTTTCAAAGACGTGACGGTCCCGGAGATAGTCTACGTACTCCTCCCCTTGGAAGTAGCTCTGGCTATAGATCTCTTTCAGATCTAAACTCTCAATCTCGAGATCGGCCCTGCCTTGTCCGCATTCCCGGCACCGGATCAGTCCCGGCCAGACCGGATCAAAGCCGCTTTCTTTGCGGCAGACGACGCAATGATTGGTCACTCGACACCCGCCATTCGTCACTCGGTCTGGTCGAATCCGAAAGCCCTGCGCACCAGATATCGCGGCCTCTTCTTGACTTCGTTGTACATCCTGCCCAGATAGACCCCGTGGACGCCCAGGGCCATCAGTTGGACACCGCCCAGAACCAAAAGCGCGATGATTACGGACGTCCAGCCCTCAACTGTCTGGTTGGTAAAGAGTCGCGCGTAGACGGCATAGGCGGCATAGATGAAGCCCAGGAGAGAAGCAACCATGCCCAGAATGGCCGACAAATACAGAGGTATGGAAGAGAAAGAAGTGATTCCGTCCACTGCAAAGCGCAGCATTTTAAATAAAGAATAGCGACTGCCGGCGCTCTGCCGGGCGGCTGCATCAAACGGGATCTCGGCTTGCTGAAAGCCAACCCAACTGACCAGCCCGCGCAGGAAAAGCGCCCGCTCATCCATCGCCTGAAAGACCTGCACCACTTTTCTGTCGAGGATGCGGAAATCAGCGGCGCCCGCCGGGATCTCCACTTCGGAGAGACGGCTGATCAACCTGTAAAAGAAGCGGGAGCTGCTGTCTTTAAAGAGACCGGTCCCCGCCGTGCTCCTGCGCGAGGTGTAGACCACGTCGTAGCCCGCTTTCCACTTCCGAACCAATTGCGGAATCAGTTCGGGCGGATGCTGCAGGTCGGCATCCATGGTGACGACGGCCTCTCCCCGGGAATAATCCAGCCCTGCAGCCAGGGCCATCTGGTGCCCGAAATTGCGCGACAGTTCAATCGCCTTCACTCGCTGGTCCTCTCGGCACAGGTCCAGGATCACTTGCGTCGAGCCGTCACTGCTGCCGTCATCGACCAGAATCAATTCAAAGGGGAGAAGCTCCTGTTCCATCACCGTGCACACCCGCTCGTACAACTGGGGCAGCGTCTGTGCTTCGTTCAGTACGGGGACGACGATGGAAATCACTGGGCGCAATGATACAATTCGCCCGCTGCTGAATGAAAGTGAACTCACGCACTCATATCCTCTTCCTGTTTGTTTTGGCTTACACGATGGTTTTCATCTGGCCGATGTTCTCCAGTTTCTTCTCAGGCGACGACCTGATGAACCTTTTCTACTACTATTTCTATGGTGGCTGGCAGGTCGTCACCAGCAATGTCTTCTTCTGGACCTCCTACCGGCGGCCCTTAGGCGGACTGCTGTACCTGACGCTCTATTACACATTCGGGATGAATCCTCTTCCCTATTATCTGCTCGCATTTCTCATCTTTGCGGCCAATCTGGCTCTGCTGTTCACTCTGATACTGAGGCTCACCCGCAATGCCTACCTGGCCGCCGTGACCGCCGCGCTGGCCAGCGTCCATCGCGAGATTATCGACATCTGGTTCAATTTCGGCGCGGTCTATGAGTTGCTGGCATTCGGATTCATGATGGCGGGCTTTCACGCCTACCTGAGTTTCCTTGAGAGTCCCGGCCGCAGCCGGCGCTGGTACATCTGGTCGATTCTCTTCTTTATCCTGGCTCTCAACGGCAAGGAGATGGCGGTGACCTTCCCCGCTCTTTTGGGCCTCTATGAGATCATTTACAGGATTCCGCTGCGGGAAGTCTTTTCCTCTCTTCCCAGGCTGGCGCTGCGTGTCAGTCCTTTTGCTGTGCTGGCGCTGATCTACACTGCCGGAAAAATCACGGGTCAGCAGTCCTACTGGACTGAAAACGCGGCTTACCGCTATCACTTTGATTCGACTGGCTATCATAATCTTCACGCCTACTTCGACAGGATCTTTTTCAATCATATCCATTTCGACGACTCGACCCTGGGGTGGACGCTGGGGATCTCTCTCGGACTGGCTCTCCTTCTGCGCAACCGGCACATGCTGTTCGGCTGGCTTTTTTTTCTGACCAGCCTGCTGCCGGTGATCGCCCTGCCCCGAGTCTGGGGGCTTTTTCTCTACATTCCCCTGGTGGGGATGGCGTTCTATGTGGCCGCGCTGGGCTTTGTTCTGGGCAGGTGGGTGGTCCTGCGCCTCACGAACCGATATGTCTGGCGCCTGAAGACCCGGGCGCAGTGGTGTGCATTTCTGCTGTTTTTACTGATGCTTGGCTTCCTGCATTACGGAGAATTCGCACAGGGGCGCGGTGAGCTGTTAAGAGAAGGTCAGCAACGGAGGGAATTCAGCCGGCAGCTTCTTTCGCTGCAGCCCGAGCTACCGGACCGCGCCTGGCTGATCTTCGAGGGGGCCCCTCTGTCGGGTTACGATTTGCATCACCTTATCTGGCTGTCCTATGGAAACCCTAAGCTGAATGTCTTTTACGGCCTGGAGGATGCGAGAAATCTGCTGGCCGCTCAGGCAGTCTCGCTGCCTGAGCATCACTTCTTCCAATATGAGGATGGAAAACTGCGGGAGGTCCCGGTCTCGAGTCAGGCCTTGCGCGACGATTCAGCCTGGGCGCGAGAGGTCTTTATCGACCATCTGAAGGCTGGAGCAGCGCAGCCTCTAAAGCAGTTTGCCGTACCGCTTGCCTCGGGAACCATGACAGAGGTTCAAAGCGGGGTCGCCCTGCACAATCCTTCTCCAGAGGAGGCCAGCGCCACTTTCACGCTCTACGACAGCAACGGGTCGGTCCTTCCCCGCATGACAGTTTCCTCTCCCATTCCGGGCACGGGCTACCTGGGCTTCATTCCCGAGGTCTTCTTCCAGGACAAGGATTTTGACTGGCTGGAGTTTCAGGGATCGCTTGAGGTCCGCTCATCGGTCCCTGTCCTGGCCCGGGCCGCGCTGCTCGGACCCGCCGGGACGGCTACGTTTCCAGTGACGCCGCTTGAGCGCGAAAAAAAGCCCTTCTCCGGGGGGGGCCGTGGCCAAAAGGCTTACTTCACGCTCTTTGCTTCTGGAAACGACAATGCTTCTAAATTCGTCCTCATCAACCCATCTTCAATTCGAAAGGTCACGGCAACCGTCAGGATGCTAAACAATCACGGAGATCCACTCCAACTGAGCATCAGCCGGGAAGCCCGCAATGGGGAGCTTTCGTTGGAAATTCCTCCCCGCGGACTTCGGCACTTCATTGCCGACCCGCGGGGGCGCTGGCTGACCGGTTGGATCGAAATCGAGTCGGACCTGCCCCTGGGGGGAGTGGTTATTTTTAAGGACCGGTACTCAAAAGTGGCCGCTTTAGGAGCGGCGGCGCCGCGACTGGAATTTACCATTCCAGTTGAGTCCTCGCGCCGGTCTACGACCGCACTCTCCATCTCCAATCCGACTTCGTCGGACATCACGGTGACGCTGGCTTTGCACGAGCGATCGGGCCGGCGCGCAGTCGTGGCTGCGACGAGCATTCAACTGCAGGCCCGGAGACAATGGTTCGGATTTATCAAAGATGTATTTTGGAAAGCGCGAATCACTTCACCCCGGCTGAGAGGCGACTTTGAAGGAGTCCTCGAAATCCGCTCTTCGGAAGCAGTTGCCGTTTCGGCCGTCCAACTCGGCCCCGGCACGGCCGTCGATCTGGCGTTTTAGAGAGGTCGCGCACCTGGCCGCTCTCTTACGGTCGCGGCTCGGTTGATTCTCTTCAGCACTGCGATTGTTGGTGAACTGCGAGTTTATCCGAGCCGCGACCCTAATAACTAAGGGAGCGGCCATGAGCACGACCTGTATTTATCAGTCCTTCTTTTCAAGATATAGCCGGGTTGACTTCAGCCTTAAGCTGTCGCGCCGGACTACCAGCCCAAAGATGGGAAGAGAAGCGAGGGCGAGAATCAGGCCCGTCCAGAAGCTGAGAGGGCTGAAGCGAAGCGTCACCTGATGACTTCCGCTGGGGACTGGGAAGCCCATAAAAAGGCCATTGACCCGATGAAGAGAAATGGGCTCGCCATTTAGCCAGGCCGACCAGCCGGGATAAAAGAGAAGACTAGAGGCTACAAAGGCCTGGTCTTGCGTCCGCACGTTGATCCGGAGCGAGTTGGGGCCGGTGTGCTCAAAGTCAATGGCGGCGGGGATGGCCAATTTCCTGCCGAGCAGGTTTTCAGCGCCTTCCGCCCGATCGGTCAACAGTGCTGCTTGAAGAAAGTCCGTGTCCGAGTCCTGGAGCGCCCGCCAAAACTCGGCCGTCGTGCTGTCCCTGACCTGACGCACGCCCCAGAAAAGTTCCGGACTGGACGGGTTTCGATAAAGGACCATCTCGGGTGACTCTTCAACACAGTCGAGAGTGGAGAAAGCCTCGCGCGAGAATCCCAGGTCTCCACGAGGCGCCAGGACGTATTTGACGCTCAATAGCTGCAAGGCCTTCGAGGAGAAAAAGTCCGGGTTTTCGATCACCCCTGAGGTGCTCATCTCTCCGGCCAGACGACTGTAGTCGCGCAAAATGAGCGGAGCATAACCGGAAATGCTCAGCGGCCCGCTTAACATGTTCAAGTTGGGCCCTCCCGTCTGCCGATACCTGAGGCGCCAGTCCTGTGGGTGCTCCCTGAGAAACGCAATCCAATTCTGGGAAGACGCATAGGCGATACGGTGCCGGCTGGAGTCGGAAGGAAGGCTAATCGATGCCTGCAGGACTTCTTCCAGATCTTCTGCCGGTGCGGCGAAGATCCAACTCCGATAGGTCCAGAAGTGGGTAAAGGCCAGGGCGATCATCAAGGCAGCCGGCAGCCAGCCGCCTCCGAATTTGAGCAGCAAGAAGGCGATGGCCAGAGTCCCGCCAACCATCAGCAGCATCTGCGGCATGAGCGGAAGCAGGTGCTGGCGGATAATCTCTTCGCTCCATTCAAGAACGGGTCCCGAGTCGATCTGCCAGATCTGGTTGGAGATCCGCTGATCCATCAGGTGGATGGAGAGGAAGTAGATGGCTGCGATTGCCACTAAGGCAATGTTCCTCCGCCTCAGGGAAGACCTGGTTCGATGCTGCAAAGCGCTCAGGCCGATGGCCGCCAGCATGGAAAGTGCCAGGACGATGGCCACTCCGTTGCGAGGCGGAATGCGGAACAAATTATATCCGGGCACCCAATACATAACCTGGTAAATCGGTGTATACGCCCCCAGGAAAAGCAGGGAAGAAAGAGCCAATAGCGACGTCCAGAATAGGGCGTTTCGTCCTCCCAGCCATATTCCCAGTCCAGCCAGCAGAAGAGCCGGCAAGCCGACGTCCACCATGGATTCAGAGTCTCCCCCCAGCGCCAGAGAAGTGATCCGGGTTGAGACAAGCGAGGAAATCAGATAGTGAGGAGGCCGGGATTGGCTCACAAAGGTCTCCCATGTCATCTCATCGCGGGTGCTGTGTGTCGTGAGCTGATACGTGGGCAGTAGTTGAAAAGCGCTTAGGAGGACGCCCAGCACGTACATCCCCAGCACAGCTTTAAAGAATGCTTTCTTTTGATAGGCGGGGATGACCAAAAAAAATAACCAGGCAGCGTAAAAGAGTCCGTAAAACAGAGCATAGAAGATGAGCTGTGCGTGCCCACCCAGGATTACGAAAAGTACTGCGCCGGCTCCAAACAGTATCGACGGGTAGGAGAGTGTTCGTGCCATCCGGCGCAAGGCGTAAAAAATCAGGGGAAAACTTGCCGCTGTCATATGCAGTGAGGTCATGGCCTGGTGGCCGATCAGGTATCCCGAGAAGGAAAAGATGATTCCCGCCAGAAGAGCCGCTTCCGCTGTGAGACGTTCTTCACGCGCCAGCAGGTAGGTAAAGATTCCTGCCAGGCTGTAGTAGATGAGTACGGTCAGGTTGATGGCCGCCAGCGGGGAGAGAAAGAAGAAGAGGAGCTTCAGCGGATGAAACACGCTGGCCTGAGGCTCGGCGAAGATCGGGTATCCGGCAAAGATATGCGGCGCCCAGAACGGAGCGGCAAAGTTCTTCCACTGCTCGGCCGCGTAAGTCCAAAAAGGCAGTGTGTGGACCAGGGTATCCCCATCTCCCAGCAGCAGCTTCCCCCGAGTAGCCGGAGCAAAGAAAACAAAGGGCGCAGCGGCGAGAAGGATCAGGTAAACGGCTGTCCGGCTGGGGGAAGACCGAAGCACGCCGATAGTTTAGCAGGAAATGTCAATTACCTCCCCAGGAGAAGGTGCAGGCGGTCAGTCCAGGTAAAGCGGGGAAAAGGAAAACAACCGCTGGCCGCAGAAACGAGCTTCCTTCGAAGCGAGGCATTGTGAGCCAGGGCGCAGGTGATCTGGCGGGCTAGAAAGCGCCGGCGCAAAGCCGTGGAGATCAGTTCGGCAAACTGGAAGGAGGGCTTGAAGTACACCTCCCGCTGGCGCGTGTAGACCTCCAGATCCGACTCTTCCAGGTGATCGTCATGGAGACGATCCGACAGAATGCAACTTGCCAAGTAAGCGTCTTGCAGGGCGTGAGTCATCCCCTGTCCCGTGATGGCATCCACGGCGCCCGCCGCATCCCCCACTAGGACCAGTCGATGCCCGTGGCAGCGCGATACCCGCAGGGAAACAGGAGCCGTTGCTTCCACCGACTCCGGCGGATAAGGGTCGGGCAGCTTCTCGCAAAGCCGGGGGAAACGCCTAATGGCCTCTCCGAAGGCATCAAGCCGAGCCGCGCCCGTCAGGGAGCGGCCATTGCCGGCCTCTCCGGGACCATTGCGGCTCCGACGCCCAAACAGCAGGAGGGTAATTCGAGCCCTATCGTTTCCCAGAGGCGCCACGTAAGCCTCTCCAATGCCGGAGTAATAAACTTGAACCATCGACTGAGCTAGGCCCGTGTCCTGATACGTCGCCCGCAGGGCAAAACGCCTGTTCCTGTTCTGCCTGCGCCGGATGTTGAAGCGCTGATGAAAGCGAGAATGAATCCCGTCCGCCGCTACAACGACTCTGGCGGAAGCAGTTTGCCGCTTCCCCAGCCGCCGGCCGCCGATGTGGACGGAGTTTGTGCCGGCCTCGATTTTGTCAACCGCAAACTCTTCCAGCAGGCGCACTCCCGGCTGCTCGCCTGCAAACCGCGCCAGTTCACAGTCCAGTTGGAAACGCGGAGTGATGAGTCCCGTCGCAACATCCGAAATTTCGGCAAAGTTGAGATCGAGCTCGCAGTCGCCCGGCAGGAAGAGCCGAATTCCCGAAAATGGCCTCCATACGAATCGATCTTCTGTTCCCTCAGCGGACCCTGACAGCCGGTCAAGAAGGCCCAGGCGAGCCAACATGGCAGCGCCGGCCGGCATCAAGCCCTCGCCACAGACTTTGGAACGCGGAAAGGCCGCCTTATCGAGCAGCAGGACGCGAAAGCCGGCGCGTCCCAGCAGGGCTGCTGTAGTGCATCCGGCAATTCCCGCGCCCACCACGGCAACGTCAAAATCGGTGGCAGCAACCATTTAAAACCTGTCCTCTCTTACATTTTGAAGTAAAATAATCGCCCCGCGGAGGAGTGGCCGAGTGGTTGAAGGCGGCGGTCTTGAAAACCGCTGTACCCTTACGGGTACCGTGGGTTCGAATCCTACCTCCTCCGCCAGAAATTTTCTCTCTTCCACTTACAGCTTAATGGATCTGGGGGTGACATGGTTGTAAAGTGGTTCAATGCCGCGACCTCGTCTCGAGATTGAATACTGCACCCAATGCCGCTGGCTGCTGCGGGCGGCCTGGATGGCGCAGGAATTGTTGACCACTTTCGAAAATGAATTGGGAGAGATCGCCCTGGTTCCCGGCAAGGGCGGGATCTTCGAAGTGCGCCTTGACGCCCAGACCATTTTCTCGCGAGACCTCGAAGGGCGATTCCCCGAGTCCAAGGAGCTGAAGCAGTTGGTGCGGGATCGGATAGCGCCTGATAAGCACCTCGGCCACAGCGATCGCAACGATTAAAAGCCCGCAAGTCTTTCATTATAGTGGAAGATGCAAGGGCGGCTCGAGGCGAACGCAAGAAAGAAGTCAGCATTGCATATACAGAGACAAATGGGGCATGGGCCACCAGGGTACCCCCGGCCTTTAGCACAGGCTGTTGGCGAGCTTACCGGCCAGTCCGCAGTTGCCGGTGGATCTTTCGGAATCGGAGAATGAACTCTCGATGATCCGGATTTTCCCAGTCGTAGAGCTCGAAGGACCACCACCAGATGCCGCCGGCGCCGGAGGAGAGAGCTAGACGAGCCATTTCCAGGAGGACCTCGGGAGTGGGGCGGTCATCGGTTTCCTCGGGGATGTCCAGGCCCAGGTTTTGGGTGGCGTAGTGGTACCAGTCGGCACGACCGTGACCTTGCAGGACCATCCAGACTGGCCGCTCACCGGCCAACTCCACAGCCTGCAGGGTCGCACGGCGTACCCGCTCCGCCCAATCTATACCGGCCTTAAATGGATAGATGTCCAGTCCAAATGCCGTCGAGTAGGGCAGGAATCTCTCAACCCACCGGCGTTCGGCTGAAGCCGCATCGACGTGAAAAAGGACGCCGCGCCCGCACTTCTGAAGCTTCTCAAAAGCCGATTGGTGTCGCTCAATGGAAGGTTTACGCTCTTTCCCTTCCAGGGGGAAGCGGTAGCCCGGCTCGTCCGGCGCGTACACTCCACCGAAGGCGGGGTGATCGCACGCCGTCTCCAGCACCGCATTCAGCCACTCTTCCGGAATTGCTTCCGGCTGCCAACTGTCAAAAATAAGCGTAATCCCGTGTTGACCGGCTCGACCCAGATCTTGCCGCCACTGCTCCCGCTTGATTTCAGGACTGCGCCAGTACAGCGTGTGAGTAAATCCCAGATCAGCCAGGAAGCTGAAGTAATCTGCATCCAGGTTGCGCGGAGCGCTCCAGCAACCCACAACCAGGGCCATCAACGTCATCGCCAGCATGGCGATACAGTATAATTGATCAGGTGGCGGGTGTCAGGTCGCGGGTGGCAGGAGTCGGCGCCAGCTATAACCACAGCCGCCGCCCGCTACCTGACACTCGCCACCTTTCTCATGATTGAAGCGAGTTCACAGCAAGTCCGAGTATCCGCGTATCTTGCCATCAGCGCTCTGCTCAGTTTGGCCAACTGGATGCTGCTGCTCCTGCCGAGTTTTCTCGAGCAGCAGTCCTGGTCATCGAGTAGCATCGGTTGGGCCATGGGCATTTTCTTTCTGGTCAGCTTGGTCGTTCAGATTTTTGCCGGATATCTCGCCAACCGTGTGGGAAACGTCCCGACCGCCCTGCTCGGCACTGGCATCGCCGGTGTGGGAGGGCTTTTCTATATCCTGGCATTATGGACTCCGGCTGTGATTTTCGCGGCCCGGGTTCTGCATGGCGCCGGGGCGGCACTGGTGACAGCGGGCGTCTTGATTCAGCTACTACAGTCGGTGCCCCAGCAGTTGAAAGGCCGCATGCTGGGTTATTTCGGCCTGCCTGGATTTATCATGCTGGGATTGGGACCTCTGGCCTCCGAATGGTTCATAGTCCGCTGGGGCTTTAGCGGCACCTTTACGACGCTTCTGATCTTGTTCGGCGCCATCGCCTGGGTGTTGACTCGCCTGCAGCGTCCGATCGTGCCCGCGCATTTCAAACGGCAGCCTTTTTTACTCGTGCTCCGCGAGACCTTTCCAAACCTCAGGTCGATTCTGATGTTTTCGGTGCTTTTCGGTTTTTGCTTCTCGGCCTGGAACAGCTTCTTGGCGCCAACCCTTCAAGGGATGGGGGCCGGAGCGGTCTCCAGTTTTGGCATCGGCTACGCTCTGGGCGCAGTGACCAGCCGCCTCGGGATCAGTCCCCGACTCGAGGCTGGGCATCGCCGGCTGATGGGAGTCTCCATGCTGGTCCTGTACGGTGTGGCCCTGGCTTTGATTCCTCAGGCTTACTCGATCTGGCAGGTGCTGGCAATCGGAACGGCCTGCGGCCTGGGACACGGCGCCTATTATCCAAGCCTCAGCTCGCTGGCCGCCGAACGTTTTCATCCTCTGCACGCCGGCCAGGCCATGACCATTTATATTTCCGCGTCCAGTCTGGGGATGTTTGTAGGTCCGCCGATCTGGGGAGTCCTTCTGGACAGCCTGGGGGCTCCCATTATGTTTGCCGTGGCCGGATCATTGCTGGTGGCCGCTACCACTTCCTTCGTGTTTTCACAGCGAGGGATTGCAGGCGCAAGCGAAGAAAGCAAAAACCCAAAGGATCCAAGAGCTAATCCGCGCAGTTGTACATCCGATTACAGTACTCCTTGATCATCCGGCGGGTTGAGAAAGCCGCGGCCGATGAGCGGATCGCTTCCTTCATCATGTTCACCCATCCCACGGGAATTCCTTGGGCATCCCGGTTGTAAAAAAGCGGAACAATCTGATATTCGATCGTGTCGTAGAGGTTTTCAGCCGTGGAATGATCATCGTGCCCGTGCAGGGCCCAGCCGTTCTTGCCGTTATACCCCTCGTACCACCATCCATCCAGGACGCTGCAATTCGGAATTCCATTGAGCGAAGCTTTCTGGCCGCTGGTCCCACTGGCCTCTTTGGGGGGCTCGGGATTGTTCAGCCAGACGTCTACTCCCTGGACCAGGTGTTGAGCGACGTGTTTATCGTAATCCTCAATGAATGCCATCCGTCCGCCCAACTCATGGGAGGAGCAGGCTTCGAAGACCCGCTCGATAAGGAATTTTCCCGGTTCGTCTGCCGGATGAGCCTTGCCGGCAAAAACCACCTGAACCGGCTTCCAGCGGTCTCGCAGAAGTCCCTTCAGTCGCTCCAGATCCCTGAGGATCAGCGTAGCCCGCTTATAGGTGGCAAAGCGCCGCGCGAACCCGAGAGTCAAAGCCTCCGGGTCCAGCAGCGAACCTAAGGCCACGATCTGTCCCGGCGAGACCCCATCCTTGACCCAGCGATTCCGGGCCCTTTCACGGATGAAGCTCAGCATCTTGCTCTTGAGGTGGACATGGACACGCCATAACTCTTCAACGGGCATGTTCGAGATTTTCTCCCATACGGCGGGGTCATCGTGGTGCTGCAACCAGTTCGAACCCAGGTATTCATTAAAGTGCTCCACCAGCTCAAGGGCGATCCAGGTGGGGACGTGAACGCCATTGGTGATGGACGTGATCGGAACCTCTTCCAGCGGCTCGGATGGGTACAAGAAGTGCCACATCTCGCGCGACACCTCCCCATGACGCTTGCTCACACCGTTGGCGCGCCTGGAAATGTGAAGCGCCAGAATGGTCATGCTGAAAGAATTTCCTTCAGGAGTCTGCCCCAGCTTTAGAAGCTGCTCACGACTGATACCGAGTTCTTCCCACAAATTCTGGAAATATTCTTCCATCAGATGGAAGGGAAATTCATCGTGTCCGGCCTTCACCGGCGTGTGGGTGGTGAATACGAGCTGCGAGCGCGTCCTTTCAAGCGCGTCATCAAAACCGCTCCCCTGCTTGATGAACTCGCGCAGCAGCTCGAATGAGGCGAAGGCCGCATGGCCTTCGTTCAGGTGGAAAATGGATGGGCGATAGCCAAGGGCCCGAAGGACTTTGATCCCGCCCGCGCCCAGAATGATCTCCTGTCTCAGGCGAACCAGTTGGTCACCACCATAAAGCCGGGCCGAGAGGTCCCGGTCCCAGGGCTCGTTTTCCGGGATGTCCGTATCCATCAGAAAAATAGGAACACGCCCCACCTGGATTTTCCAAATGGCGACGCTGATCTTCCTGTCCCCCACCGGCACTTGCACGAGCAGGCGGCGGCCATTTTCGTTCAGCATGGGAAGAATCGGAGCTAAATTAGTGTCCAGCCGCTTATAGACCGAATCCTGCCTGCCGTCAGCATGGATGAGCTGCGTAAAGTATCCCTCCGGGTAGAGTGAGCCAACTGCGACAAAAGGGATTCCCAGATCGCTTGCCTCCTTACAGGTGTCTCCCGCCAGTAAACCCAGGCCACCCGAGTAAATAGCCAGCGAGCTGTGCACCGCGAACTCAGCGCAAAGGTAGGCGATGGGAGCGTTTGGATCCCCGGAATAACCCTTCGCATACCAGGTTTCCTCGGCCAGCATGTACTCGTCAAAACCCTTCAGGACGGAATCGTAAAGGAGCAGAAAGTCGGGGTCATTGGCCCGGTTGGTCAGAACCTCGGTTGGAATTTCCCTGAGAACCTTGACTGGATTGTGCTGAGTCGTGCGCCACAGGGTGTGCTCCAGATTTCGGAACAGCTCGCGCGCATGGGCATGCCAACTCCACCAAAGATTATAGGAAAGTTCTCCCAGCCGCGAGATCCTGGAGGGAAGATAATCGAGCCGCGGAATTTCAACCTTCATGGGTCAAGCGCTAATCGAGATCGAGAGGGCGTATCGGCTCGTCCAGTTCGTCCTTGGACTCGAGGGCCTGACGAAACTTTTTTTCCAAAGCAGCGTGCCTGCTCTGTTCATCACTGAATGCTTTTTGAAACATCTCATCTGCCTTTCCCTTGCGCGATTTTTCGTGCTCCAGGGCCTCTTCAAATGAATAGCCTGATTTTTTTTCGGAGCTATGCAAAACCAATCCCGACTCCGGATCCACGACCAGCTTGGCGTGGCAGCAGGGACAGATGACGTCAATTCTTGCTTTCGCCATGATTCCCCTATTCTAAACTTTCAGGGGAAAATTCCCAACTCCCGATAGGAAGTGGCGATCTTGTCAATGGATACGATGTAGGCCGCCGTGCGCAGGCTGGGCAGTCTGCCGTTTCGCGCGAAAACGGTTCGGATCTCCTCATAAGCATTGACCATGGTGTCTTCCAATCCGGAGTTGACCAGATCGACCTCGCTGGCGCCGTGGACCAGGATTTGACGAACAGCCGGAGCGAGCATTGTCCCCGTATTCTCTTCCAGAGCAGCCACAATCTTCTCGCCGCGTATTTCATCCAGGCGATGCTGCAGGCGGCCGAATCGGATGTGAGCCAGGTTCTTGCTCCATTCAAAGTAGGACACGGTAACGCCGCCGGCGTTTAAATAAAAGTCGGGGATGATGAAGACACCGCGCTTGAGCAACTCCTTTTCTGCTTCAGGGGTAACGGGTCCATTGGCTGCCTCAGCCAGTATCCCGGCCTTTACTTCATCTACATTTCCCAGCGTGATCTGGTTCTCCAGGGCAGCCGGAATCAGGATGTCACATTCCAACTCCAGTACTCTGTGAGCATCCGCAATGTTGGCGGCGCCAGGAAAATCAAGAATAGACCCCGTTTCGGCGCGATGCCCGGCCAGTTCGGTAACGCTGAGGCCATCCGGGTTGTAGACACCCCCATCGTGTTCTCCAATTCCAATGATCTTACAGTCATCCTCCTCGGAGAGAAATTTTGCGCAGTGATAGCCCACATTTCCAAAACCCTGCACAACCACTCGTTTGCCCCGGACGCCGGGTTCCAGTCCCAGTTTGCGCATGTCCTGGGCATAACTCAAAGCGTGACGAATTCCGAACTGAACACCCCGCCCGGTCGCCTCCTTTCGCCCGCGAATACCTCCCTGCGTGACCGGCTTTCCCGTGACGCAAGCCATGTTGTCGATTCCTCCCGGATAGAAAGCATCATAGGTGTCGAATATCCAGGCCATCTCCCGTTCACTTGTACCCATATCCGGGGCCGGGACATTGACTCCCGGACCGATAAAATTCTTCCGAATCAACTCCGCTGTATAGCGGCGCGTGATCTGCTCCAGTTCCCGCTCGGAATACTCACGAGGATTGATGGCGATGCCCCCCTTTGACCCCGCGAACGGCACATCGACCAAGGCGCATTTATAAGTCATCAGAGCCGCCAGAGCCATGATCTCATCCTGATCGACCAGGGGATTAAAGCGAATCCCTCCCTTGAGTGGTTTGCGGTGATGAGAGTGCTCGGCTCTCCAGGCCCGGAAATGCTGAATCCGGTTTTCGAACTTGACCGGGAAGGTCACCATGAACACGTTGTCACATTTTTTGATCTGGCTGAGCAGGTCCTTCGGATGATCGGTAAAAGCGGCCGCCTCATCGAACTGGCGTGAAACGATGTTGAAGAGGTTAAGATCTTCCAGAGGGACGGAACATTTTGGCATGCGATGATTCTAACACTGAGAACTTGCAAACACTTAGAGCCGCCGGCTGATCATAACTGGACATATAATGGCACCTGATGGGCGGCATCATCGAACGCTTGTACTCACGGGGCCGGCAGTTCGCCTCCGGTTTTTCCAAAGAATCCGATTCTCCAATCCGGCCGAGGTTGAGGATGCTTTACGACGTAATGATCTATCTGTTCGGGCGCGAGGCCACAGTATTGATCTCCTCGATCTCATTCAGCTTTCTATTCTCGGTGTTTCCCTTTATCGTTCTCCTTTTGACTCTCGCCAACTATTTGCAATGGGTGGAGCTACGAGAAGCCATCTTCGAATCGTTTTACCACTTCTTCCCCATTTCGCAGGAATTCATCATTCGTAATCTGAGGATCTACACCCAGCGTGTGGGTCAACTGACCTTGATCTCAGTCGTGCTTCTTGCCTGGGCGGGTTCGGTTTTCTTTTTCGCTCTGGAAGCAGGATTGGATTCAGCTTATCGTGTGCCAAAGTATCGTCACTTCGTCACAAGCCAGCTAATCGGCACCATCATGACCGTCACCTTCGGCGTAGTGGCCTTTATGGCAATCGAGTTGCTCGAGATCGTGGAGCGTCTAGCGGCAGGCCTCGATTTTGCCGCTGCCTTTGTCGATTTGAACATCCTTCTAACCTTGATTCTGATTCTGCTTTTTCAGGTTTACTACTTCCTTCCCAATCGCAAGCAGACGGTTGCCGGAGTGTTGCCTGAGTCCTTATTCGCGTCAGTGCTGTGGATGCTGAGCAACCTGATCTTCAAACTGCTGGCGGCTTCATGGTCCCTTCAAGACATTTACGGCCCCTTTTATATCTCCGTGACTTTGCTGCTCTGGGGCTATATTTCAGGGGCGATTATCATCGGCAGCGCACGGCTGTCCCAAGATGGTTTTTTCAGAAGCAAGCAGCTAACATAAGCCATGCACTATCGAACGCTCGGCCGCACAGGATTGGAAGTCTCGGAAATCGGTTTCGGCGCCTGGGGTATCGGCAAGCAGATGTGGAAGGGAAGCGAAGATCAGCAGTCCCTGAAGGCTCTGCATGAAGCCGCTGATCTTGGCGTCAACTTTATGGACACGGCTCTGGCTTACGGCAACGGCCACAGCGAACGCTTGATCGGCGAGTTTATCCGCCAGAGGCCGGAGCGAATCTATGTCGCTACCAAAATTCCCCCCCAAAATTTGCGGTGGCCTGCACAGGGCAGAGTGGATGAAGTTTTTCCGCCGGATTACATCATTGACTGCGCCCAGAGCAGCCTGCGCAACCTGGGGGTGGAGTGTATCGACCTGCTTCAACTGCACGTCTGGGAGCCTTCCTGGGCAGCCCGGGACGAATGGCATGACACTTTGGCTGGCCTACAGGAGCAGGGAAAGGTGAAGGCTATAGGAATTTCCATTAATGACCACCGGCCGGGATCGGCCCTGGAGTTGGTCGAGTCCGGAAAGATAGATACGGTCCAGGTCATTTACAACATCTTCGACCAATCACCGCAAGACCAGCTTTTTGCCGCGTGCCTGAAAAAGAACGTGGGGGTGATCGCCCGCGTTCCCTTCGATGAAGGTGCGCTCACGGGGAGTATTACTCCGGAAACCCATTTTTCAAAAGGCGATTGGCGACGTCTGTATTTCAAAGGAGATCGAAAAAAAGAAGTCTACGGGCGCGTTGAGAAACTCAAGGGACTGCTGGACAGCGAGACTGGCGGCCTGCCGGAGTTGGCCCTGAAGTTTTGCCTGCATCACGAAGCTGTGAGCACAGTAATTCCAGGTATGCGCAAGGTCGAGCACGTCAGGGCGAATACCCGCGTTTCCGACCAGCCGCCCCTTTCCAGTAAACTAGTCGAGGCACTATGCGCCCATCGCTGGGAGAAGAATTTTTACCCTTAATACCTTTTGGCCTCGATTCGGACTTTAGCGCTTACTTCGCGCTTCTGAATCTTTTGGTCACGAAAATGCATCTGAAAGAATACTATGGCATTTGATAGTAGATTTAATCCTGAGGACTTAAGACAATTCTTGCAAAGTAAATACGGCTCCGGAGTCCAGGTGGAAGTCTTCCCCAAGGCCCAGCAGAACGCGACAGATGAGGGGCAAGACCCGGCGGCCAGGCGCCGGCACAAGCTGGAGTTCAACTACCGGCCGAGCCAAATCAAAGAGTACCTGGACCGATATGTTATCCAGCAGGACGATGCAAAGAAAGTTCTGGCGACGGCCGTTTGCGACCATTATCACCACATCCAGAACTGCCAGAGCCGCGAAGATTGCCTGGATTACAAGAAACAGAACATTATCCTGATCGGCCCCACCGGAGTCGGGAAGACTTATCTGATACAGAATATCGCCCGGCTCATCGGTGTTCCCTTTGTGAAGGCTGATGCGACCAAGTACAGTGAAACCGGCTATGTGGGTGGAGACGTTGAGGATCTGATCCGCGAGTTGGTCTCGCAAGCCGACGGCGATATCCAACTTGCCGAGTACGGGATCGTCTATCTGGACGAAATCGACAAGATTGCCAGTCCAGCCACTCAGCTGGGACGCGATGTCAGCGGACACGGAGTGCAGCGTGGGCTGCTCAAGCTGATGGAAGAGACAGAGGTACCTCTTCGCTCCCCGACCGATTTCGCAAGCCAGATCCAGGCTTTTATGGAATTTCAAACCAAGGGGAAGGTCGAAAAGAAGACCATCAGCACCAAACACATTCTCTTCATTGTCAGCGGAGCCTTCACCGGACTGACGGAAATTATCACCAAGCGCCTGGGGTCCAGACAAATCGGATTCATGGGAGAGAGGCCTTCCTCGGACCAGGAACACTTCCTGCTCACCCGCGCCAAATCAGTGGATTTTATCGATTACGGATTCGAAGCCGAACTGGTGGGGCGCTTGCCCGTCGTCGTCCATTGCAATCCGCTCCTGATGGAAGACCTCTTCAACATCTTGAGATATTCCGAGGGCTCGCTTCTCAAGCAGTACAAGCGTGATTTTTTGGCCTACGGAATCGACACGTATTTTACCGATGAAGCAATGCGCGCCATGGCCGAGAAGGCCACCCAGGAGCAGACGGGAGCCCGGGGGCTGATGACGATCGGCGAGAAGGTTTTTCGCGAATATAAGTACGCGCTTCCCGACCATGACGTTCGAGAGTTAGTAGTGACGCGCGAATTGATCGACGATCCTGAGGAGATGCTGAAGAAGCTGCTGGCCGCGCCTGACATGTATCACGGCCGGGTCCTGCAGTTTCAGTTGAAGAAATTCGAGGAGAAATTTTCCGATAAGTACGGAGTGGAAGTCAGTGTAACGCCGGAGGCGGCGCAGCTTCTATCGGAAAAGGCTGAAGCGGATAACCGTGACCTGGGCTCTTACTGCGAAGCACTCTTTGGTGATTTCGAACACGGACTCAATCTGCTCTCGAAGAACTCCGGAAATAGCCACCATTTCGTGATCGATCCCTCAGTGGTTCAGGATCCCGCCGGAAGCCTCGAGCGGTGGATCAAGGAATCTTACAAGTAAGGGCACTAGCGAGGGCTGCTACGGTAGACTGTGGCGTAGACGCTGCGGAAAGGCGAGACGCAGTACCTCTCGATCAGTTCTTTGCCGGCCACAGGATGAGAGGCTAGTTCCTCGAGGTGGCGATCGTCAACGCAGAAGGACAGGCGCATGATATCGGCCTTGTCGCCTCGCCTCTCGACTTTGAAGGCTTCTTTGATCCCCGGCTGAAGTTTGAAAATGGCGCTGAAGGAAAAATTCCTCAATTCCCTTGGAGTTGGGGCTTTTTCCTCTCCGGTTTTTCGGTAGTAGGCCAAAAGGCGATCCTCGAAGTCGCTGTAGTTGAAATTCTCGACTTTGTTATTAACGCTGATCTCGATGATGAAATCGTTGTTTTCCCAGAGAGACCTGAGGCCATAAGTAAAATCGAGGTCGCCTTTATTGAATTTGATACGGTGGCCTTTCTGGTCGTGGAATCTTTTCAGTTCTTCGGGGACGTTGAGGTTTTTATTTTCGCTTAACTGCTCTGGCGTAACGTAATAGGCGGATATGTTCTGGTACCAGTCGTCGATGATCGCGCTCAGGATGTCCTCGATCGCTCTCTGAACGCTTGCTGCCTGCTGCTCCATAAAAGGCCTTCTAAAAAGGGACCCATATTAAACCATAACTCAGCTCAAAGAAATCGCAAAACTTCTGGAATACGAAAGTGGTAAAATAATGATCAGCCATGAAAGTGAAATCTGCAGCCGCCGTGGCGCTGATCGCCTCATGGTTATTATTTGGCTGTGGTCCCCACCGAATCGAAAAGCTTGCGATCCCCCCTGAAGACATGATTCTCTCTTACCGCCTGATGGCGGAAGGAGACGAGCTTCTCTCAGAAGGGAAGGATCACTTTGCTCTTTTGAAGTATCTGGATGCCTCGACTTTGAATCCCTACCACGAGGTCATCTTCAACAAGCTTGCGATCGCTTATTCCAGACTCCATCGCTTTTATCAGGCGGAGAGGGCCGTCCGTAGGGCTGTCGGTCTCAATCCCGATTACCCATATGCCTACAACACGTACGGCATCATCCAATTGGCGGGAAAAGACCCCGAAGGCGCAATCGATTCGTTCCAGAAGGCAATTGGCTTGAATCCTGAGGCAGCCAATTTCTACATCAATTTGGGCTACGCTCAGGTACAGACTTTGGAATTTGAGGATGGCCTGAACTCGTACCGGAGGGCGCTGGCCATGGATCCTGAGATCCTGAACAAAGAGGAAGCCATTCAGTTGTCCTACGCACGCGGCGAGGAACCCGATCCTGAACAGCCGTACCAGATGGCCCGGCTCTTCGCTGAGTTGGGGAATAAGGAATCATGCCTTCACTATTTGCACAAGGCGCTCTCGCTGGGGTTTTCAGATCGCGAACGGCTGCAGAAAGAAAATGCCTTTGAAAAATGGCGGGGAGACAGCGATTTTATTACGCTACTCGGCTCTTATGGGATAAGCCTCAGTTCATCATCCTTCGGATCTTCTGCTCCAACTCCTTCCGGGTCATGAAGTGAGAGCCGCTGACTGCTTCCTCCTGCTCGGTCATCTCTCGGACCTCAAAAAGACGACTCTCCCTTAGAATCGTGTGGACTTCTTCTGAGGTCAGGTCGGAGGGGTGGGGTCCCAAGGGGGAAATCCAGACTTCGTCTTCACCTCTCCGGCATCCGATCACCAGTTGATTCAGCTCACAGAAAAACTCGAGATAATCTAGAGTGATCCAATTCGTATTTGTTTTCATCCTCCAGCCAAGTATACGCGGCCCAACTGACTCGGTTCAAACGTGCAGCTCAGCAGCAAGTCAGTAATCTGAAGTACGATTGAATTATGAACAAGAACGTTATCTCGAAATGTCTCGGCTTCATGGTTATCGTGGCGCTATGGACACCGGTGCAGGCGGCCACGGATTTATCCCTTTTTGCCGGATGGGTGAACACGGGGTCAATAGACGCATCCGGCTTCCCCGAGGTCGATTTCGAGAACTTCGGAATGGTCGGAGTTCGCTACGAAAAATCGTTCCTTTTCTTCGGCCTTGAAAATAATCTCACCTATTATCCCGAGACAGTGGTCGCTTCCACCGAACCCGAAGGGGATGGCGGAGTGTCTTATAGCGGGAATCTGGTGATTAATTTTCCCATCGTGGGCGTAACGCCTTTTTTTACAGTCGGACTGGGCCTGCTGCACAAATTTGGCGCATCGGCCCCTGATTTTGGCACCAGCTTTCAGACCAATTACGGCATGGGGATCAAAATTCGTAATCTGGCAGGACCACTGGGAGTTCGCGGAGACTTTCGACGCTTCACCCTCCACGATGTCTTCAATGGCGAGAACCTGAAGACGAATGAATTATCGGGTGGCGTCGTGATTAGTTTCTAAAAGTGGGGATGATTTCCCTGCTTAATCTTCGAAACGGGAAAGTTTCCTGCCCCCAAGACGTCCGTGACCGTAACCCGTAATCCTTAGCAGATCACACAAGTCAGCAAACTTGCGGATCACCGATGACGGATTACGGATCACGTCTTTGGCCCCTCAATTGCTTAGGTTAATTGCGGAATCTTGGATTTATGATACCGACCACAGTCGTTAGAAAAAAACCCTCACCAGAAGCCGCGATAGCGACTGGGATATAGATTCTGGATTCCTCACATCCCACATCCACCACCGGACGCTTCGGCCCCTCAGCCGGGGCGTCCGGACCTCTTTTGAATGTAGGCCCTCTTTGACTCGGTTCACTGAGGTGTTAAATCGATGTATAACCTGTATAACCATTGATTAGCAGGAGGAGAGAACCACGTGGGAATTCTAATATGGATAGTCTTTGGGCTGATTGTCGGAGTGATCGCCAAACTGTTGATGCCTGGTCGAGACCCTGGAGGATGCGTCATGACGATCCTGCTGGGTATCGCTGGATCTTTTCTCGGAGGCTTCATGGGGCGGGCCCTAGGCTTGTACTCCGAGAATGTCTCCGCCGGCGGAATCATCATGTCAATTATCGGCGCGGTTCTTCTCCTGATTCTTTACCGGCTGGTCTTTGGCGGCAGGGGCACGGACAGATAAGTTCAAAGACTCCGGTCTCCGGTTCTCCCGCCGCCGGCCTATTTGAGTTAAAATCTCCAAGACGATGCATATACCCGATGGATTTGTCAGCGGAGAAGTCAATCTGGCGGCTTTCAGCCTTTCGGCCGCCGCCTGCAGCCTGGCTGTCGTCCGCGCCAATGGCAGATTGCGCGATCGGCAGGTGCCTCTGCTGGGGACCACGGCAGCTTTCGTCTTTGCCGCCCAGATTATCAATTTCCCCATTGGCGGAGGCACGAGCGGACATTTTCTTGGCGCAATCCTGGCTGCGGTTTTGCTGGGACCGCTGAATGCCTGTCTATTAATGGCGCTGGTACTCACCATTCAGTGCCTGGTGTTCGCCGACGGAGGGCTGACAGCTCTGGGCACAAATATTTTCAATATGGGAGTCGTGGGAGGCATTGGATGTTATTACCTTTTCAGCTTTTTAAAGGCCGTCCTGCCCGCCACCAGGCAAGCTTTCCTGTTTGCTGCCTCCGCAGCTTCGTGGGTCTCGGTTGTGGCTACCTCCGCTGCTGTGGCAACTGAACTGGCTCTGTCGGGAACGTCCCCTCTGCGCGTGGCGCTACCCGCCATGGTTGGGGTTCATGCCGTCATTGGAGTCGGTGAGGCCATTATTACGGCGACTGTGCTTTCGGTGGTGCTGGCGCGCCGCCCCGACCTGGTCGGGTCATGGAGCGGATTTCAGCCTCGCCAGCGTCTGCAGGAGACATAAGGATGTCAAGGAGCGGCCGGATTTTCTTTCTCCTCGCTCTCGCTTTTTCAGTTTGCCTGGCTATCTTTGCGGCTCCCTTCAGTTCCTCTCTTCCCGATGGATTGGAGAAGGTCGCCCAGGACTATGGCTTCCTGCATCAAGGTGAAGGTGGGCCGGTATGGCGATTTTCGCCCGCTGCCGATTACCTGTTCCCGGGTATCGAAAGTAATGCTGTCGCCACGGCTCTGGCAGGTCTTCTGGGGACCCTGATGGTATTTGGCAGCGTGTATGGTTTGGCCACTGCTCTCTCGCATACTCATATGGTCTCCGTCCCGGCTGTTTCCAATCTGACCGGCTGGCTTCATGGGCTCGACGCCCGGGTCAAGATTATTTCATTTTTTACTCTGGTCTTTATTTCCGTCAGCACGTCTCCTCGATCATTTGGGGCCTTTGCAGGATATTCGTTGATCCTGGCAGGGCTTGCAGTCTCCTCAAGAGTCCCGGCCGGATATCTGCTGCGGCGAGCCTTCGTGGTCGTTCCATTTGTAGCCATGGTAGCCGTTTTTCTTCCCTTCCTGAACGGCGCCGCCGGATGGCTGATCTTCTGGAATGTCCTGGTCAAGTCGCTGATCGGCGTGGTGACGATCGCTCTGCTGATGGCCACGACTCCTTTCTCCAAACTCCTTCAGGGATTCGAGCAGCTCCATATCCCAAAGGTTTTCGTCATGCTGCTCGGCTTCTCGCTGCGCTACTTTTACGTGCTCACCGATGAGGTCGGGCGAATGCGGCGGGCGCGGGATTCCAGATGCTATGGCGGACAGTGGTTTTGGCACGCAAGGGTGATCGGGCAGATGATCGGGACGCTCTTCCTCAGGAGTTATGAGAGGGGCGAGAGGGTGTATTTAGCCATGGTAGCCAGAGGCTTTGACGGGCAGGCCATGGGGTTGGGGAAAACAGACCTGCGAAGCGCCGATTACATTTTCCTGGCCGGAAGCGTGGCCCTGGGTTCCCTGGTGAGAGTTCTGGCGCCATGAAGGTCGTTGAAATCAAAGGACTTTCCTACTCGTATCCCGATGGGACTCAGGCCCTCGATGAAATATCTCTCGTGATCTCCCAAGGCGAGAAGGTCGCTATCCTGGGGCCCAACGGCGCCGGCAAGTCGTCTCTCCTGCTTCACCTCAATGGCATTTTGCGCAGCAACGGGCATGTGACTATCTTCGGCATGGGGACGAAGAGGAAGAATCTCAAGAGTATTCGCCAGAAGGTGGGGCTGGTCTTTCAAGATCCCGACGACCAGCTCTTTTGTCCGACGGTATTTGATGATGTGGCCTTCGGCCCCAGAAACCTGCAGCTTGCCGAAGAGGAAGTGGCGTCCCGCGTGTTCCGGAGCCTGACAGCCGTGGGAGTACAGGGACTGGAGCAAAAGAGCGCCGTCCACCTAAGTGTCGGACAAAAAAAGCGAGTCGCTATTGCCACCGTTCTATCCATGGATTCGGAAGTCCTGGTTCTTGACGAGCCCACCAGCAACCTGGATCCCAGGGGCCGAAAAGAGCTGCTTTGTCTTCTAACAAAACTAGGTGGCACACAGATCATCGCTACCCACGATCTTGAGTTTGCCGGTCACCTCTGTGATCGCATTGTCGTTCTCTGCCGCGGCCGGAAAGTGGCTGAGGGCCCGGCCGGCCTGATCCTTTCCGATCACGCCCTTTTGGAATCTCAGGGACTGAAGTAGGGCTCACGATGAGCAAGAGCGCGCTGGTCCTGGTCGGACACGGGTCACATATCAGTCCGCGCACCGCCGGACTGGTTTGGCGGCATGTGGACACTTTGCGAGAAATGGGTGCAGCCGGTGAGGTGACGGCCGCCTTCGTGAAGGAAATGCCATCCCTTCACTGGGTGCTCGAGACCCTGAGCGCTCACGATATTGCCGTGGTTCCTCTGTTTACAGCTCAAGGGTATTTCACTCAGACCGTCATCCCCTCTGAGATGGGGCTCACGGGGGGGATGACCAGGCGGGACGGACGGACGATCAGGTACACCCCTACTTTGAGCGAGCATCCCCACCTGTCGGAGATCGTGGCCCGCCGCGTGCGGGAAGCCTTGCGCCAGTCCGGCGCCGAGCCCGGCCAGACCGCGGTGGCGCTGATTGGGCACGGCACCCGCCGTAATCCCGAAAGCCGCGCGGCGGCCGAAGCGCAGGCGCAAACCCTGCGCAGGAAAGCATTGGTGGCTGAGGTCGTGGCGGTTTACCTGGATGATTCTCCCGAAGTGGGCGAGGTCTACCGGCTCACATCCGCTCCCAACTTGGTAGCCGTGCCCTATTTTCTGGCCCTGGGGTCGCACACGAGTGAAGACGTGCCGAAGGCGCTCTCCCTGCCTGTCCTAGAGCGGCTGGAGCAGGTGAAGGGAGCCAAAGTGCAGGGGAGAATGGTCTACTACACTCCCCCCGTGGGCATCGAAGAAGATCTGGTCCAGGCCGTGCTGGCGTTGGCGCGAGAGGCCGGCGCCGCGTTGGTCCAATCCGTCCCGGCTCCGGCTGGCCCTGCGAGCGGCTCCAGATGGACCTGCTTTCCCGCTCAAGGTAGGGATGAGCTGATTGCTGCCGTACACGAGGCCGGTTCCCTGCCCTTTGGACAGCTTCTGCTGACACCCACGGACGTGTGTCCCATGAGTAGGGAAAAGGATGCGGGAGAGGCGCAGGAAATAACCGATCCGGGCGTTTTACGGGCCAGAGTCCGCGAGAATCCCTTCCGTCCCCTGGCCACCTCGACGGATTTGCCGTCAGGCTGGCGCGTCGGTGTAACCGAGCCGGAGATGCTTCACGCCGTGGTTGAAACGGTCTACCCTGGAGCCGTCGCCGATTGGGCCGCCTGCAGGCGTGGAGAGTTCAGCGCTTCAACGCTCAGCGATACTGTCAATCGCCAGACCGGAATGTATCGTGAGTTGCTCGGACTTCCGTTGGAAGCGCAGAGAGGAGCCGTCGAGCACATTTGCGGGAGTTGTGTCCGTCACGCCACCTGGTTTTACGGTCGCACAAACCCGGCCCGGATTCCCTGCGGGGAACCGTGCAACTGGTGGCTCTCTCTTACTCTTGATCGAGTAAGGGCTTGAGCACCTTCCAGACGTTCTCGGCAATGATTCGGTGTCCTTCGGCAGTGGGGTGAATGCCGTCAGGAAGGTTGAGTTCGCGTTGCCCCGCCACTCCCTGCAGAAGAAAGGGGATCAGGGCCGCAGCATTTTTTTCGGCGAGCTTCGGAAAGATGGAACGAAAGCGATGGGTGTATTCCTGTCCCATGCTGGGAGGCATCATCATGCCTGCCACAACAAACTTAACCTGGGGGTACTTCTGTTTCGTCTTGTCGATGATTGCCTGTAGGTTCTGCATGGTGACTTCGGTTGTGACGCCGCGCAGGCCATCATTGGCTCCCAGTTCCAGGACGAGGACATCGATCTTGCGCTGCAGCAGCCAATCGATTCGGCGCAATCCGCCCGCACTGGTGTCTCCGCTCAGGCCGGCGTTAAGCACCGAATAGTTCCAGCCCTGGCGATCAATCTTGCCTTGAATCAAGGCAGGATAAGCCTGGTCGGCGGAGAGGCCATGGCCGGCCGTCAAGCTGTCGCCCAAAAACAGAATCGTGTCCGAATGCGCTTTATCATTCCGGGGAGCACTCCAGGCAAAGAGGGTAGCCGTTAGCAAAAAAGGCAGCAGCAGGTGAAGCGTCTTCATTCTCATTCTCGTATTATGATAGAGCCTTTGCCGGATGGGAAGTTGCCCATGAGTACTGTGCTGGAAGTTCAAAATCTGACCAAAACCTACCAGAGCGGACAAGAGAACCTGACTGTCCTGAAAGATGTTTCTTTCTCAGTCGAGGAGGGAGCCACCTGCGCGATTGTGGGTCCCTCCGGCAGCGGCAAGACCACGCTGCTGAGTCTGTGCGCGGGTCTGGACCGCCCCAGCGAAGGCAATGTCTTTCTTAATGGGGTGGATCTGAACGCCCTGGACGAGGATGAGCGCGCCCGAATGCGCAACGAGCAAGTCGGCTTCGTATTTCAGACCTTTCAACTGATTCCAACCCTGACCGCCCTGGAAAATGTGATGGTCCCCCTGGAACTGCGCGGTAGAAACCACGCTCGGGATCGGGCCCTGGAGCTATTGGCCGGCGTCGATCTTCTGGATCGCGTGCAGCATTATCCCCTCCAGCTTTCCGGAGGTGAGCAGCAGCGAGTGGCGATGGCGCGGGCTTTCGTCACCCGTCCGCGTATTCTCTTTGCTGACGAGCCTACGGGCAATCTGGACGATGAGTCCAGTCACAAAATCACGGGACTCCTGTTCCAGCTCAACCGTGTTGCGGGAACCACCTTGATCCTGGTGACGCATGACCTTGAGCTGGCTGGGGAGACGCACAGAATCATCCGGCTGAGAAGGGGCAGGATCGACTCGTGAAACTCGTCCCCTGGATAGTAAAGATGGCCTGGAGGGACAGCAGATCTGCCCGCAAACGTCTGCTGGTCTTCACGCTCTCCATTATGATCGGTGTGACCGCCCTGGTCGCCATCGGCTCCTTTGGCCATAATCTGAGAATTTCGGTGGACAGCCAGGCGCGTACTCTGCTGGGAGCCGATCTGATGCTGGATGGAAACCAGCCGCTCAGCCCGGAAACCCGGCAGCTCCTCGATTCCATTACTCCCCTGCAATCGCACGAAGCCCGCTTCTCTTCCATGGCTTACTTTCCGAAGGATGGCGGCACTCGCCTGGTGCAGATCCGCGCCATCGAAGGCGACTTCCCCTATTACGGGATTCTGGAGACCGAACCGGCGGGCGCGGCGCATTCCTACCAAAACGGCCGTCAGGCACTGGTTGATGATGCCTTGATGCTGCAGTTTCACGCGCGTGTGGGCGATCCGATCCGAATTGGATCGCTCACTTTTCGAATTGCCGGAAGGCTTAAGAACATTCCGGGAGAATCTCCCACCTCCACCTTTGTGTCGCCGCGCGTATACATTCCGCGACGCTTTCTGGAGGAAACCGGCCTCGTTCAGATGGGCAGCCGCATTGACTATCACACCTACCTGAAGCTGCCAGAAGGGGTCGTGATCGAAGAAGCGCTGGAGCAACTGGAGCCTCATCGCGAAGAGTATCGCCTTGACATCGATACGGTTGAAGAGCGCAAGGAGGACCTGGGCCGCTCCCTGGATAATCTCTATCGCTTCCTGAGCCTGGTGGGATTCATGGCTCTGATTCTGGCGGGAATCGGAATCGCCAGTGCCATTCATATGTATATCAAGCAGAGGCTCGGCACAATCGCCATTCTGCGCTGCCTGGGAGCCACTTCCAGACAGGCCTTCAGTATTTACCTGGCCCAGGCGGCGACGATCGGTCTTGCGGGCGCTCTCGCCGGCACTCTGGCTGGAGTCGCTCTTCAGGGCCTGCTGCCGGTTGTCCTGGGAGACTTTCTGCCGGTGGCCGTTCCCACGGCGGTTCCCTGGGTCTCCGTCGCGGAAGGGATCGGGCTTGGACTGGGGATCACCCTGGCCTTTGCGCTGCTTCCTCTATTGTTGATTCGGAAGATTTCGCCTCTTCTGACTTTTCGAACGGATTACGAGGAGAACGTCTCGATCGGCCCCGATCCCTGGCGGCGTTTTATTTATCTGCTTCTGGCCGCGGCCGTCTTCGCTTTTGCCCTGGAGCGGACTCGCGACTGGATTGAGGCCGCCTGGTTTTTTGCCGGACTGCTGGCAATCTTCGGCTTGTTGGCCGCCGTCGCCAAACTGATCATGCTGGTAGTCCGAAAATTTTTTCCGGCTTCCTGGCCTTACGTCTGGCGGCAGGGATTGGCCAATCTGTATCGCCCGCATAATCAAACTGTCCTGCTGGTGATCTCGCTGGGACTGGGTACCTTCATGATCGTTACCCTTTATCTGGTCCACGACTCTCTACTGAAGGAAGTTTCCTTCGTAGATGCAGGGAGTAAACCTAACCTGGTCCTTTTCGATATCCAGACCGATCAGAGGGAGGAAGTCAGGGCAATCGTTGAGTCGCTGGGAGTCCCCGTGCTTCAGGAAGTCCCGATCGTCACAATGCGCCTGACTTCAATCAACGGTGAGACGGCCCAGGAGATCCGCCGGCAGACTCGCGAGGAGAACGATGGATTGGAGGATGGGGATCAAAGACGGGAGAATGATCGCAGGCCCTCCCGGTGGGCGCTCATGCGGGAATACCGTTCGACCTACCGCGATCATCTTATTGATACCGAGAAGCTGATCGCAGGCAGGTGGGAGAGCCGCGTAGAATCCATCGACGACGATGTCCCGGTCTCAATTGCCGACCGGGTTGCGGATTCGTTGCAGGTTTCCATAGGAGACCGGCTGGTCTTCGACGTCCAGGGGATCCCGGTCACGACCCGAGTAGCCAGTATCCGCGAGATCGACTGGCGGCGCTTCCAACCCAACTTCTTCGTAGTGTTTCCCGCCGGAGCCCTGGAGGCGGCTCCTCAGTTCCATGTTCTGGTAGCCCGCATCGAAACCACGGCCAAGTCGGCCGAAGTACAGCGAGAAGTGGTGAGGCGATTCCCAAATATCTCAACCATCGACTTGACCCTGGTCATCAACACGATCGATGGAATTTTAAATAAAGTGTCCTTCGTCGTTCGCTTTATGACCCTGTTCAGCATCCTCACTGGAATGATCGTCCTGGCCGGCGCGATTATGACCGGACGTTATCAGCGAATGAAGGAAATGGTGCTGCTAAGGACGCTGGGGGCCAGGCGGGCTCAAATCATCAGGATCATGGTGATCGAGTATGCCTTCCTCGGATCCCTGGCCGCCTTGACTGGGCTGGTGCTCTCTTTCGCTGCCAGTTGGGCTCTGGCTTACTTTATCTTCGAGATCGACTTTACGTTTTCGCTTTTGCCCGTGGTCGTCGCCTTTCTGGCTTTGATCGGCCTGACCGTGCTCGTCGGATTCTTGAACAGCCGCGGAAGCTACCGGCTGCCTCTGATGGAAGTGTTGAGATAGTTCCAAGTTCCAAGCCTCTCCCTTGTTTGAACTTGAAACTTGGAACTTGGAACTATGTCATCGCTCTCGGATCAAGCAGTTGCTTCAACTGCTCCTCAGAGAGAACACCCAGTTCAGTGGCCACCTCCCTGACCGTCCGCCCCGACTCATAGGCCTCCTGGGCGATGGCGGCGGCTTGATCGTAGCCGATCTCGGGCGCCAGCGACGTGACCATGGCCAGCGAGCGCTCCACCATCTCTTCGCAGCGCCGGCGATCGGCCTCGATCCCGTCCACGCATTTGTCTGCCAACACACGACAGCCGTTGGCGAGCAACTCGATCGAGTGCAGCAGATTGTGCGCGATCAGCGGTTGCATCACGTTCAGTTGGAAATTGCCTGACTGTCCCGCCACCGTTATGGCGGCATCATTCCCGATCACCTGAGCGGCAACCATGGTCACAGCTTCAGGAATGACCGGATTGACTTTGCCTGGCATCATAGAGCTTCCCGGCTGGACGGACGGCAGCAGAATCTCGCCTATGCCCGTGCGCGGACCCGATCCCAGCCAGCGCAGGTCGTTGGCAATCTTCATGAGGCTGCAGGCAATCGTCTTGAGCATGCCGCTGGTTTCAACACAGGCGTCCCGGGCGCAGAGGGCTTCAAACCGATTTTCAGCACCCCGGAACGAGATACCGGTCCACTCGGACAAGCGGGCGATAACGCGATCCGCAAATTCGGGATGAGCGTTCAGCCCGGTGCCTACGGCTGTGCCGCCCAGGGCCAGCTCCGAAAGATGGGGCCCCAGCGTTGCGATTCGAGCCTGGGCGTGGGCCATCATGGAAGCAAAGGCCGAGAACTCCTGCCCTAGTCGGATCGGGACGGCGTCCTGCAGGTGCGTCCGGCCGATCTTGACGATATCGTCGAACTCGCGGCTCTTGCGGTCCAATGCTCCATGCAGGTGTTCCAGAGCCGGCAGCAAGCGCTTCTCGAGTTCCTCGAGGACCGCCACGTGAATGGCCGTGGGAATGACGTCGTTGCTGGACTGGCCGCGGTTGACGTGATCATTGGGATGGATTTCCTTGCTGCCGGTTTTCCCGCCCTTGATTTCGATCGCCCGATTGGCTATCACCTCGTTGGTGTTCATGTTGGTGGACGTGCCCGAACCGGTCTGAAAAATATCCACGACGAACTGATCGTCAAGCCGCCCCTGAATGACCTCATCGGCCGCCTGGACGATCGCCTGTGCAGTCACCGGGTCCAGCTCGCCCAGATCCCGATTGACCCCCGCCGCCGCCTTCTTGATCAGACCCATGGCTCTGATGAAGGGACGGGGGACGCGCAGGCCGCTGATCGGAAAATTCAAGACTGCCCGCTGTGTCTGGGCCCCGTAATAGCTGCCGGCGGGAACCTGCATCTCTCCCATGGAATCCTTTTCAGTGCGGTATTCGCTCATTTGTCTCTCCTGTGTTGCTTCTCCTGAAAGCGGGCTTGAGCTTCCTTAATGATCTCGAAGGCATGTTCCTTCTCTTCCCAACCCTCCACTCCGGTTTTCTTCTCCTCCAGGTCCTTATAGATGGAGAAGAAATGCTCGATCTCTTTGAGAAGATGGGGAGGCACTTCAGACAAACTGTGGATATGGTTCCAAAGCGGGTCAGCCACCGGGACGCACAGGATCTTCTCGTCAGGTCCCTTTTCGTCCCACATCTTGAACAGACCAACCGGATAGGCTTCGATCAGGCATCCGGGAAAGGTGGGCTCCCAGACCAGGACCAGCGCGTCCAGGGGATCGCCGTCCTGCGCCAGCGTGTCCGGAATGAAGCCGTAGTCGCTGGGATAATGAACGGCAGAAAAAAGCATCCTGTCAAATCTGAGCACTTTTTTCTGCTGATCATATTCATACTTGTTTCGGCTTCCCTTGGGAATCTCGACCAATACAGGAATGCTGGACCTGCCCGGGTGGTTCATCGTGTTTTATTCTAGCCGATGTTACTGGTTTGAGCGTTAGCGCAGAAAGAATGCTAATCGATTCGCTGAAAACGACATAATTGGCGATTGCGCCAACCGCGGTTGACCACCATTTTCCCTCTGATGTGGAAAAAACTGTGAATAAAATGTTGAGTCTTTGGGCAGGCCTTTGCGAACTTCAGCTTTCCGGGTGAACAGTCAAAATGCACTGATTTTGTGCAGCAAAAAATCTCCTTGGAGGTGCGGTCTATCGGGATATACTTGCCCCAGTCCCAAGGGGTAGACGCAATAAGCTGACTCCTTGAGGTGGCGACCTGGCTCCGGTCGGTCTGATGTTACGACTTCGGTTGTAACGGCAGTCGGCGGAACAGGAGGAAACGCTGGATCATTTGCTTCGGTGAATGTGTCCGGATTTCTAATAAGGCCGCGATGGCCGGCAATTCCACAGAGTTGCCAGGCACCCGGTCATAGATGCCCCTCGGAGATTGGTGGAGCGAATATCACTTGGGACTTTTTTTATGTGTAGTATCATGGCGGTTTTTGCAGGAGTTGTAAGACCGTGAAGAAGGTGCCAGTTGGAGTGCTGGGTGCGACGGGAGCCGTCGGACAGAAATTCATCAAACTGCTGGAAGATCATCCCTGGTTTGAGGTCCGTGAAATCGCGGCTTCAGAGCGCTCGGCAGGAAGCCGCTACGAAGATGTAGTGGCCTGGAAGCAGAGCAGCGCCATCCCGGAGAAGATTCGGTCAATCGTGATCAAGCCATGCCAACCGAATCTGGATTGCCGCATCGTATTTTCCGGCTTGGATGCCTCCGTGGCCGGCGATGTTGAAAAGGCTTTTGCCCATAGAGGCTACTGGGTTTTCTCAAACGCCAGGAATCACCGCATGGACCCGGATGTGCCGCTGGTCATAGCCGAGTTGAACGCCGATCATCTGGACGTGATTCCGCACCAGCAGAGAAAGCGCGGCTGGACCGGCGCAATCATCACCAACTCGAACTGTTCAGCCATGGTGCTGGCCCTTTCCCTGGGTCCGCTGCATCGGAGCTTCGGCTTGGATGCCGTTCAGGTCGTCACGTTTCAGGCCATTTCCGGCGCTGGCTATCCCGGCGTTCCTTCACTGGACATTCTCAGCAATGTCATCCCTTTCATCTCTGGGGAAGAAGAGAAGCTGGAGAGCGAGACCCAAAAAATCTTGGGCCGGTTGGATGGAGACACGATCCGATCGACGGATTTTACCGTGAGCGCCCAGGCCAATCGGGTCCCTGTAGAGGAAGGGCATCTTGAATGTGTCTCGGTACGATTTCGCCGCAAGCCCCCCCTCGATGACATTATCCGCTGCTGGCAGGAGTTTCGAGGCCAGGCGCAGGAACTGGAACTACCTTCCGCCCCTGAACGGCCCGTTGTTTTTATGCCGGAAAAAGACCGGCCGCAGCCGCGCCTGGACGTTCTGAAGTACGAGGGCATGAGTTCGCTGGTAGGTCGGGTCCGCGCCTGCCCGATTCTGGACGTCAAGTATGTGGTTCTTGGGCATAATACCATCCGGGGAGCCGCCGGGGCATCAATCCTTAATGCTGAACTGGTTGTGAAGAAGGGGATGCTCGATTGAGTGTCCGGACGCCGTGATCGTGATGAAGTTCGGCGGCACGTCCGTCCAGGACGAAGTCGCCATTTCCCGAGCGATTCAGGCCGTTATCCGGGAACTTCCCCAAAGGCCCGTGGTGGTGCTTTCCGCCCTGGGGAAGGCTACCAATCAGCTCCTGGAGATTGCGCGCAGGGCATCTTCAGGCGAGCGTGAAGCCGCCCTGAGCATCAGTGAAGAACTGATGCGGCATCACATGACCGTAGCTAATCGGCTAACCTCGGCTTCTCTCCTGAGTGAAACCGAAGAGCAGCTCGACCTGTTTTTTCTTGAGATTGCCAATATCATTCAGGGGCTGTTCCTTCTGGGCGAATGCACGCCCCGCAGCCAGGACGCCATCGCCTCCTTCGGCGAGCGCATGAGCACCTGGATCTTTTCCCAGGCGTTGCGGGAGAAGGGCTATGCGGTTGAGCTGCTGGACTCGCGCCAATTGATTAAAACCGATGACCAGTTCACGCGGGCTGTCGTTCAACAGGAGATTTCCTTCAAGAATATCCGCGAGGCTGTGGCGCCGGCAGTGGAGCAGGGGAAGATAGCTGTCCTGCAGGGATTTATCGGATCGACGCTGGACGGAGTCACAACCACCATCGGGCGGGGCGGGACCGACTACACTGCATCGCTGGTGGGAGCGGCTGCTGAGGCCCAGGACATTCAGATCTGGACCGATGTGCCGGGCATTCTCACCACCGATCCGCGGATTGTGCGGGAAGCTCTGAAGATCAAAGCCATATCCTTCAATGAAGCCTCCGAACTGGCCTATTTCGGCGCCAAAGTACTTCACCCCAGCACTCTTCTGCCGGCTATTCATGAAAATATACCCATCCATGTGTGCGATTCTTCTAAGATCGATCAGCCGGGGACTTTTATCAGCGCGGATGCCGTTCCCTCCAGGACACCCGTTAAATCGATTGCCTGCAAGCGCGGGATCACTGTCGTTAACATCCACTCCACGAGAATGCTTTTGGCCTATGGCTTCCTCAGCGGAATATTTGAAGTCTTCGAGAAGCACAGGACGGTTGTTGATGTGGTCTCGACCTCGGAGGTAAGTGTCTCTCTCACTATTGATTCAACGGAGCGGCTGGAACAGATCATTTCCGATCTCCAGACCTTCGGCGAGGCGGATTTCGAGAGCAACATGGCCATCATCTGCATCGTCGGGGATAATGTCAGATACGCCAAGGGTATCGCCTCCCGGGTCTTTGGCGCCGTCGAGGACTTGAACGTGCGCATGATCTCCCAGGGCGCCTCTCGCATCAATCTGACTTTTCTGGTAGATGAGGACAATATGGAAGAGACGGTCCGCCGGCTGCACGCGGAGTTCTTCCGGGATCCCGACCCCGAGGTTTTTGAGAACGTATAATATTACCTATGAAAATCGCGCTGATTGGCTACGGCAAGATGGGAAAGATGATGGAACAGGTAGCTCGCGAGACGGGTGATGTCGTCGTCCATACCATGGATGTTGAGGAGAATCCGCTCGATAAGGGCTTTTCGGGAGAGTGGACCACCCACGCCGATGTCCTTATCGATTTCTCCGTGGCCAAGGCCGTGCCTCAGAACGTGAAAAATGCCGTTAACGCCAAGATCCCCATTGTGGTCGGAGTCACCGGCTGGTACGCTCAACTGGAGCAGGTAAAAGAAAGCGTCGAGGAGGGCAGTGGGGCCTGCATTTACTCCAGTAATTTCAGCATAGGCGTTCAGGTGCTCTTTTATTTGAGCCGAGAGGCGGCAAAGCTGTTTTCCCGTTTTGAGGAATATCACCCGTACCTGGTGGATATCCATCACAGCGAAAAGGTGGATTCTCCTTCAGGTACCTCAGTCAGATTGCAGGGGTTTTTGGAAGAAACGTACAAGGAAACTCATGAGAAAATCCCGGTGACCAGTATTCGCGTGGGGTACTTTCCCGGAATCCATGTGGTCGGTTTTGATTCGCCCGTGGACAACCTTAAACTGGAACACACGGCTCGGAGTCGGGAAGGTTTTGCCAGAGGGGCGCTCTTCGCCGGAAAATGGATCCAAGATAAGCGGGGATTCCACTCTTTCGACGAGATTATCTTTGGCCAAGAACATGGGTAAGGACTTCTCAGGCTGCGGCACTGCACTGGTGACTCCCTTCACGGCAAAGGAAGAGGTGGACCTGGATGCCTATCGGAGACTGATCCGCTGGCAGGTCGAATCCGGCGCTGATTTTCTTGTCCCCTGCGGAACGACCGGGGAGAGTGTGACCCTCAGGGATAAAGAGTACCGGCAGGTGATTCGGACCTGTGTTGAGGCCGCTTCAGGCGAAGTACCGGTCCTGGCCGGAGCGGGCAGCAACAGTACTGAGCATACCGTCCACTTTAGCCGTATCGCACAGGAGGAGGGAGCCAGCGGAGTCCTTTCCGTCACCCCCTATTACAACAAGCCGACCCAGGAAGGGTTATTTCGGCACTTCTCCACACTGGCAGGCGCCCTCACCATACCCGTGGTCCTCTATAACGTCCCTGGGCGCACCTCGGTAAACCTGCTTCCCGAGACGGTCATCCGGCTGGCCGGCGTTGAGAATATCGTCGGAGTGAAGGAAGCCAGCGGCAATCTCATTCAGGTGATGGAGATCGTTGCGGCCCGTCCGCCCGGCTTTATAGTGCTTTCCGGCGACGATGGGATGGCGCTCAACATCGTTGCGCTGGGAGGAGACGGCCTCATCTCTGTCGCCAGTAATTTGATTCCCGGTGAGATGTCCCACATGATTGCGCTGGCTCGCCAGGGAAATATTGTGGAATCCAGAAAAATACACTACCGTTATTTTCGCCTGATGCAACTTCTGTTTGTCGAAACCAGCCCCATTCCAGTCAAGTACGCCCTGTCGCGGATGGGCCGGATCACGGAATCCTACCGGCTCCCTCTTTGTCCGTTGAGCGACCTCAGTAAGAAGAAAGTCGATCAGGAACTGGAACAGCTAGAGCTAGTGACCAGCCGTGTTTGAAAATCGGGATCTGCTGGACGCCTTTCTGGACGACTTGGACGCGGGACGTGTGCGGGCCGCTGAGAAAGTGGACGGACATTGGAAGGTCAACACTCAAGTCAAGGAGGGTATTCTGGCAGGCTTCCGAATGGGAGCCCTCACCGACTGCTCGATCAATGAGCAGTTCCGCTATTTTGACAAGGATACCTATCCGCTCAAGAGGCTCTCTCTGGACTCTAAGGTGCGGGTGGTGCCGGGCGGCTCCTCGATCCGGCGGGGCTGCTATGTTGCGCCGGGAGTTACCTGCATGCCTCCCATGTACATCAACGTGGGCGCCTATGTGGATGAGGGAACCATGGTCGATTCCCACGCGCTCGTCGGTTCCTGCGCTCAGGTTGGAAAACGGGTTCACCTGAGCGCTGCCGCTCAGGTTGGAGGCGTGCTGGAGCCCGTCGGCGCCTTGCCCGTCATCATTGAGGATGAAGCGCTGATCGGCGGTAACTGCGGGATCTACGAGGGGACCATCGTCGGCCCCGGCGCTGTGCTGGCTGCGGGAGTGGTCCTGACCCGCGCCACGCCGGTCTACGACCTCATCAACGAAACCATCATCCGCGGCGGTGAAGAGGGTCCCTTGATGATTCCGGAAGGAGCTGTGGTTGTGCCCGGCAGCCGTCCCGTTACCCGGGGGTTTGGCAAAGAGCAGGGGCTTTCCGTCTACACACCCATCATTGTGAAATATCGCGACTGGAAGACGGAGAGATCGGTTCAACTGGAAGATTGGCTGCGATAGCGTGAAATTCGCCCGGCGTTTGGACGACGTTCAGATCTCCACTATTCGCCAGATTATGGAAAGGGCCGGGGGCTGCGTGAATCTGGCTCTGGGCGAACCGCATTTCTTCGCGCCGCAGGTGGTCCGGGAAGAGGCGCACCGCGTCTTAGAAGAAGAGAAGATTGGCTATTCACCCAACCCCGGCTTCATGGATCTGCGCCAGGCGGTGCTGCGTTACCACGGCAATCCTAATGGCCACTCAGTATGCGTGACCAACGGCAGCCAGGAGGCTCTGTTTGATGTCCTTCTCACACTGGCTGGAGGCTGGGGTGGGCCTGCGGTCCTGCCGACATTATCGATAAGACTACAATTATGCACCAGTACACGTCCTCTTGTGCCTCCGCGCTTTCTCAGAAGGCGGCTGTGCAAGTGTTTACACAGGCGGGATACCGGGCGGTTGAACGGCGCCGCCAGGAATTAGCCAAGAACTGCGAGTTGATTTGCTCCCTGATAGAAGCTGAGCTTGACGGGGCTTATGTTTGTCCCCAAGAAGCCTTTTACGTCCTGCTGTCAGTTGAGGATATGCAGATCGACAGCATGACCGTCGCACTCGAGCTTTTAAAGGACGGAGTTGCCACTATTCCAGGTTCCGCCTTTGGAAGAGAAGCGGAGGGTTACCTGCGCCTTTCGTTCGCCTGTGAGCGCTCCCAGATCGAAGAAGGAATCGCGCGGATCAAGAAAAGTCTGAGCAGGCTCACTGAAGCTGAGTTATCCTAGGCGGACCATGTCGACGGACCCGATTATCTCGTTTACCAGCGACTTCGGCAGCCGGGAATACTACGTCGGGGCCGTCAAAGGCGCTATTCTAAGCGTAGCTCCGAGCGCCCGGCTGGTCGATATCAGCCATGAGATCGGCTCGCATGACTTGCTGGAAGGGGCGTTTACCCTTTTCGGCGCCTATTCCACCTTTCCCATGAGGACGATCCATCTGGTCGTCGTTGACCCTGGCGTGGGCTCGAGCCGCCGCGCTCTCATTGTCTCTAGCAGCAACTACTATTTCGTGGCGCCGGATAACGGCGTGCTCTCGCTCATCTACAGCCGCGAAGAGATCACCCGGGTCATCTCCATTGAAGCCGGCCACTATTTTCGTGAGCCTGTCTCGCCTACTTTCCACGCGCGGGACATTTTCGGTCCCGTAGCTGCCTGGATCGCCCGGGGAATCGATATCGGGAAGTTCGGTCCGGAGGTTTCGGATTACGTGCGGCTGGCTCTTCCGCCGCCACAGGCTGCCGGAGACAAAAGGCTGGAGGGAATCATTCTGCACATCGACAAGTTTGGCAACGCGATTACCAACCTGAGTCCCGAGAACATTCAGGCCGCCGCAGGCAAGGATGGTCCGCCCACGCGAATCGTGATCGACCAGGCCGAGATCAAGCATCATTACGACTACTATTGCGAGGCTCCCGGCGACGAGCTTTTCTCCCTGGTCGGAAGCAGCGGCTTCTACGAGATCGCCGCCCTCAAAAAATCCGCCGCCCGCCTCCTCAACACCAAGCGAGGCGCCAAAGTGATCCTGGAATGGTGACACGCACGTAATTGGCCACCAAAGCCCTATAAATACTGAATATTTGGTCCAGTCTGGCACCTAAATCGAAAGCACCGTGCCGCCTGCCAGAGGGACGTTCTACCCCTTACCGATTTTAAGTTCAGAACCCTGACATACCCCCCTGGAAACTTGTCCGCTTTGATCACCTGGGATGGCCCGCGACTGCGAATCGTATGCGAAGATCAGTACCCGGAAAACGAGTCTCGGTTTGGCTGAGGCTCTCGCACAGAGCCGCTACTGCTTGTGATCGATGGGGAGATCAGAGAGGAGATAGTGTACCGTGCAGTTCCTTGCCAGTCGAGTCGAGTGCAGCTGTCGATTGCAAGGCGGTCTGGATAAGCGTTCGACCTTCGTCCTCGGCCCTGGCATAGTGCGGACGAATTAGATTAATGAGGTCGCTTTCGATCTGGTACGCAACGAGTTTGAGCACGTTAGTCAGGTGTTTTCTTTCCGTCGACAGCTTCAGAAGATCCTGACCCGGTCGTGCCTCTGCTGAGAGGACACGCAGTGAAAGCGACTTCTGCTGGGCCACGAGTTTCGCAATTCCATCCACGGCGTGCCGGATTTCCTGATAGATTTTCTGATCCGCAGCTTTGAAGTCGCGCATCGTGGGAGTCCGGCCTTCGATGCAATCGAGGGACGGGTCTCCATAGGTTTGCTTAGCCCAACTTCCACGGTCTAACCCTGATTTTGGGGCGATTCGAGGCAAGATCTCCCTGCAAGTAGTTGATTTTTGGTGTGCGGGTTGGCGCAAGCCGTGAATAGTGACGAATAAATGTGCTTGTAATTAATTAGATGTCAGGTTGGCTTGGTAAGTGGCGGATGTACAACCGAAAGACCACCAAGACTCACAAAGGAAGAACCTACGTCAATCACCTTCTTGTGGAGTCGGTACTCACGGACAAAAGTCCTCGACAACGGGTTATCTGCTCTTTGGGAAGTCTGGCTCCGGCTCCTCGTGAGCAGTGGCTAGTGTAGTGTCCACGAAATAAATGGACAGTCATTTCTTCCGTTTTCTTGACCGTGGACTGGTGGAGCCGGGCTGAATCCGCTCCAGGGTTTGTCGGCAGCGAGACAGTTTCTCGATGATGGATT
>JBOGJG010000304.1:0-16012 GCA_050747825.1 Acidobacteriota bacterium | reverse complement strand
ACTCCAGAGGATGGTCCTCTACGGCAATTGCCAGCCGTTTCACGCTAGGGTCAAGCGAGGGGCCCTTAGGCACAGCCCAGGAGCGCAGGACGCCATCCATCTCCAGGCGAAGGTCGTAGTGAAGCCGGGTGGCCTGATGCTTCTGGAGGACAAAGCTTAGCTTTCCGGAAGCCTTCTTTTTCTTCCCGGCCGGCTCGGGAGTCTTTTCGAAATCCCTTTTCTTCTTGTACTCCTTAAGCGGGTCCTTAGCCATGAGCGAGTATCCGGTGTCTACTTGCTATTGTACCGGTAAAATCGCTCAATGATCAGATAGGCTGCAAGCGTAAAGGTGAAAGCGCCCAGGAGATCGACCGTGAAGTCCTGCCCGGAGGCATGGCGCTCAGGGACAAAAAACTGATGGATCTCGTCAGTGGCCGCATAGAGGGAGGTAATCAGCCAGGCCGTGGCCGCTCGCGATGCCGTGAGAGTCAACCGGAGACCTCTGGTCGAGCCCCAGATGACGGTCAGGGCAAATACCCCGTATTCGATAAAATGCAGCACATAATCAGGGGCGACCTCGACCCCGGGTGGATGGCTCTGGCTGGAAAGAGCATAAATCAGCAGAGCATAAACGATGGCGGGAATCCAGTATACAAGCGTCACGAGAGGGCTGACATCAACCAGGCTGCGATGAAGGATCCCGCGATCATATAAGCCAGCAGGGTGAGAAAGTAGCGAATCCGCTCATCCTTATGGTCTTTGGTGATCAGGGAAAAAATTGCGGCGATCCCAAGGGAAATGATGATGAGTCCAAGAAAGTGATTCACTCTTTTCTCCCCAGAGCGATATCAAAAGCATCCACGATCAGAAGCATGTTCAGGAGTCCGGCCGTATACAGAAAGGTATTCCCATACTCGTAGCCGAAGGCACGAATGTTCCCCCCGCCCCAGCCGAGCCAATTGCCCAGCAGATAAGGCAGCCCTATGGCGGCGTTCGCAAAGAACTTGAGAAAGCCGAAAAAGCCCGGCTCTAGGCTGGCCAGATGGCCGTCCTGAATCAAACCGAGCACAAACAGGAGCAGGACGACAGCGAGGAAAAGCAGCCCTCGCCGCCAACGATGAAGTAATAAATGCCCGCCTCCCGGCACCAGCCAGGCCGCCAGGCAGGCCAAAGCAGCCTTCGACATAAGGCAGAATCATAGAGAGATTGCAGGGGGGAGGTCAAATGGCCGTGATCCGTGATCCGTAATCCGTGATCCGTCATTGATGGCTTCACGGCTTGACAACCGGGGCACTTCGGCCCATATACTCCGGATCACGAGTGCCGAATGATAAACAAGCTCTTGCTCTTGGCCACAGTCGTCCTGGCAACCGCCTTCACCTCCGCACTGCCGCTTCAGGCCCAAGGCTACCGGGCCGGAATCGCCCGCCGCGACATTACACCGGAGGGGCCCATCTGGATGGCCGGCTACGGCAGCCGCGATAAACCGTCACAAGGGGTCGAGCAGCCTCTGTTTGCCAAGGCGCTGGCGCTACAGGATCCGCAGGGAAAAACCAGCGTGCTGGTTACATTGGACCTGATCGGGATTACCAGGGAATTTGGAAACGGAATCGCTGAACAGGTCCAGCAGGAATTGGGGATTGCGCGCCGCAACCTCATGATTGTGTCCAGCCATACTCATACCGGCCCGGCCGTTTTCAATCAACTGCGCGGGATGTTTGCCCTGGACGATGATAATGCGGCGCTCGTGAAAGCCTATGAGGATCGGCTCGCCTCGGAAATTCTTGTCGCCATTGCCCAGGCAGTCAGCCGGATTGAAGCCGCTGAACTGGCTTTCGCTCACGGACATGCCAATTTTGCCGCCAACCGGAGGGTTTTTACCCCGCGAGGGGTCAACTTCGGGGTGAACCCCGAAGGACCCGTGGATCACGACGTCCCCGTCCTGCGCGTCCAGGACTCCGGAGGAAATATTCGCGCCATTGTTTTCGGCTATGCCTGCCATGGGACGACCCTGACGGGCGATGACTACCGGATCTCAGGCGACTGGCCGGGATTCGCGCAGGAATACTTGGAGCAGGGCCATCCGGGAGCAACGGCTTTCTTCGTGACCGGCTGCGGGGCTGACGCCAATCCGGAGCCTCGCGGCAAGCTTTATTACGCTCGACAGCACGGACTGAACATGGCTGGAGCGGTCACCGCGGTCCTGACGCAGCCCATGGCTGCCGTTGAGGACCCGCTCAGCTGTGCCTTCGATTACGCGGAATTACCCCTGGCCGAGCCGCCCAGCCGCCAAGAGTTTGAAAAGCGTCTGCAGGACCAGAATCGATTCGTCCGGCGCCATGCCGAGCGCAATATCGAAAGGCTGGATCAGCACGGAAAACTGGTGAGCAGCTACGGTTTGCCGGTTCAAGTCTGGCGCTTTGGAGATGATCTGACGCTGGTCGCCATCGCAGGTGAGGTCGTAGTCGATTACGCGCTGCGCCTCAAGCGCGAACTGGGACCCGAACGGCTCTGGGTGGCCGGATACGCCAACGACGTCCCCGCTTACATTCCCTCCGCGCGCATTCTTCTGGAAGGCGGCTACGAAGCCGACCATTCCATGATCTACTATGACCTCCCCACCCGCTGGGCCCCGACGGTGGAGGAGACGCTGATTAAGAAGATCCACGAGCTGGTCGAGCAGGCCAAAACTCCCTGAACAGTTGCCTATCTCTGAGCTGTTTATTCGTGTCATTCGAGGAATTCGTTGGCCCAAAAGAAGATTATCGATGTCTTTTCCAAGAAAATTCACTAATCCTTGTTGACATTTGTTTAGCAATGCAGTCATTCTTTATCCACTACTTTTAGATATAAAGCGTTCTCGGGAATAAGCACCGAGTTAACGAATGCACAGGGAGTTGACCAAACCGTAACGCTGTCTGGCGGCTGCAAACTTGAGGCACAGACTCGTCCGTTTTTAGAGGACGATCAACTGGGTTTTTTTGGAATTTGCAAAATTTGTTGGCGGTCCAATTCCACCATCGGACCATGGCCCAGGCGCTCGCCTTATCGGCTCCTGCCCAGATTTTTTGTCCTAATCGGTCCCACTGGGACTGACGGGGCGGGAGCGTTTTTACCGCTTTAACTCGCTAGCTGACAGAATTCGCAGCGCAGCGGGTTACGAGCCCAATGAATAAGCACAAATCGGAGACAAGTTCGACCCTGTGCGGTCTGCTGGACCGCCGCGCTCTTCGCCGCATGGCGGGCGGCCGATCGTTCGAGCGCGGCGAGGATTATTTCGCCGGCGGTCGGGTCGGATCTCTGACCGAGCACGGGGGAACGATAATAGCAAAGGTACGGGGCGCCCGGCCCTATCAGGTCAAGCTTTGGTCCGCAGACGGTGAGGTCCAGTATTCATGCACCTGCCCGGTCGGCCGAGACGACGCCTTCTGCAAGCACTGCGTCGCCGTCGCATTGGCATGGCTCGACCAGGGACAGCCGGCCCATGCCCCGGGCAAGAAGGCCGCCAAGCCGGCGGTGACCATGGACGATGTTCGCGCCTACCTCGCCGGCCGGGAAAAGAGCGCACTCGTCGACATGCTCATGGATCAGGCCATGGACGACGATCGGCTGCGCCGACGGCTGTTCATGGAGGCTGCCAGGACGAGTCCCAGGGGGTTTAACGTCGCCACCTTTCGGCGGGCCATCGATGAGGCCGTGGATTCGGGCGGATTCGTGGATTACCACAGTGCCTACGGCTATGCTTCGGGGATCGAGGAGGCGATTGATTCGATCGAGGATCTGCTCAAGGAAGGCCATGCCTCCGAGGTCATCGGTTTGGCCGAGCACGCCCTCGAAGCCGTCGAGAAGGCAATGGGGTTCGTCGACGACTCGGACGGCCACATGGGCGGTATTCTCGAACGCCTCCAGGAGATCCACCTCAAGGCGTGCAAAAAAGCCAAGCCCGACTCCGAGGAACTGGCCAAGAGCCTCTTCTCCTGGGAGCTCCGCACCGACTGGGGCATCTTCTTCGGCGCGGCAGAGACCTACGCGGGCGTCCTCGGCGAAAAGGGGCTGACCGTCTATCGGAAGCTGGCGGAGGCCGAGTGGGCCAAGGTGCCGTCCCTCGGCCCGAGACAGGACGATGCGCAAAAGTATGGAAAACGCCGACGGATCACGCACATCATGGAGAAGCTGGCCTTCCAGTCGGGTAACGTGGAGGCGATCGTCGCAGTCAAGAAACGGGATCTCTCCTCGGCCTACGACTATCTCCGGATCGCCGAGACGTACAAAAAGGCCCGGAAGCACGACCTCGCGCTCGAGTGGGCCGAGCGGGGTCTTAGGGCCTTCCCCGAGCGGACCGACTCGCGGCTGCGCGAGTTCCTGGCCGACGAGTACCACCGCCTCAGCCGCCACGACGACGCGATGGACGTCGTCTGGGCGCAGTTCGTCGAATCGCCGGCTCTTGAACCATACCGAAACCTGAAGCGCCACGCCGACAAGAGCCACCAGTGGAAGGCGTGGCGGCCCAGGGCGCTGGACTTCCTCCGGCAATCGGTGGCCAAAGCGAAGCGCGAAACCCAGGGCGACCGACGGGCCTGGTCGCGGCGGTCGGAGCACACGGAACTCGTCCGGGTTTTCCTCTGGGAGAAGGACGTCGAGGCGGCGTGGCGGGAGGCCAACGAGGGGGGCTGCTCGAACGACCTCTGGATGGAGCTGGCCGCGAAACGCGAGCGGGACCATCCCGAGGATGCCCTTCCGGTCTACCAGCGCCAGATCGAGCCTACGCTCAACCGGAAAAACAACGAGGCGTACCGCGAGGCCGTCGGACTCTTGAAAACGGTCCAGCGGTTGATGACGCGTCTCGACCGGAAGTCCGACTTCGCGCGCTATCTCGAGTCCGTCCGCGCGACCCACAAGCCCAAGCGGAACTTCATGAAGCTGCTGGATCGGGGAAAATGGTCATGACGCTGAGATCGACCGAGGTATCCATGCCGAAATTCGAAGTGAGCTTCCACGCTCTGACCGGCTACAACCCGATGCGCTGGCAGTTGAGGTTTTTCAAGCGGATGCTGTCCGGCGATGTTCCCCAGGCATGCAATCTGCCGGCCGGTCTCGGAAAGACCTCGGTTATTCCTATCTGGCTCATCGCGCTGGCATCTCAGCGCCGGTATGCCCAAGAGGACACCACAACCAAAACAGCCACTCTTTCCCGCTGAGACAATTGAACGGAGGATCTTTTTGATCCGAGGGCAAAAAGTGATGCTGGACAGCGATCTTGCGGAGCTTTACGGTGTCCCCACGAAAGCCCTCAAGCAAGCTGTCGGTCCCTTCTCGGCGCCGGATCGGGTTTAGCCCAAAAGAGGAATAAAACCACTCAGCGGCCATCATGTGTCAACGGATTCAATTGGTTATTGGTGGCTTGGAAGTACAGTGCTTTCTCCAAGCTGACAGGCAAACGTCCCGTTGAGAGCGGAGATGGATTACCGTTTTTGGTGCGCCTTCATGTACTCACGCAGCAAGGCGTTGATACGGGACTGGCACCCCTTACCTGGCTTTTGAACCAAGCGACTACGTCGGCGTCAATGCGTAATGAGACCTGCTGCTTCGGTGGCGCAACCGGCTTGAGCCCCTTGCGTACGACCGCCCGCGCGAACTGTTCAGGCGTCAACTCGGGATGCTCCGACAGGTCGATGTCTTTATCTTCCTGGGCATCGACTCTGCGCCAGTCAGTTTGGGAAGCTTTCGAAGTAGTAGATTTGCTCACGTCGGGTCGCTTTTCTGATCGAAATGATCCGTATAACGTCTATGGTCTCCGTGTGGACGACGGAAACAACCCGGCCTTCCAGCAGGAATCCCTCAGAGATTAGATAAGATAGTTCAGGAGCATGACTCAGGCCCCGTTGGGCTCAGTGAGCGGAAAGGATGGGAAAATGAATGAATTAAACCTGAAACTGTTACAGACAGCATTGCAAGGTACCGGCGCAGCTTTTCGCAGCGTCACCGAGTACCAGCCGGTTGGCGGCCCTGGGGACAAAGTGTTCCCACCAACTTATGAGGGGGGGAATTACGCAGAGGAGACACGTGTCTTCGGAGAGGAGAGAGTCCCCTGCGTATTACTGGACTCGGTCCAGTCACAGGCCAACCGGCACGAGCTCGCCTTGCTCGATGCCTGGGATCGCGGCGACATCAAGCTACCCGTAATCACGGTTGACTTCGCAGGGTTCGATTTGCCCAAGACGATCCGGGTCACGAGTCTAGAGGCGCCACACCGCATTGCGGACGCCATACTGCGTGACAGCCTTTATCGCGAGCCGGACGGCAGGGAGGAGACCTTTAGGCAATCCTCGGTCGGCAGGGTGCTGGATTGGGTGGACTTGCGCAACGCTACCCCACTCTTTGAGCTGTGCCCCACGGCGCTTTTGTTCGGCATGTGGGACTCCACGGGCCCACGGGGTGGTCTCGGCGCCAAGTTCCAACGGGCCATGGTGTCGGAATTTGTGGGCGTGAACGCCCAGGTGGGTGTGCGTACCAGCAGCCGCATCGATCCGCTGGGTATTGAGCTTCGCGCGGGCAAAATTTATGAGAGTAAGCAAGGCGGATGGACGCTTAATGAGGAGGACGCCCGCAGGGAGAAAAACAAGGCCAAAGTTGTGGGCAACACTGGGAGGCCCTCAGAAGTAAACCATGGTAACGTGACTCCTTCGATCAACGATGGTGGGTACACTATTTCCAGAGCACTCCAGTCCACTGTTATTTCACTTCCGGCTTTGCGCCGCCTTCGCTTTCCGCTCGATAACAATGGAAAGTCAGACCCCGGAGTCAATGCCACGGCTCAAACGACGCTGCTGGCCTTGGGATTGTACGCGGCCGCCCTGGTATGCGAACAGGGAGCGGATTTGCGCTCGCGTTGCCTGCTGCATGCCACTTCACCGGTTGAATGGGAGCTGCTGGATAAGCCCGGCGAAACGCCTGCCCGCTATCCTCTAACGGCTTCTACGGCACGCGATCTGTTGCAATCTGCGGTTGAAGAGGCCAAGGCCATAGGGCTGCCGTGGAGGGAGGAGGAAATTAATCTTAAGCCCTCAGACGAACTCGTGGAGTTGGTTCGGCGTAGCCAGAAGCTCAAGGCAGCGGAGGATACCGAAGTGGAGACGGGATGATGTTTGGCCTCGGGATCCGTTATCTCAACGGTTGGGCCATGGCTGCCGTTGAGGGCGCCGAAAAATCTCGCGCCGAATGGCCGCCACATCCGGACCGGGTGTTTATGGCGCTGGCGGCAGCGTATTTTGAAACCGGCGAAGATCCAGCCGAACGCCAGGCGCTGGAGTGGCTTGAAAAGCTCGGACCCCCGGGGCTCCATGCATCGGACCAGATCGAGCGCTCCATGGTAACCACTTACGTGCCAGCGAATGATGTGCGGACAGGGCAGACAGCTGCGGACACCTCTACCAGCCTCAAAGAACTCAAGGATGCGGGTCTTGCGCTGCTTCCCGAGTATCGAGTTCGCCAATCCCGGACCTTTCCCGTCGCAGTGCCGCACGAGCCGGTGGTGCATCTGATCTGGCAGGAAGAGTTGCCCGAACAATATCAATTACCGCTAGCTGCTCTCTGCCGCAAGGTCGTGCGCATCGGCCATTCTGCTTCCTTCGTTCAGATGTGGCTTGCAGAGGAGCCACCTTCACCCAATTGGGTCGCGCGTGAAGGTATCGTTCCTCATCGGTTGCGCATACCGGTTTCGGGAAGACTGGCTGTACTCGAAAGCGCGTGCAATGCGCAAAATGTGACTGCCTATGCGGAACTCCGACACCGCGCGCAGGCAAGCCGTGGCAAAGCACGAAAGGCCGTCGAGGCGGAGATGAAGGAACGATTTCCTGATGGTGAACCGGTGAGTCGCCGGCCTGACGTCGCTCCTTCCGTGGGCTACGGTGCACCGGAATCACCTGATGAGGTGCCAGGGACGGTGTTTGATCCGGCGTTGATTGTCCTGCGTCTTGAGGGCCATGGGCCGGGACTTTCCGGCACGCTCAGAGTCACTGAGGCTATGCGTGCACTGGTGCTGAAGCATTGCCCGACCCCGGCACCCGAGTGGCTGGCGGGTCACGACGACAGTGGGCGCCCCAGTCAGCATCCGCATTTGGCAACGCTGCCCCTAGGATTCGTCGGGCGCGAGCACGCCGATGGCCGCTTACTTGGTCTCGGCCTGGCGCTGCCAAAGGATCTGGACCCTGCGCAAGCGCGGCAGTGGCTCAGTCCCCTGGTGTGGGATGAGGAGCACGATCTACCTCGTCGATTACGGTTGTTTGATGGCCGTTGGTTCGAGTGTGAGGCGGAATTGGAACAGCGCGAGGCCCCCCCCTACAACTTGCGCCCGGAAACCTGGACACAGCCGAGCCGTATCTGGGCGAGCGTGACCCCGTATGTCTTTGATCGCCATTATGACGGCGCCGACCGTTGGCGTCTGGCCGAGGAGTCGATCAAGACGGCCTGCGAGCGCATCGGTCTGCCGCTGGCTCTGGATGTTGTGTTGAATCAGGTCTCCTGGCACGAGGGTGTGCCGGCGGCGCGCGACTTTCCCCCCATGACCCGGAAGCGGGATGGAGGAAAGTGCCACCATATTCATGCACTCCTCGTTTTTCATAAACCGGTGCGGGGGCCAATCATGATCGGCGCAGGTCGCTTCCGAGGCTACGGCCTGTGCCGGCCGTTGCAGTCGGGGGGTGGGGATGGCTGAACTTAGGCCCGAGCGATTCATCGAATTCTTCCGGGCTCTTTACGGATATGACCCCTTTCCATGGCAGCAGACGCTGGCAAAACGGGTGCTGACCACCGACGGGCCTTGGCCTCAGGCCATCGCGCTGCCGACGGCTGCCGGTAAAACCGCCTGTATTGACATTGCGGTCTACGCGTTGGCAGCGCAAGCGTCACGGCTACCAGAGGAGCGTACCGCGCCGAGAAGGATTTACTTTGTGGTTGATCGCCGCGTGATTGTGGATGCCGCCTATGAGCGGGCGCGGAAGCTTGCCAAGGCGCTGAATCAAGGTCCCTCAGGCATCCTGCGGGAAGTGGCCGGGCGCTTACTGAGCTTGTGCGGAGACACGCCCTTACCACATGATCGCTGTCCGCTTGCAGCTTTCCAGCTTCGGGGCGGTGTATACCGAGAAGAAGCTTGGACGCGATCTCCGACGCAACCGACGGTGATCGCCAGCACGGTGGATCAGCTCGGCTCCCGCCTGCTGTTCCGTGGCTATGGTCGTTCGTGGAAGGCCTGGCCGATCCTTGCCGGCCTGGCCGGAAACGATAGCCTCTTCCTGCTCGACGAAGCGCACTGCGCGCAGCCGTTCATGGAAACGCTGAAGGCCGTCGCTCGCTACCGCACCTGGGCCGAGCGACCGCTGCCGAGTCCATTTCATGTAACTATTCTCTCAGCTACGCCTCCCGCAGGGGTCGGAGATACGTTCCGCGAAACGGAGGCAGACTGGAATCATCAGATCCTCGGCTCGCGCTTGACAGCAACCAAACCTGTGATTTTGAGGGTGTCGGAGAAAGCCAAAGGCAAGAACGCGGAGGTCCAGCTTGCCAGGCAGTTGGCGACACAGGCCAAAGGCCTGCTCAGCAGTGACCGCCAAGCCATTGCCATACTGGTGAATCGTGTGGCCACAGCCAAGGCAGCATTCAAGGAATTGGAAGGCGATGAAGGGCATGACGCAGTCTTGCTGACCGGCCGAATGCGACCTCTCGATCGCGACGATATCTTAAGGCGCTGGCAGGCGTGCCTCGAAACTTCTGGTGCGATAGCACGCAACCTGGTGCGACCGATATTCGTGGTCGCGACCCAAACGCTGGAGGTCGGCGCCGACATGGATTTCGATGGGATGGTCAGTGAATGCGCAAGCCTGGATGCCCTGCGGCAGCGCTTTGGTCGTCTCAATCGCGGCGGGCGCCCGATCCAAGCTCGTGGCGTCGTCGTAGTCCGTGCCGACCAGGAGAAAAACAGCGACGGCGACCCGGTCTATGGGGCGGCTCTAGCCCGAACCTGGCAAGTACTGCGAAGGAGCGTGGAAGGGGACGCATCGGCGGTTGATTTTGGAGTTAGAGCGTCGCAGCAATGGATTTCTAAGTTGGAGGTCTCCGAACTGACTGCGCCAACGAGTCATGCCCCCGTACTATTCCCGGCGCATGTGGATATATTGGCGCAGACCGCACCGGTACCGAAGCCTTCTCCTGACCCGGCCTTGTTCCTGCACGGTCCGCAGGCCGGGCCTGCAGACATACAGGTGTGCTGGCGTGCCGATCTCGATCCAGCACAATTCGCGGATGACCAAGAGCGCGACAGAGCATGGTTGGATACGTTGGCGTATTGTCCCCCGACCTCAGCTGAATGCATGCCGGTCCCCCTTGGACATTTCCGGGCATGGCTTAGGCTTAGCGACAAGTTGGATGTCGAGAGTATCTTAACGGATGTCGAAGGCGCGCCCGAAGAAGGACTCGAAGAGTTCGCGGAAGGTACCGGGCGGGCAGTCATCCGATGGCGTGGGCGCAGCAAGGATGACACCATCATCACAGACCGTCCGAACGAAATCGTCCAAGGCGACGTGGTCGTAATCCCAGCCCAGTATCGGGGTTGGGAAGAATTTGGTCATGTTCCCTGGCTGTCGGCTGGCGATTCAGGACGGATCGATATTGCTGAGCGCGCCTATCCCTTGGCACGACGGAAGGCACTCCTGCGATTGCATCCGAATCTGATAGCCTTCTGGCCCGAAGGAAACGCTCGTGAGAACCTCATCGCCTTAGCCAAGTCCGTTCCACCGAACGAAGCGTTGCCGGACGACTGGAGCGAGCGCAGCGCCGACCTTCCGGCGCAGCTTGTGGCAGTTGCCGATGATCTGCCTGAAGACTTGTCATGGTTGTCGGCAATACTTCGGCTTTTCGCTTCGGACAAGCAAGCGCTTCAACGCGCATTGCCGCATCCTTGCGGCGGGATTATCCTTATCGGACGAAAGCCCGTAGATCTGACGACAGTCGGCGCAGCCACATTCACATACGCAGGAAGCTTCAGCGACGAAGACGATGCGGCTGCCTCAGGTACCGTGCGCGTAGCTCTTGCAGATCATGTCCGCGGCGTGAGTGAAATAGCCCGGGGGTTTGCCCACTCCGTCGGCTTACCTAAAGAGGTTGTTTCTGATTTGGCTTTGGCTGGAATTACTCACGATCTGGGCAAAGGTGACCCTCGTTTCCAGGGATTGCTGTCAGGTGGCAACCTCTGGGCGACAGGCGGAGAACTGCTGGCCAAATCTCCAATCATGCCCCAGGGGTTCCGCGCCTTCGAACGGGCCCGGCGACGCAGCCGCTACCCTGAAGGCGGCAGGCACGAGCTGGTTTCCGTACGCCTTTTGGAATCCTCGTCTGAGTGGTTAGCTCGCGCTCACGATCGCGACCTGGTGCTGCACCTCATTGCCAGTCACCATGGCCGATGCCGCCCGTTTGCACCGGTTATTGAAGACCAAGCTCCTGTCGCAGTGAAGCTCACGCTCGACGGACAGCGCTTTGAAGCAAACAGCGACACAGGACTAGAGCGGATCGACAGCGGTGTGGCCGAGCGCTACTGGCGATTGATACGACGCTACGGCTGGTGGGGATTAGCGCTGCTGGAGGCGATCTTGCGCCTTGCCGACCACTGCAGAAGTGAGGCAGAAGAGGAGAAGATTTCAAAACAGGAAATAGACGATGCGGCCTGAGCACCGTGGTGTCTTAATGTTGGAGGGACTGGACGGCGGGAATCCACTGGCCTTTCTTGCCGCTCTAGGAACTCTGCGCGCCGCTGCACATGCTTGGCCCGAAACGATGCCGAGGCTGAGTTGGCGTCTGCACCAGGGCGCATGGAGGCCGCGGATGACGGATGTGCCTGCAGAGAGGCCCGATCAGTTCGTTCAAATTCTGTCGCTCTGGCTCGCACAAGGAAAAGAGAACCCGTCCTTCCACTTCTCTGACAATTTGGTCCTGAGTACGGAGGCCTTCCGGGATCAGGCGATCAAAGCACAAAGATGTGCAGCACCTGACAACCGCACTTTCGCAGACTTCCTTGCCGCGTTCGCCTGCGAAGCGACGACAACAAAAGATAGCGGGAAGAAAGTCGTTGTACAAGACACCGCATTGCGCACGATGAGCGGAGCGGGGCATCAGCACTTTATCCGGTTCATGCAGAAGTTGGCAGAAGAAACCTCCAGCGAGCAGATATACTCCGCTTTGTTTGAACCTTGGCAGTATCGAGATGGCCCTCCGAGCATGCGCTGGGATCCCAACGATGACCGACGCTACGCACTACGTTGGGCTAATCCAAGTGGCGACAAAATCAAGACGGTTCGTGGCGCAAATCGTCTCGCCATCGAAGCCCTACCGCTTCTGCCGGCCATGCCGGTTAGGCGAACGCTTGAAACAACTGGGTTTACCGGTAAAAACTGGACTTGGCCCATCTGGGAATGTCCGGCGAAATTAGAGGTGGTACGGTCGCTACTCGCGTTGCCGGAACTCCAGGAACTCCAGAAAAGACCAACAGCCAGAACGGAATTGTGCAGGCGAGGCATTGTCGAGATATATCGCAGCCGACGCTTGACCACGGGTAAATATCGCAACTTCACGCAGGGGGTACCCGTTTGAAGTTGAAAGATGAGGCAAAAATTGATTGGCGGGACAAAGGAATCCAAAGAACGAGTCAGCGCGGAACTGACCCGTATATCCGATGATCATCAATGCGTGCACGATTCTCCGCACAGTACTCGATCAGGTTGGTTCCTGGCTGGCGAGTCCTGTCGGTTTCTCGTTTCCGCGCGAACTTCCGATGCCAATAGTCAGCACTCATCGTTACAACGCCAGAGGTTGAAGCACTGTCCCGGGGAGTTGAATTCATGCCGAAACCGATAGATATCCCGCCATGTCCCGAAATTCCCGCCCAGCAGCCGTCTGGTCGAACGACGCGGAAGTACCGGATTTCCCTGATCATGCCCTTGTTTGGCGGCGGGGCCGAGGCTGGAAATCCTGATGAGACGCTGCTGATCCGGGGAACTGCCATTCGAGGCCACCTGCGACATTGGTGGCGAGCAACGATCGGCCGCAGACTTGGAGACGGTATGTGGCAGCGGGAAGAAGAGATCTTTGGAAGCACGGAGTTTCCTACTCCGCTGACCGTACACGTTCTTGATCGGCCGCATCTTCATCTCGTTGATCCGTCCGACGGCGACAAGTTTGGTCCCACTTATGCCCTCTTCTCTGCTATCGAGAACCAACGACGGGTTGCCAGGGAGGGAATTTCCTTTCGATTGCATCTGGGGGTCTATTCCTTGATGCGTGAGCGTCTTGACGATCTCCGAAAGAATCGCGGTTTCCATGATCGGGCCACCCATAGGTCCTGCGGCCGCATGCGCCGGGTCTTTCAAACCGGTCAGGGCCGCACGATTCCCCCGAACCTATTGATTTAGACATAGAATGTTGTTTCACAGCCCGTTTGAGTAAGGTAGGCTTTATAACACCGGGTGGAAGCAATGCGGACAAGTTACCTGGTTTGTTACGACATTTGCGACGACAAACGCCTGCGCAAAGTCTTTAAGACGATGCGCAATTACGGGGACCACCTGCAATATTCGGTTTTCGAGTGCCAACTCACGCCCACGGATCTGGTACGGTGCCGGTCCGAGCTTTCCGAGATTATCCATCACGATCAAGATCAGGTGCTCTTTATCAATCTCGGGCCCGCCGAAGGAAGGGGTGATCGGGTGATCACGGCCCTGGGGAAGCCGTACTTTCTGATCGACAGTCCTTGCATTGTGGTCTGACAGGTGCCGAACCCCGAGCAGTCGAAAGCGTCGGAGCCGCCGCAGCCATGCCGCGGGCAACCGGTTATGAGCTTGCCAGACACATCACAACCTGAAAGCAACCAGCGACCGGCGTTGCCGGATTATTTGCCGGCCCGGATGGTCAACGAGTTTGTCTACTGCCCTCGGCTGTTCTTCTATGAGTGGGTCGAGGGAAGCTTCCGGGAAAGCGCGGATACAGTTGAAGGAAAGATCCAGCACAAGAGAGTCGACCAGGGCCCGACGTCCCTTCCGGCTGCCAGCCAGATCCCGGAGGAAAAAATCCACTCCCGTTCTGCCACGCTTTCCAGCGAGCGTCATCGGGTCATCGCTCGCGTCGATCTGCTGGAAGTTTCCGACGGGATTGTTACACCGGTCGACTACAAACATGGACAGCCCAGGGAAACGGAGGAAGGGCTCGAATTGTGGCCTCCCGATCGTATTCAACTGGCCATCCAGGGTCTGATCCTTCGGGAAAACGGCTACCGCTGTGAAGAAGGCCTCGTCTATTACGCAAAGACCAGGCAGCGAATACGTTTGCCTTTTGACGAAGATCTGATGGCGGAAACGGTTCGGACCATCGAACAAGCATGGACTTTAGCGGCTGAGGGGCGTATCCCTCCCCCTCTGGTTGATTCCCCGAAGTGTCCGGGTTGCTCCATGGTCGGTATTTGTCTTCCGGATGAAACGAATTCACTGGGAATCGGTCCGGCACAATCGGTGATTCAGATGTCACTTTTTGATGCAGCAGACGCGACGCCCGTAACAACACCGCCCTCAGAGGTGCGACGATTGGTGGCACCGCGGAGTGATCTTCGTCCACTTTACCTGAACACGCAGGGACTGCGTATCGGCAAATCCGGTGAAGTATTGCAGATGCGTGACCGGGACAAGAAGAAGGTGATACAGGAGGTCCGAATCGGCGAGATTTGCCAATTGAACCTCTTGGGCAACGTTCAGGTGTCCACTCAAGCGATTCAGGCCCTCTGCGAAGCTGAGGTCCCGATTTGTTATTTCTCACAGGGTGGGTGGTTTTACGGGATCACGACCGGGATGAACACGAAAAATATCTTCCTGAGGCGAACGCAATTTAAGCTGGCGGAAGAGGAGTGGTTTGCCCTGTCGCTTTCACGCCGGCTGGTCTCAGGCAAAATTCGAAATCAGCGAACGATGCTACAAAGGAATCACGTTGAGCCCAGTTCCAGGACTTTGTTGGAGCTCAAGCGGTTGGCGAATCGGGCTGAGCAGGCGGGATCTTTGGATGAACTACTCGGGCTGGAGGGAAATGCGGCTCGATTGTATTTCGGTGATTTTGCGGGAATGATCAAGGTAGCGGAGGAAAAGGGAATCTCACGACAGTTCCAATTTGATTTTTCTACCCGAAATCGGCGTCCACCGCGGGATGCCATTAACGCTCTGCTGTCGCTCGCGTATAGCCTCCTAGCCAAGGATTTTACCATCGCCTGTTATGCTGTTGGATTCGATCCCTTTCTGGCATACTTTCACCAACCGCGCTTTGGCCGTCCGGCTCTTGCATTGGATTTGATGGAGCCATTCAGGCCCCTGATCGCGGATTCTGCAGTGCTGACCGCTGTAAATACACGCATGGTAACGCCGGGAGATTTCGTACAAACCGGACCTGCGGTAGCCCTTACACCTCGTGGGAGAAAAGGTTTCTTTCGCGCTTACGCACTGCGTATGGACACTATGGTGACTCATCCTCTGTTTGATTACCGGGTCAGTTACCGGCGCCTGTTAGAGATTCAGGCCAGGTTGTTGGCTCGAGTGCTGGAAGGTGAACTCAGTGACTATCCGATTTTCGTCACGCGTTAATAACGGCGAGCACTGTCGCGAGAGGCCAGGTGATTAAGCATGACCGGTGACCACTCGCTGGCATTTAAGCCGTTACATTCCAATCGTTTCTTCCTGTATAAACGAACGGTTCGTCACGAAGAAGGTATGCCGACGCCACTCTCTCGCAAGAGGCCAGCTAGGTGCTTGAAAAATAAAACAGTTAGAAGGCGGGCGGATTCCGCGATCATCCGATCGCGGCCCCATTGAAGCGCTTATGTATAGAAATTTCATGCCAACAGCGAAAAGATTCCGCGATCATCCGATCGCGGCCCCATTGAAGCACGGAGGCCGATACGCATATCTTCGCGACCTGGTGCGATTCCGCGATCATCCGATCGCGGCCCCATTGAAGC
>JBOGJG010000303.1:0-3878 GCA_050747825.1 Acidobacteriota bacterium | reverse complement strand
GCGCCTTCGGGGAGCGGGTTGAAGTCTGAGATGGTCAAAAGCGGAGAGAAAGCGGAAGGGAAGGAACACACGGGTATTTGGAAGGCTTGAGAGCGCCGATCCCTTCAGCCTTCAAAAACGGGAACATCGTCGCAGAAGAGAGCCTCTTTCTACGATTTTGCAGAGGAGGCATTCGCTGTGGTGAGCCTTCTCCCTTGCCCGGAGACCTTCGAATCGGGCCTGCGGCAGGTGCTGCAAGCTTTTTGAGGCGACTATCGTTTGGAAACGGTGCCACTACCGAAGTTGACGACCCAGATATTGGCTCCGTCAAAGGCCACACCGACAGGACCGGCTCCGACCTCAAAATCGGTTGCCAAAGTCTCGATCGCCTCGTACCATCGCAGCAGCGCCACCCGCAGCGGATTCAGTCCCACTCCCGGGGGCGCCGCCTCGACACTTCCTTCCGCGACCGGCAGAATCAATACCAGTGAGGTCAACCCCAACCTGAGGGTTCTTTCCATCATTTAGCCCGGATTATTCGTTAGGATTTGGTGTAGAGGCTATTTGGAGGCATTAAGAATGGCCATACCTCTTTGATATAAAAGGATTTAGAGAAGTCCCAACCAAAGAGGATATGGCCATGAACCCAACAGTATGCCAAAACAGTTTGCCATTTCACCCCGACAGAGAAATTCGAGCCGGATCCGACGGCGGAAAACTGACTTCCGATGGAGGTCTGTTGCTGTTTTATGCCTTAGACAAGCAGCATCAACTCAGCGAGGGATTCAGTGAGTGTGTGGCGGACACCCGAGAGCAGTTCCGTATTCGTCACCATTTGGTGGAGATGGTTCGGCAGCGATTGCTCCAGATTGTGGCCGGCTACGAGGATTGCAACGATGCGGACACCCTGCGAGCCGATCCGATTTTAAAGACCGTCTGCGATCGACTGCCGACAGCGATCCGGATCTGGCCTCGCAACCCACCTTGTCCCGTCTGGAAGACAGTGTCGGCATCAAGGATTTGATGCGGTTGAGCGGGTGGCTGCTCAAGCAGTATGTCCGCAGATTAAAGAAGCGGGGTCCAACCAGGATCCTGCTGGATCTGGACAGCACTGATGATCCCACTCATGGTCAACAGGAGTTCTCCTTTTATCATGGCTACTACCGGACTCACATGCTGCATCCGCTGCTGATCCTTAACGGCGACAGCGGCGATCTGATTGCGGCGGTGCTGCGGTCTGGAAACAAAGGAGCCGCCGCTCACGCCCTGCCTGTTTTACGGCGGGTGGTGGTAGCCATCCGTTGTGTCCTGCCCCGAGGTCAGTATCGAAATCCGTGCCGACAGCGGCTTTAACTATTACTATGGAGTTGAGAAAAACGGGAATGTCGAGCAGGATCCCTTCGATGAGTTCACAAACAAGAGCGTCCTGCACGTCTCGGCAACCCTGGAGGAGACGGCGAAAAAATTCGGCAGGTCAGTCGATGAGATCGAGAGTGTCCTGAAGCAGAGTCGTGAAAAGCTCTTCAAGGCCCGAGCGAAACGGCCCCGGCCGCCTCTGGATGACAAGGTCCTGACGGCCTGGAACGGCCTGATGATTTCGGCCTTTGCCAAAGGCTATCAGGTACTGAATGAGAAAAAATATCTCACAGCCGCTGAGCAAGCTTCCTCAATGATTGCAGATAAGCTCTACGATGAGGAATCGAAAGTTCTCAAGAGACGTTATCGCAGCGGAGATGTGGCCATCGACGGATTTGTGGATGATTACGCCTTCTTCACTCAAGGCTTACTCGACCTGTACGAGACCTCTCTCGAGGGGCGCTGGCTGATGTTGGCCATGGACGTGACGGAAACTCAGAATCGGCTCTTCTGGGATGAGAATCATGGAGGTTTTTACAATACGTCCGGTCAAGACTCTTCCATTCTGATCCGCATGAAAGAAGACTACGACGGGGCCGAACCCTCTCCCAATTAGATAGCAGTTTTGAATCTGCTTCGGCTTTCCCAAATGGCCGACAATAAGAAGTGGCGAAATATGGCGGAAAAGTCGATCCGGGCCTTCGAGAGGCGGTTAGTCCAGAGCCCCCACGGCATGCCGCAGATGATGGTGGCCGTTAATTTCCATCTGGACAAGCCCAAACAGATTCTCATTGCCGGTGAGCGGGATTCGAATGACACTCGTGCCGTTTTGCGCGAGGTCCACCAGCGATTCATTCCAAACAAAATCGTGGTGCTGACCGACGGAGGGAAAGCCCAGCAGCGACTGGCCGCCAGTCTGGACATCTTGAACAGCATCCGCCCCATCGGGGGCAAAGCCACTGCTTACATCTGCGAAGACTATGTTTGCCAGCTTCCCACTAATGAAATCGCAGTAGTGGCCCGGCTGTTGGAGGGGGAACCGGTTCAACCCGGTCCATAGAGGTGAAAGAAGGAATGAAGATCTTAGCCCTGGTGCTCTTACTCCTGAGTCTCAGCTTAACAGCAATGGTCCAGGCGCAATTTCCCGGGCCGGAGGCTCAGGCGACAAGTGGAGCTTTGAGCTCCGTTCAAAGCGACGTTGCACACTTGATTGAGGAGCGAGGAATGCTCTTGGCGTTCTTCTCCCTCTTCGTCCTCGGCCTGGCATTAAATTTGACCCCCTGTGTCTACCCCATGATCCCCGTCACCATCAGTTATTTCAGCCAGCAGAGTGAACACAAGACGTCGCGGGTTTTCGTACTGACGCTCATGTACCTCGCCGGCATCGCCATCACCTCCTCCTTACCCTGGATCGTCCTGGCTCTAATTAGCAGTTATCAGTGGTGTGTACCTGGGATGGTTGCACAGAAGTAGCAGTGCAGGTCGAGGGTTTTACTGGTTGAGGAAGGCCACGGGACTTTCTGTCCTCGGCCTAGGTCTGCTGGCTGTAATCCCCCCGACGGAAGCGACGACAGTAAAGTGGCAATCCTACGATCCGGCTGTTCTTGGTCAGGCCAGACAGGAAGGTCGTCGGGTGCTGCTCGATTTTTACGCCGACTGGTGCATCCCCTGTCGAGAGCTCGACCGGTTTACGTTCAGCGATGCACGAGTAATTGAGGCCACCAAGGCGCTCGTAATGGTGAAGGTGGATTTGACGGAGTCTGGTTCACCCGAGGTGGAGGAGTTACGACGGCAATTTGGAGTAACCGGAGTACCTGAGCTCGTCTTTCTGGATGAACAGGGAAATGAAATCAAGGAGGCCCGCGTCATTGGTTATCTCGGCCCCGATGACTTTTTGTCTCATTTGAAACGGGCATTTAAAGGGAATTTATGATGAAGGTAAGGCGGAACGATCCGTGTCCTTGCGGCAGCGGAAAGAAATATAAACAGTGTTGTTTAATCAAGGGAACAAAAAGTCGCGATTTTCAAGTTAAGGTTGTTTTTGGGGGGCTTGGGGTCCTATTGGTCCTGGGAGGCATGGTGCCGCTAAAGGAATTCTCGGAAGCCGATCCGAACTCTGCATTGCCCGGCCCGGTGTGGTCGGAGGAGCACGGCCACTGGCACACTGTGTCTCCTGGTGGGTCGGGAACAGCCACGCGCCCGATTTCGCAGCCGGGCCCGGCGCCACCCGGCAAAGTCTGGTCGGCCGAGCACGGTCACTGGCACGATGCAGCTCCGGAGGCAACCCCTGAAGGGTCGGGAACAGCCACTACGCCGCAATCTCCCTGAATAGTCATGTAGACATAAATTGAGACCCTCAACCAAATGCTTTGATGATGAAAGGAATAAGAAATGGACGAGACGAAGAATCACAATGGGTTTCTGGCTGATGTAATGCTTGGGAGCCTCGCCAAATGGCTGCGGATTCTCGGTTATGACACTGTTTACAACAATCGTATCCAAGACGATGAGATCATCGCCCGCTCCCTGGCTGAACAGAGAAT
>JBOGJG010000302.1:0-7579 GCA_050747825.1 Acidobacteriota bacterium | reverse complement strand
CGCGGTGGCGGGTGGCGGGTGGCAGGTGGCAAGCTCGCTGCGCTCGCGGTGGCGGGTGGCGGGTGGCAGGTGGCGGGTAAGAGGGAGAGAGGGCGGGAGTGTGGAAGGGAAATCAGACTTGGTCTAGCAGCCCAACGGCCTCTTTCAACACTCCCACTCCCTCCCTCACTCATTCCCTCACTCATTCCGTGCTCTCTCACTCACCCGCCACCTGCCACCCGCCAGCGCGAGCGCAGCGAGCCCGCCACCTGCCAGCGCGAGCGCAGCGAGCCCGCCACCTCAGAGAGCCAGGAAAGACAATATAAACAGCGCCAGGATGAGGCGATAGACCACAAAGGGCGCGTAAGTCCGCGTCTGAAGAAAACGGAGAAAGTACTTAATGCACAGGAATCCACTCAGGAAAGAGAAGATGACTCCCAGCAGGAGCGCCGGCCCGGAGCCGTTAACGGCCGCGGGCAGGCGCCAGAGATCGTACAGACTAGCCATTCCACCCAGGGCCACAATGGGCCCCGCCAGCAGGAAGGAAAAGCGGGCGGCATCGGGACGGCTTAGGCCCAGCAACAAAGCGGCCGTGACGGTCACGCCCGAGCGGCTGACTCCCGGAACTAAAGCCAGCGCCTGAGCAGCCCCGATGAGGATTCCATCTCTCAGCCGGATGCTAGACAGATCGCGCTCTCCCGTAGCCGCGCGGTCAGCCCGCCAGAGCAAGAGCCCAAAACCGATCAGCATGATCGCCGTAACCATGGGAACGCGCAGATTGTGTTCAATGACGGCGCGACCCAGCCCGCCAAAAATGACCGCGGGAAAGGTCCCCACAATCAGCGCTCCGGCCAATCTTCCCTGCTCCACTGAGGCAGTCTTGCGCCTGAAGACCCACCGGATGGTCTCGACGATCACCTCCAGCCACTCTTTTCGGAAATAAATCAGGATGGCCAGCAGCGTACCCAAATGAATCACCACGTCAAAGGTGATCCCCATCGGCTCCCATTCCATGAACCAGGGCAGCAAGATCAGGTGTGCCGAACTGCTGATGGGCAGAAACTCGGTCAGGCCCTGAAGGATGCCCAAAATTATGGCCTGCAATTCGCTCGACATGAGCGGTCATAGTCGGCTCTCGCAAGATGGTAGTCAAGTTCCAAGTTCCGAGTTCCAAGTTGGAACGAATCTGCCTGTCGTCCCCCGGTGCTATACTATTGCTTTTCACATGACCGCCGAACGTGAAACTATCCTGATCCTCGACTTTGGAGCCCAGTATTCGCAGTTAATAGCGCGTCGCGTGCGCGAGGCGGGTGTCTACTGCGAGCTTTTGCCTTTCAATACCCCCTGGTCTGAAATTGAGAAGAAGCGTCCCAAGGGGATCATCCTGTCAGGAGGGCCGCAGTCCGTCTTTGCGCCGCAGTCGCCGCATCCGGATACGCAGGTGTATGACGCTGAGGTTCCCCTGCTGGGAATCTGTTATGGAATGCAGCTTCTGGCCCACCATCTCGGCGGCAAGGTCGAGCCCGCCCAAAACCGCGAGTACGGCCGCGCCGACATTGAGAGCGCCGAGAAAAGCCGGCTCTTCCAGGGCATCCCTCAACAAAGCCAGGTCTGGATGAGCCACGGTGATCGCATCGAAGCTCTGCCCGCCGGATTTGAAGTAACGGCCCGCACAGCCAACGCGGTGGCGGCAATGGAGAACTCAGGACGGAAGATCTATGCCGTACAGTTTCATCCGGAAGTCGTCCATACGCCCAAAGGGCAGGAAATACTCAATAATTTTCTGTTGGGCATCTGCGGATGCCGCGGCGACTGGACGGCTCGCTCCTTCGTCCAAGAGTCGGTGGAGAAAATACAGGAGCAAATCGGCCAGGGAAAGGCGGTCTGCGGCTTGTCGGGGGGTGTAGACTCCACCGTGGCGGCCCTCCTGGTCCATGAGGCCATCGGCGATCGGCTCACCTGCATCTTCGTGGACAATGGTCTGTTGCGCAAGGGAGAATTCGAAGAGGTGCTTCGCACCTTTCGCGAAAACCTGCACCTGAAAGTCATCGGCGTTCATGCCCGCCGACGCTTTTTAAAGCGCCTGGAAAACGTGGTCGATCCCGAGCTGAAGCGCAAGATCATCGGCGACGAATTCATTCGCGTCTTCGAAGAGGAAGCTCACAAGCTGAAAGCGGTCGATTTTCTGGTGCAGGGCACGCTTTACCCCGATGTGATCGAATCCGTTTCAGTCAAGGGTCCCTCGGCGGTGATTAAAACCCATCATAATGTGGGGGGGCTCCCGGAGAAAATGAATCTGGCCCTGGTTGAGCCTTTGCGCGAGCTGTTCAAGGACGAAGTCCGCCGGGTCGGCCGCGAGTTGGGACTGCTGGAGGAATTCGTGCAGCGCCAGCCGTTCCCGGGCCCGGGACTGGCCGTGCGCATTCTGGGAGAAGTCACCGAAGAACGCTTGATCACTCTACGCGAGGCCGACAAGATCGTCGAGCAGGAGATAAAAAAGGCAGGACTCTATGCTAGCATCTGGCAGTCGTTCGCGGTGTTGCTTCCGGTCAAAAGCGTCGGCGTCATGGGAGACGGCCGCACCTACGAGCACGTGATTGCCATCCGGGCCGTCCACAGCCTGGACGGCATGACAGCCGATTGGGTTGCACTGCCCTACGACCTCCTGGGTCTGATCTCCAGTCGAATCGTCAATGAGGTCTCAGGAGTCAACCGTGTGGTTTACGACGTCAGCTCTAAGCCGCCGAGCACGATTGAATGGGAGTGAGATTGAAGTTCCAAGTTCCAAGTGGGACTCTGCCATAGCCGGAAATACACCTCTGTGAAGCTGGTGAGGCTGATGATCGCTTGGTAAGGAACAGGGAGCAGCTTTCTTTACTTGGAATTTGGAACGTGGAACTTGAAACGTGAAACCTGAAGTATCATGAACAACTTCGTTCACCTCCACCTCCACAGCCACTACAGCCTACTGGATGGAGCCAACAAGCTGGATGCGGTCGTGCAGCGAGCGGCTGAGTTGAAGATGCCGGCGCTGGCCCTGACCGACCACGGAAACCTCTTCGGCGCGGTCCAGTTTCATGACATTGCCGTCAAACATGGCGTTAAGCCCATCATCGGCTGCGAAGTCTATGTGGCGCGCGAGGGGCGCACTGTGCGAAACGGGCGTTCCGACCAGAGCAATCACCTGGTCCTTCTGGCCAGGGACAAGACCGGCTATCAGAACCTGGTCAAGCTCGTGTCAATGGGCTACCTGGAAGGTTTTTACTACCGTCCCCGCGTGGATCAGGAGCTTCTGCAGCAGTATTCGGAAGGCCTGATCGCGCTCTCTGCCTGCCTGAAGGGGATCGTCGCCTGGAACCTGACCCAAGACCGCCGCACGGATGCGGAAAAGGAAGCCGGAGAACTGGCTGAAATCTTCGGTCGGGACAATTTCTATCTGGAGCTGCAGGACCACGGTATCGAAGAGCAGAAGAAGGTCAACGACGAAATTATTAAGATAGCCCGACATCAGGATCTCAAGCTGGTGGCCAGCAATGACTGCCACTATCTGAACCGGGACGATTCTTTTGCCCACGACGTGCTGCTCTGTATTCAAACCGGAACGAACGTCGGAGAGACCAACCGGCTGGCCTACAAGACCGACCAGTTTTTCTTCAAGACTGCGCAGGAGATGGCCCAGCTTTTCGGCCATTACCCGGAGGCGCTTTCCAACACCCTGGAGATAGCCGAAAAGTGCAACTTTGAACTGGGCGAACCGGAGAACATCTTCCCCGATTTCGAAGTGCCGCCCGGCGATTCAGTCGAAGTCTATTTCGAGAAGGTGGTGCGGAACGGATTCGAGCAGCGCCTCCAGGCGCTTCAGAGACTCGAGAATGAGGGGAAGCTGCGCCATCCCCTGGAAGATTATCGAGCCCGCCTGGACCGTGAGATCGAAATGATCCAGAAGATGAACTTCCCGGCCTATTTCCTGATTGTATGGGACTTCATCCGTTATGCCCGGGAGGAGAATATCCCAGTCGGCCCGGGCCGCGGCTCAGCCGCCGGCAGCCTCGTCTCCTATGCCCTGCGCATTACAGATATCGATCCGCTGCAATATGATCTCCTCTTCGAGCGATTCCTCAATCCCGAGCGCGTCACTCCCCCCGATATCGACATCGACTTCTGCATGCACCGGCGCGGCCAGGTCATTGATTATGTCACCCAAAAATACGGGCGCGACAATGTGAGCCAGATCATTACGTTTGGAACCATGGCGGCCCGGGGAGCGATCCGGGACGTAGGGCGCGGCCTGAATATCCCCTACTCCGAAGTGGACAAAATAGCAAAGCTGGTGCCTCAGACCCTGGATGCCACTATTGAAAAGGCGCTGGAGAATGTGAAAGAGCTCCAGGAGGTGGCCGACAGCGATCCTCGCTACAACCAGCTCATCAGCACGGCCCGACGTCTGGAGGGGCTGGCGCGCCACGCCTCCACGCACGCCGCCGGAGTCGTAATCGCGCCCAGGCCGCTGACCGAATTGATCCCGCTCTACAAGTCAAACAAAGACGAAATAACCACCCAGTACTCCATGACCGACCTGGAGCGGCTGGGGCTGCTGAAGATGGATTTCCTGGCACTGACGACACTTACCGTCATTCAGCAGACGTTGGAGCAGATCCGCAGCCAGTCTGGCGCCGAACCCGATCTGACGGGCGACCTGAACGATTCTGAGACCTTGCAGTTGTTTTGCCAGGGTAAAACCAGCGGCGTTTTTCAGTTTGAATCGGCGGGCATGCGCGATATTTTGCGCAAACTGCAGCCCAGCCGCTTTGAAGACCTGATTGCTCTAAACGCGCTCTATCGCCCTGGCCCCATCCAGGGAGGCATGATCGATGACTTCATCGCCCGCCGTCATGGCCGCGTCAAGATCCAGTACGAAGTCCCCGCTCTGGAAGAGATCCTGAAAGAAACCTATGGCGTGATCGTTTACCAGGAGCAGGTCATGCAGATCGCCAGCAAGCTGGGGGGCTTCTCCCTGGGAGAAGCCGATCTGCTGCGCCGGGCTATGGGTAAAAAAAAGAAGAGCGTCATGCAGGACCAGAAAAAGAAGTTTCTGGACGGCTGCAAGTCAAACAATATTGAGGCGGCAAAAGCCAAACGGATTTTCGATCTCATGGAGCAGTTTGCCGGCTATGGATTCAACAAGAGCCATTCCACCGCCTACGCTTTGCTGGCCTATCAGACGGCTTACCTGAAGGTGCATTACCCCCTCCAGTTTATGGCCGCCATGCTCACCAGTGAAATGTCCAATACCAGTAAAATTGTGAAGTACATGGCCGAATGCAAGGAGATGGGAATCCGCGTGATTCCTCCAGACATCAACTCAGGAGACCTTGACTTCATTGCCACCGGTAAGGACATTCAATTTGGGCTGGCTGCCGTTCGCAATGTGGGCGAATCGGCAATTCGCTCGATTTTGGCCTGCCGGCAAGAGGCGGGGCGCTTCCGCAGCTTCTATGAATTTTGCGAGAAGGTGGATCTGCGTTCGTTAAACAAGAGAGTGCTCGAGTCGCTGATCAAGGCGGGGAGCTTCGATTCGCTCGGCTACCAGCGCAAGGCTTTGCTGGAAGCCCTTGACGGAGCCCTCGAGCGGGGACAAAAAGCTCAAAAAGATCGGTTGATCGGACAAAAGGGACTCTTCATGGGAGAGGATCACGCAGCCGCTCATCAGACAGAAGATATCCCCCGATCAGGAGAGTGGCCCGACCGCCAGAAGTGGGAGTTTGAGAAGGAGGCGCTCGGGTACTATGTGACTGGCCACCCTCTGCAGAAGTACGAGACGGAGTTGAAGAAGTTTTCACAGTATTCGACTGCGGACATTTCCGAGGAGATGGCCGGCCATGAAGTTTCCATCGGAGGCGTAGTGACTGGCCTGCGGCGCCTGCAAACTCGCAAGGGTGATTCCATGGCCACCTTCCAACTGGAAGATCTGGCCGGAACTGTGGAAGTGCTGGTCTGGCCCAATACGTACGAGCGCTATCGCAGCCAACTGGACTCCGACCGCCCCATTCTGGTGCGAGGCCGCTGTGAAGAGGATGGAAGAGGAGACAGGCGCATTCTCTGCTCTGCTATCCTTCCGCTCGACTCCCTGTGGAGCGAGGCCGTTCAAAAGGCCTGCCTCGCCATTCCTGCCGGCTCCATAGACTCCCGGAGTCTGGCCCAGCTACAGTCCGTCCTGGACCAATACCAGGGAGGCTGTCCGCTGGAATTTGAGCTCTTCCGGCAGAAACACTTTCGGTTGCGGCTGGCCCCCAGTGAGCCGCTCTTCGTCAATCCTGTCCCCTCATTTATTCATGAGGTAGAGAAACTGTTCGGGAAGGACGCGGTAAGACTGGTCGTGAATACGGTATCCCGTGGATAACAAGGACGCGGTAAGACTGGTGCTGTATACTGAATCCCGTGGATAACGCGGAAGAGCAGGCCGGGCGCAAGCTTTCGGCTTGGGAGCACGTTCAACTTTCGAGGCACCAAGACCGCCCTCACACTCTGGACTACATCGAGCGCCTTTTCGACTCTTTCCAGGAAATTCACGGAGACAGAAAGTTTGCCGACGACCACGCCATCGTGGGAGGAATGGCGCGCTTCGATGGCCAACCGGTGATGCTGGTTGGGCATCAGAAGGCGCGCAGCACCAGGGACCGCGTCTATCGTAACTACGGCATGCCCAAACCGGAAGGCTATCGAAAGGCCATCCGGCTGATGCGCCTGGCTGAGAAGTTCAACCGCCCGATTTTTACCTTTATTGATACACCCGGCGCCTACCCCGGGATCGGGGCAGAAGAGCGGGGACAGGCCGAGGCTATCGCCTCCTGCCTGCGCCAGATGGCTCAGGTTCAGGTGCCGATCGTATCCACGGTTTTGGGCGAGGGTGGAAGCGGCGGCGCCCTGGCCATCGGTGTGGCCGACCGCGTCCTGATGCTGGAGCATTCGATTTACTCGGTGATCTCCCCCGAGAGCTGCTCGGCAATCTTGTGGAAGGACCAGGAGCACGCTCAGCAGGCCGCTGAGAGCCTCAAGCTGACCGCCCAGGACCTTCTCCGGCTGGGAATTATCGACGAAATCATCCCGGAACCGGGCGAAGGCGCCCATAGCAACTGGGACGAAGCATCCGCCGCTCTCAAGCCTTATTTATCCCGCTATCTTCATGAGGTCAGCCTGCTGTCGCCCGAAGAGTGCGTGGCTCAAAGATTCGAAAAGTTTCGCAAGATCGGGGCGGCGGCGCTGACCGCTGACCCCGCTGACCGCTGACCGCTGACCACTGACCGCTGACCCCGCTGACCGCTGACCACTGACCCCGCTGACCGCTGACCGCTGACCACTGGCCGCCACCGCGAGCGAAGCGAGCTTGCCACCCGCCACCTGCCACCGCGAGCGAAGCGAGCTGACCGCTGACGGCTGGCCGCTGAGCGCTGTAAGATGGTCAAATGACGCCCAGGTTTCTGGCTGATGTAATGCTTGGGAGCCTCGCCAAATGGCTGCGGATTCTCGGTTATGACACTGTTTACAACAATCGTATCCAAGACGATGAGATCATCGCCCGCTCCCTGGCTGAACAGAGAAT
>JBOGJG010000301.1:0-36055 GCA_050747825.1 Acidobacteriota bacterium | reverse complement strand
CACCTGCAGCCTACAGTCTCAAGCCTACCGCCTAAAACTTGTGTTTGCCCTTTTACTTTCCCAAATTGTCAAAGAACAAAAGATCAGTTTACCACGGATTTCACCGATGGCCACGGATTAAAAATCCAAGGTTCTTCGCGTGGCGTCGAATTGAACCACATACTCCACCGCTTGTGCGGGTGCCCGTCAATTCCGTTGAGTTTCAGCCTTGCGGCCCTACTCCCCGGACTTATGATACGGTCCCGTACGGTCCCGTCGGGAGAGTTGCAACCAACAGACCAAAAAGGCTAATTTATCCGGTAATGGTTTTTGACAGCCGATTCATGGACAATAGGAAGGGGGACATTCTTCACGAAGATGCTTTCCGCCAGGTCGAATTAGCCGTAGGCTTTAAGAAAATTACCTGCTACAACTGCGGCTTTGACGGCTTTTACAAATACCGCGTACAACAGATCCGGCGAACCTCCGAATTGACAGCCAGCGAAGAAGACGAGATCCGCCCCGACCACGTGGATATCTGGAAAACAGTCCCGCGCTTCGCCGAAATTCCCGAAACGGTCAAGTGCAAGCGGTGTAACGAGGTCTTGGGGTTGTACACGGCGTGTATTTTTTAGTTCCAAGTTCCCACGCTCCAAGTGGATTCGAAGCTTGAAACTCGAACTCGGAACCTGAAACTCACCCGCTCCACCCATTAATGATCGTCTCGCGCAGATCGAATCCGAAGGCGCGCTCGGAGATGACGATGATCGGCGCTCCCTGCAGGCGCTTGTACACTGAGCGGTTGAGGCTGCGGTAAAGGCCTTCCACCAGTTCCCGGAATTGCGCCCTGTCATACTTCGCGTACAAGCCAGGGTGAATCTCGCACTCTTCAAACTCCCCAACCAGATCGTCGGGACTCAATCCCTTTTCGATAAAGTCACTGAGGATCGGTCCAACAACGTCGTAATCGAAAGGATCTACCTGATCTTGCTTCAACTCTGCCGAGGGCGGTACGGTAAAGATTCCCTCCGGAATCATCTCCCTGGCCCACCTTCGATTCACATAGCGCGCCAGCCGATAAACGTCCGGCTTGGGTAAATCGCCAATAACGGAAAGACCTCCAACCATATCACCATAAAGCGTTGCATAGCCGAGGGCGATCTCCGTCTCATTGCCGTTGGTCAGCAGCAGCCCCTGCTGATCATTGGACTCTGCCATCATGATCAGACCCCGCACGCGAGCCTGCAGATTCTCCAGCGTCGTCGATTGGGCCATGGGGTGCAGATATTGCTCGAAATCGCGCGTAATCTGATCCACCATCTCCTGGATAGGAACGACGTGAAAATCGACGCCGAAGTTTTCGGCCAGTTGACGGGCTAAGCGCTGGGTGGTCGCGGAGTTGTAGCGGGAGGGCAGGTTGTAGAGCGAAAGCCGTTCCGGCCCCATGGCCTCATACGCAATAGCCGATCCCAATGCCGAATCGATCCCTCCCGAGACCGCCTCCAGAACGCGTTTGAAAATGCCCACCTTGTCAAAATAATCGCGGACCGACATCACCAGGGCATCGTAGATTTCCGCTTCGCGGTCGAAAGCGGGCTCGTCCACCGGCTCGGCTCGCCCGTCTTCGAAGCAGATCGAGCGCTGGTCTTCCTCAAACTGCTTCAGGGAGGCCACGCGCCTCCCACTCCGGTCAAAGCCCATGCTGAAGCCGTCGAAAGGAATGATGTTCTTGCCGTTATCTCCGATGCCTACCGTGTTGACATAGACGATTGGAACATCATAACGCTCGATCTGTTCCCGGATTAAGGCCTCCCGGCGAAAGCGCTTCCCGTTCCGTTCTCCGACGGCGCTGGCGACGAAAGGGCTGGCATTGATGCAAAACAGATAATCGACCCCTTTTTCCTTATATAAAGCGCAAGGCTTGCTGGTGTATCCTCTGTCCCACAGGTCTTCACAAATCAGGACGCCAATGCGGACGCTGCCGCGACGGATTTTGATCTGGGCCGGTTCCACTTCGGTGCCCGGCTCAAAGTAACGTTTGTCGTCAAAATATCGATAGGAAGGCAGCAGCCGCTTGCGTACGATCTGAATCAGCTCGCCATCCTGAATGATGGCCGCCGCATTGTGCCGGATGATGCGGTTATCCGGCCCCCTTCGCTGCTCATCAAAGTCAATGAAACCCACAACTGCGGCTATTCCCCGGCAGGCCGGCAGAATCTTCTCCATCAGTTCCAGGCGGTTCTCTCTCAGAAACTGGGGATTAATCAGCAGCTTCTCATCCAGGCAGTAACCGGTCAGACACATTTCCGGGAACACAACCAGGTCGCACCCCTCTTCGCGAGCCCGCCCGATTCCCTTCAGGATCTTGCAGGCATTCCCGCGGATGTCGCCGGTCTTGGGATTGATCTGAGCCAGTGCAAGCCGCAACTTCATAAGTGATGATACTATATGGAACGTCATATTACATTGGGCAGTGGCTGCTTGCGGGTACCCGTTGGGTGCGCGCGGCTCAATTATACATCTTCGGGTAATATTTTCCCCTCCCTGCTTGCCGATACCAGGTAAAATATGCCCTTACTCAGCAACATAATTTACGGTAGTTTATTCCCCCCCGGAGGTAAATAGCTGTACAAATTGTATTTTGACAGGCATCGCTGGACTGGAACGGCCGTTGCAGTCGAAGGAGTTATGGCGAGCAACGGTACAAGAGCACAGCTTCCTCGCATAGCTTACGTCGATGATCAGGCCGACCATCATTCTCTGATAGAGATCATTCTGGAGGACATGTACACAGTGGATTGCTATTTCAGCGGACCTGAAATGTTCGAAGCCCTCACGGCAGGAAAAATCCCCGATCTGATTTTCCTGGATATCTCAATTCCCGGCATGGACGGCCCCGATATTCTTGGCAGATTGCGGGAGACAGGGGAAACCAGAGAGACACCAATCGTCGCCTTGACAGCCCACACCATGAAGGGCGACCGTGAGAAATATCTTGCCATGGGTTTTGATGATTACATCTCGAAGCCATTTTCAGAGGGCGAGCTGATTGCCATCCTTAAAAGGTGGATTCCACAAAAGGGCTAATTAGTGCTTAGTAACAAAAATAAGTGCGATATCGCTGGAGGCGCTTTGACCCGTATTCAAGGCGCGAGGAAGGCGCCTATCGGGAATAGGCAACTGACGAGCAACGCTGAAGACGGGTCCAAGCGCCCCAGCCCTTCGGGTCGCGGCGGCACTGGCGCTCGCGACGATAGCGCACTTATTTATGTTACGAAGCACTAGAGATTGACCGCTGCGGACATCTGATCCAGTTCTGATTCTTTCACTTTCCGGAAAAGAGAGGAGCCGCGGGACAATCGTGTGGCCAGCTCGGTGTGGAGGGCATGTCCGGCCTTGTAGGCGGAAATGGATCCGATAAGGGGATAGCCGCACAGCGAGATGTCTCCGATCAGATCGAGAGCCTTGTGGCGGACAAACTCGTCCGGACGGCGTAAGGACCCATTGAGAATGCCATCCTCGCTCAAGACAACCGCGTTTTCCAGGGAACCGCCCCGGATCAGCCCGTTCTTGAGGAGTTGCTCCACTTCGGCATGGAAGCCGAAAGTCCTGGCGAAGGCGATTTCCCGCGAATAGCTCTGGGGCGTGACCTCCAGGTCAAAGGATTGATGGCCGATGGACGGGTGCTCGAAATCGATCTCATAGGAGATGCGGAAGGTGTCGGACGGCTCGATCGAGATGAATTTCCCATCCTGTTCAAGCCGGATCGGCTTCTCGACTTTCAGATAAGTCCGTTCCTTATTCTGCTCCGCGCTTCCGGCCTCCTGGACCATCTCCACGAAAGGCTGAGCGGAACCGTCCATAATTGGAACTTCCAGGGAATCGATATCGATGAAGGCGTTATCCAATCCCAGGCCATAGAGAGCGGACAGGATGTGCTCAACCGTCGAGAGCATCACCCCTTTCTTCATCAGAGTGGTGGCCAGGACGACACGGGAGACGCGCTTGCGCAGCGCCTCGATCTCGAAATTCTGCAGATCGACCCGGCGAAAGATGATTCCGGTGTCTTCAGGCGCCGGCCGCAACTCCAGCGAAACCCGGCAGCCGGTGTGAAGGCCGATCCCTGAGATTTTCACCGGTTTCTTGATGGTCGTTTGCATATCGTGCAGGTCGCGGGCAATAACAAGGCCAAAGATTAAATTGCTTCTCGCTCAATGCTTTACGCCCGAGTAACCGAATCGACTTGTAGTTACGCGGACACAACACCGTGTCATAAAAACAACAGTTCTGAATTTGGCGCTCCCGATGACACGGATTTGAAATTAGCGGCTTGGTTACTTCTTCTTTAACTGGGGTTCGAGGAAGTGGTCGGGGGGAATTGGGGGATTATAGGTAATCAAATCCAGGTGGTACTGCTGCGACAGTTCTCCTTCCACAAGGTAATCCAGGCGCAAGGGTGTTTTGACCCCTTCGATGACGTGCCAGTTATAAAACTCGGTTTCCTGCTTGCGCCGAACTCCAAACTTATCCGTAGAATGCGTTTCCACCATGTGGGGCAGGTGGTTCTGGCGGTCGAAATACACGACAACCGATTTATTGCCGGAGTCCAGGAACTCTACCGCCTCGTACTGGCCGGAACCGGCGATATCATCGGGACCGTAATAGTAAAGATTCATGCCCTCTTCATCGAACCGCTGTTTGAGCAGGAAATTAAGATCCGACTTGACGCCTTCCATCCAGTCCTTAATTTGCTCCTCGCTGATTTCTTCGATTTTGGCGTCCTCGTCCTGACCCTCCAATGTCCAGGCTTTTCCCAATTCGAGGTTATAAATGGAGACGGATTGACGCTTGCCTTCCCCCTGCTGGAAGCGCCACTTGACAGGATCATAGACGGTCCAGTCCCAGTACTTGGCGAAGCCTTTCCCCTGCTTTGAAAAAACGAAGTAGCGGCCGGCAGAGTGAGAGCTTTTCACGTCCAGATACTTCTGTCCTCCCATGGCCTGGATGGCAGCCGAGATGACCTCCTCCGCCTTGGCTCGCAGATCGTCCTGGCCCGCCGCTGCGGTAGGGTTGACTGTAAAAAGAAATAGAGAGAGACAAGTTAACAGTTTCATTGTTGTTAAATGATAGCAAAGAGAAGATGAGTGAGTCAGCTTCCGATGTAGCGCGCATAAACAGAGCGGGCTTCGGCGAAGTCGTCGGTGCCCTTGATGATGGAGCGGCCGTCAGGGAAAAGGGCAATCTCCCAGCCGTTCACTTCAATTCTCATCATGTATTGATTGAACCTGACCCGTGCAGTTCTTTCCAGTCGTTTTGCCAGTTCTGAAAAATCAAGCCGGCCGCTCTGGCGCGGTTTCACCTGGACGGCGTTTCTGCCGCACAGACGGACCAGTCGCGATTCTGCACTGCCCTCCAGGAAGCGAAATTGGCGCTTTCCGCAGCAGGGACAGTCCGGATTCCGTATCTTATCGGCCCAAAGCAGGCGCAAGGAATCTTCCCACAGATCGAACTGCAGGATCCGAACCGAAGGCCCATCCTCTTTTGAACCGCTTTTTACCAGGATTCTCATGGCCTGCGTCACCTGATAAGCCGCCACAGCATGAACTGCCGGCGATAGAATTCCGGCAGTATCGCAGGTCTCCAGCGTGCCCGCATCCGGCGGCTGCTCAAAGAAACACTGCAAGCAAAAAGTCCCGGGCAGAAACGGGACGGAAATCCCGTAACTTCCCACACAAGCGCCGTAAATCCAGGGAACGGAGTTCTTTACGGCGAAGTCATTGACCAGGTAACGGGTTTCGAAGTTATCCGTCCCGTCGATGAGTATATCGGCCCCGTCGCATAACGGCCCGATATTCTCAAAGGTGACATCTTCGACACGGCCTTCAATTTTAATCCCCGAGTTAATGGCTTGGAGCGCTTTTTGAGCCGCAATCGCTTTGGGGATGCCGCTGCGGACATCGGCTTCGATAAAGAGGCTCTGGCGCTGAAGGTTGGATTCCTCGACAAAATCGCGATCGATGATCCGCAAGTGCCCCACGCCGGCTCGGACCAGCATCTCGGCGCTCACTGTCCCCAGCGCGCCGCAGCCGATCACTGCCAGGCGTCCCGCTTCGATTTTACGCTGGCCCGGCTCTCCGATCCCCTGGAAGAGAATCTGTCGCGAATAGCGCATCGAACAATTTTACCAACTATTGTTCAGGTCTTTGAATCTATAATACTGTGGTAATGAAGCGGTCTCGCAGGACAGGCGGCCGGAAAGTTCCCAAGGTCGCTCTCATCATCATTCTCATTTGGGCAACTTTTCTGACGGCCGCCGGCGTGTATTTCCACATTAAATTCAGCCGAATGATCGACGCTCGGCTGGAAACCCGACTTCACCAGCAAACGGCGATCTACAGCCGCCCCTACCGGATTCGAACCGGGCAACCCCTTTCCCTGACGGCCCTCGAGCAGCGTCTCAATCGAGCCGGCTACGTCCATGAGCGTGACGACTCCAAGGATTGGTTCGCAATCACTGCACAACGAGAGATGTTGATCCACCAGTCCCAGGAGGACAATTGGGAAGATCTTCTCATCACCTTTTCAGACGATCATAAGAGGATTTCCAGGATTGAGAGCAACGGGGGAAGAGTCCGAGAGGCTTTTCTGCGTCCTGAGTTTCTTTCCAATCTGGCCGGTCCTTCTCGGGAGCGGCGCCGGTATGTTCCTTTCGAGAACCTTCCGGAGATTCTGGTCAAGGCCGTTCTGGCGGCCGAAGATGATCGGTTTTTCTCCCATCACGGTCTCGACGTCATCGCCACCATCAGGGCGGCCTTTGTTAACCTCTTTGACTGGAGACGCACCCAGGGAGGCAGCACCCTTACTCAGCAGTTCGTCAAGAATTATTTTCTGACGCCGGAAAAGACGCTGGGGCGGAAGCTGGAGGAAGCTTATCTGTCTATTCTTCTGGAAAACCGCCTTTCCAAAGAGAAGATTTTCGAGCTTTATGCCAATGAGGTTTATCTGGGGCAGTCCGGTTCATTTTCCATTCTGGGTTTTGGGGCCGCCGCCGACACATTCTTCGGCAAGAATGTGAAAGATCTGAACCTGGCCGAATCCGCTCTGCTGGCCGGAATGATTCAGGCTCCCAATCGCTATTCACCCTATGATGATCCTGAGGATACTCTGACCCGCCGCAATTACATTCTGGACCTGATGGAGGGACACGGGTTTATCACGGTCCGGCAGAACGCTTCTACCCGCAGCGAACCGATCCAGGTGCTGCCGCAGGGACGGCACAACTATTCCGATTCCCCCTATTTTGTCGATCACATCAAGGAAACACTGGGCAGTCGCTCCCTGGACTGGGAGTCAATGGACAGCCTGCACGTTTATACGACGCTGGAGCCGGATCTCCAGAAGGCCGCCTATGAGGCCGTTCAGAAGGGCCTTTCAGAAGTGGATAAAGCGCTTTCCAGGAGGAAGCTGCCGAGCCGCGCCCAGGTGGCCCTGGTCGCCGTCGATCCGAGGACAGGGGAGATAGTGGCTATGCTGGGAGGCCGCAATTACTCCTCCAGCCAGTACAACAGGGCTGTACATGCGCGGCGCCAGCCCGGATCGACATTCAAACCGTTTGTTCTCGCTGCCGCGCTCGAGAAAAGCCTCGAACGGCTTGACGTCCAGAACAACTACACGCTGGCCAGCTTCGTTTTCGATGCCCCCTATACGTTCACATATGGCGACCAGACGTATTCGCCCGGCAATTATGGGAACGAGTATCTGGGCCGCGTCAGCCTCAGGATCGCCATGGCTAGGTCATTGAACGTCGCCACCGTCAAGCTGGCAGCCGATGTCGGCTATGACAGCGTGGCCGGACTGAGCCGGCGGATGGGCTTCGATGAAGTTGAGCCTTATCCTTCCCTGGCCTTGGGATCTTTCGACGTTACGCTTCTGGAGCTGGCCCAGGCCTATGCCGCCTTTGCCAATGCAGGCCTCATGAATCGGCTGCACCCTATTAAGAGTACCGAGATGAACGGGCGAAAGGAGGTGATTTCAGAGCCTCAGCCCGTTGAGGTCATCCATCCTGAGACAGCCTATCTGGTGACTTCGGCCATGAAGTCGGCGATTGAGGAGGGCACCGGTTGGGGCGTCCGGGCCCGCGGATTCCGATTGCCGGCGGCCGGAAAGACCGGAACTTCGGATGATAGTTGGTTCATCGGATACACTCCGGACCTGCTGTGCGCGGTCTGGGTGGGACTGGACGACTCCAGCCCCCTGAACCTCACCGGCGCACAGGCGGCGCTTCCCATCTGGACCGATTTCATGCTGCAGGCTCAGCGCCTCGGATATTTATCGGGAGAGGATTTTGCGCTGCCGCAGGGCGTCATCCCGGTTGAGATCGATCCGGAGAGTGGACTGCGGGCAGGCCCCGACTGCGAATCCAGCCGCACCGAGTACTTCATCCGAGGGACCGAACCGTACTATTACTGCTACCAGGGCGGCTATCTGAGCGCCGAAGAGATGGAACGTGAGCAGGAGAAGGAAGATAAGAAGGAACGCGGTTTTTGGGACTTTTTCAAGCGGATATTCCGCTGATGGACCAGTGTAGCCGCCGAAAGAGGGGGGAATCGGGACTTACTCATTATCGCTGACTTGGACACCCTGCGTGTCCAAATCCAGGATGTGGTACACGGCTCGGGTACCACTGGCCTGGAGAGTCTTGAGCATCCAATCTCCGATTTCCGCATGATGTCCTCTGGCCATAGCAATAAGGGCCGAGCCTGAGCCGCTGATCGAGACCGATAGAATATCCTCATCCAGAGAGCCTATGCCTTCGAACTCCAGCACTTGCTCCATTCCCGGTACCAGCCGGGCCCGATAGGGCTGATGGAAGAGATCGCGAGTGGCTTCGCGCAGGAGATCCTGGCGTCCGGCCTGGATGCCGTACACCAGCAGGGCACAGCGCTGCAAATTAAATACGGCATCCGCTCGAGAATAGCTCTCGGGCAGGATGGCCCGCGCCTCGCGCGTTGAGACCGTCACCTCGGGTACGGCCAGGACAAAACGGCAGGAGAGACGGGAAGGCAGCTTCTCCGCTCTCATGCCCTGGTCGCTCACCCACGAAACAACCCAGCCCCCGAGCAGGCTTGCCGAGATATTGTCCGGATGCCCTTCCAGCCTGTAAGCGATCTGGAAAATCTCGTGCTGGCTCAATTGGGCGCCGGAGAGTTTCTCGGCGATTTTGATCCCGGCGATAATGGCCGCGCCGCTACTCCCCAACCCTCGCCTCAGCGGAATGGGATTGTCCATGGAAAGATGGATTCCCGGATTCCTGGCGGCCAGCGCGTTCAGAGTCCTGCGCAGAGCTTCCTCGAGAATATTTTCCTCAGGAGGCAGATCCCGCCCTTTCGACCATTCGATGCGGCCATCGGAGGTGACGTCTACTTCGACCTTCAGATAAAGGCTGAGCGCAGCCGAGACCGTATCGAATCCGGACCCCAGATTGCTGGTACTGGCGGGAACGCGAACCGTGAATTTATTGCTCATGGACCAGTAGCTCTCTCACTTTGTGGCTCATCAGTTCTCGATCCGGATCGATTCGCGTCCAGGCAAAAAACTGGAGGGCAGCCTGCTCGATAAACATTTCCATGCCGGAAATCGTCTGCAGGCCCTGGCTCCGGGCCAGGCGAAGCAATTCGGTCTCTTCGGGATGGTAAATGAGATCATAAACTACTTCGAAATCGAGCTGTCTGTTCGATAGAGGAGATTCCTGGACCTGGGGATGCTGTCCCACCGGCGTGCCGTTGACGCAAAGGTCCGCCTTAATCGGCAGATCTGAAAGCAAGGCGTGGCGGCAACCATATTTGCGGGCAAAACTGCTCACTCTTTCCGGGTTCCGCCCCACCACCGTCACCTGCATTCCTTCATTTTGCAGGGCCGCCACCACGGTATGGACCACACCGCCGTTCCCCAGCACGAGTGCGCTTTTTCCCTTCAGCGAGAATTTCCTGGTCAGCGGCTTCAAGAACCCTCGGTAGTCGGTATTGAATCCTTCCCAGGACGTTCCGTCCCTTTTGAGAGTGTTGACCGCCTCGACCGGAGATCGCATCACCTGTAGAAAGCGAGTCACTTCAGTTTTAAAAGGCAGAGTGACGCTAAAGCCCTGAAAGGACAAACGGGACTGCGACACGTAATCGAACCAGGCCTCCAGGTCATCCAAGGGGAGCGAGGCGTAGAGATTGTCGAGTTTGTAATGCTGGAATAGATGATTGTGCAATGGAGGCGACAATGAATGGCTGACTGGATTTCCCAGCACGCCATAAAAAGCCGGGACGCTGTGCCACTGCGCCAGCCGGTACCATTTTGTCGCCTGGCTCAGAGTGAACTGTCCTAGAGCAGCCGCATTCTCGTCCGTCTCCGAAACATAGGTCCAGTGATTGCCCAAAAAGGCGTTCAGCAAGCGGGACGGCTGGCCAAAGGTTCCGATACCCAGGACAATAAAGGGCGCCGTGGCCGAGCCCGATTCCAGCCAGTCGAGCAGCCTGACCAGTTCCCTCGTTCCCGGGATGGTCGTGGCGATTTTGGGAATATCTCCCGGCAGCTCCTTTAATCGTCGAAAAAGCCCCGACAGGTCATCCGGGAACTGATCAAAGGAGTGGTAGGAACGCACAATTCGAGTGGATCCAGGAAGATCGGGCATCTCGAAAACATCGTGCTCCAGATCAACCCAGGCAAATCCGGAGCGGGCCGCCCTGCTTAAGAACTGCAGCCGCTCGTTCTCGTGGCCGCGATACTTGCCTCCCTCTCTCTCCGGACGGTGCGTCGCAATGAGTTCAGTGCCCTTCAGGTCAGGCAGCCTGGGAATTTCCGGCTGTTCCAGATAATCCAGGCGGGCTTCAATAAACCGCACCTGACCGCTGTACCGGGCAATCCTCTCAACCAGCGAAGTCTGCGACCCCTCGGCCAGAGTTAAACACAGATCCATGGTGACACGCACGTAATTCCATCCAAAACCCGCATCAGCAGGGCATCCGCCTCAAGGTCTGGCACTAAATTCATTCTGACTTTAGAAATCGATAACCAAACAGATACCCCAAAAATCCGCATTAGCAGCCCGTAAAAGTCAGGGTTAAGAAGTCACAGTCAGACACTACACTAAGCGCATGGCAATGGGAAAGAAGAAGCAAGAGTGGCAGAGCGATCTGTGGGTAGCCAGCAACCAGTTACCGCGGACCGCGGGACATCCTTTTTACGAAGCGCTCAACAGGGTTTTGAGCGAGCATGGTTTTGACGATTTGGTGGAGGGAACACTCGCTGACGCTGCGGGAGTTTCTGGGGTTGAAGCTGAGCGAGAGACCGCCGGATCACTCGACGCTGCCCAGAACGCGGAGACTGATGGATGTTGAGACGCACGCAGAAGTGTTTGGATGGGTCCTTGAGCGACTGGCCGAATCGGAGCTGTTGAAGGGGAAGACCATCGGAATCGATGCGACGACGTTGGAGGCCAATGCGGCGATGCCAAGCATCGTGAGGCGAGACAGCGAAGAAAGCTACGAGGAGTTTTTGATCGGACTGGCAAAAGCATCCGGGATCGAAACACCGAGCCGGGAAGACTTGGCCAGGCTGGACCGGAGACGCAAGAAGAAAGCGTCAAACGATGATTGGAAGAACCCGCACGATCCGGGATCACGGATCATCCGGATGAAGGCCGGGCGAACGCATCTGGCGTACAAGGCGGAACAGGCAGTGGACCTGGAGACGGGAGCGATTGGGTTAGTGACGGTACAGGGAGCCGATCGGGGAGACACGACAACGCTGGTGGAGACGCTGATTGAAGCGGCCGAAAACATCGAGCGTGCACTGCCGGGAAAGGAAATGAAGGAAGTCGTTGCCGACAAGGGCTATCACAGCACGGCGGTGATGAAGGATTTCAAAGAGTTGGGACTTCGTAGTTATGTTTCGGAACCGGATCGAGGCAAAAGGAAGTGGAAGGAAGATAAGGAAGGCCGGGCCGCCACATATGCCCACCGGAGACGGATCCGGGGGAAGCGCGGCCGAAAGTTCCTGAGGCAAAGAGGAGAGCAACTGGAGAGACCGTTTGCTCACCTGTACCGAAGCGGGGGGCTGGGACGGACCGAAGTGAGAGGGAATGAGAACGTGCTCAAAAGGCTGTTGGTTCACGTCGGCGCCTTCAATCTGGGCCTGGTGATGCGCAAAATGACGGGTGCGGGAACTCCCAGGGCCCTTCATGCCCGGGTTCTTTGCGCTTTGTTGACCCTATTCGGTCTTCGCAACGCCGCAGGGCGGACAAAAGATAATGGGTGGCGACGCGCTTTCCCACCACCGGACGGAAACTCTTTCCCGCTCAAATTAAGCACTTTTGCCACGGGCTGTTAGCTTAGGTGCCAGACCGGGGTTTCAACCCAGTAAATCCGGGGATTCTAGCAGAAATTACGTGCGTGTCACCTTTAGGATTCGGCGGCGATTCGTGATGCTCTCGCGGTATTTGATGCTCTCGTCGATCTGGTTCCAGAAGCGCATGAAATATTGAACCATTGAGGCGATGGCCAAAACAACGACCACCCAGAGCAGAAAAATTCCCAGGGGATGAATAAAAGAATCGGGATGTTGGCTCCCCAGGATGAGGGAGCTGACACAGGCTACCTGCGTCACCATCTTATACTTGCCCAGCCTGGAGGCGGAAATGGTAAATCCCTCCGCCGCAGCGATGCTGCGCAATCCGGTCACCGCGAATTCCCTGCCTATGACTATCACGACCATCCAGGCCGGAGCAAACCCAAGCTGCACCAGCGAGACAAAGGCGGCTGAGATGAGGAGCTTATCCGCGATGGGATCGAGAAGCTTCCCCAGGGTCGTCACCTGCAGGCGTTTGCGCGCCAGATATCCATCCAGGTAATCGGTGGCGGCCGCTGCCGAGAAGACAATTAATCCCCACATAGCGCGCTCCGGAGAACTCCCCGTCAGCAGGATCACCAGGAGGATGGGAACCAGGAAAATCCGCGTGAGAGTGAGCGCATTGGGGAGGTTCATTACGCCTCAATTTATAGCACAGTTGCGGATAGGTAGCTAGTGCGGCGGGCACAACCAAGGACAATCTGAAGGAACGAGTACCGGATCCGCGGATACCCGCCGGCGGGTGGTGCATTATAATGATTGCCTATGTTTCAGCGCGCCGGTCTTCTTATACTGGTCTGCTTGGCCTTTTGCGCTACTTTCGCAGTGGCGGCTGAGCTGTATGTTGCCGCGGCCTCGAATTTGACCTTTGCCATGCCGGAGATCGTAGCCGAATTCGAGAAGGATTCGGCTCATGAGATCAAAGTCTCCTTTGGTTCTTCGGGAAATTTTTATTCTCAGATTTCTAATGGAGCCCCGTTCGATCTGTTTCTGTCCGCTGATATGGAGTATCCGCGAAAGCTCGTGGAGAACGGAAAGGCCCAATCCGATTCGCTCTTTGCGTACTCGAGGGGACAGATTGTCCTCTGGGTGCCTCATGACTCGCCTCTGGATATCGACCGGCTGGGAATGAAGGTGCTGACCGCACCAGCGGTTCATAAGATCGCTCTGGCCAATCCGAGGCACGCTCCCTATGGCCAGGCGGCTCTGCAGGCTCTGCGCCACTTTGAGCTTTACGACCCCGTAGCCGATAAGCTGGTTTACGGCGAAAACATCTCGCAGGCAGCTCAGTTCGTGCAGCTCGGAGCAGCCGATCTCGGGGTCCTCGCATTGTCCCTGGCTGTCGCCTCGCCGCTTGAAGGCAAGGGACGGTACTGGATCATCCCCCCGGACTCTTACTCTTCAATCGAGCAGGGGGCGGTCATCCTGCAGGCGGCATCGGCAAAGGGCAAATTGCAAGCCGCCCGGGAGTTCTGGCGCTGGCTGCAAAGTCCGGAGGCCATCGCGATTCTGGACAGGCATGGTTTAGCCAGGGATTCCATGGATGACGCAGATTAATGAACTGGCAAGCGATCATCCTTACTCTCAAGTTGGCCACCCTGACGTCTTTGATTCTGCTCGTGCTGGCCACGCCCATTGCCTACTGGATCACGTTTTCCAAGCGGCGCTGGAAGTTTCTGGTGGAGTCAGTTGTGGCGCTCCCGCTGGTCCTGCCCCCAACCGTGCTGGGGTTTTACATCCTGGTGGCCATCGGCCCTGACAGCTCTCTAGGTGGGCTCTATCAGGACCTGGCGGGACATCCTCTCCCCTTCTCTTTTGAAGGACTGGTTTTCGCCTCGGTTTTGTACAGCCTCCCTTTCGCCGTCCAACCTCTGGCGGCCGGATTTGGAGGCGTCGAGCCGCGGCTGATGGAGGCTTCCTGGACCCTGGGCGTGTCCCGCGTGGCGACCTTCTTCCGGGTCATCCTGCCCCAGTCGCCGGCCAGCGTCATCATGAGCCTGGTCCTCAGCTTCGCCCACACGGTCGGAGAATTCGGAGTGGTTCTCATGGTGGGTGGAAACATCGAAGGGATCACACGCACCGTTTCAATCGACGTCTATGACGACGTTCAAGCCCTTGATTACAGCCAGGCGGGCCGGACCTCCCTGCTGCTTCTGGGATTTTCATTCGTGGTGCTGAGCATCGTCTATTCACTCAACCGAAAGGTCTGGGCTACATGGCCGTCCATGGGCAGGAATCGCAAAATTTTCTAACGGCCGACATTGAGAAAGCTTACTGGGGCGGACCCAGGATACGAGCCTCTGTGCGCATACCGGTTGGACAGGCGCATGCGCTGGTCCTCTTCGGCCCATCCGGTTCCGGCAAGACCACTCTCCTGCGCTGCCTGGCCGGCCTGGAAAAGCCAACTTATGGTCAGGTCTCCTTTGGCGGCCAGCTCTGGTCGGACAGTTCCAGGAACTTCATGCTGCCGCCCCAAAAGCGATCCATCGGTTATCTGTTCCAGGATTACGCGCTCTTCCCGCATCTTTCGGTAGGCCGAAACATCGCTTACGGACTGAAGGACCTCTCCCGTGATCAACGGCGCAACCGAGTCGAGGAGATGGCCCGGCTTCTCAAACTACAGGAGTTGAAGGATCGGCGACCGCACCAGCTCTCTGGAGGACAGCAGCAGCGGGTGGCGCTGGCCCGGGCCCTGGCGCGCCATCCGCAGTTGCTGCTTCTGGATGAGCCCTTCTCCGCTCTGGATCTTCCCACGCGGCAGGAACTGCGCCTCGAGGTCAGCCGTCTGCTGCGGGAACTGGCTGTCCCCATGATCTTTGTGACCCACGACTGGGTCGAAGCCCTGACACTGGGCGATGAACTGATCGTACTCAAGGACGGAGAAGTGCTTCAGAGCGGCACTCCGGAAGAAGTGTTTACGCGTCCCGCTCACCTGGACGTGGCCGCCGTTGCGGGCGTGGACACGGTCGTCGCCGGACAGGTTGTGCAACAGACCAACGACCTGATCGAGCTTCAGATCGGCGCCGCGGTTCTGTGGGCAGTCAACCCTTCTACAGAGGCAAGTGGCGGCCTACCTTCGAACTACTATGCCTGCATTCGGGCCGAGGATGTTACTCTGGAGATCGGGCAGGTGGAACGCAGCAGCGCCCGCAATCACCTCCCCGGCGCTGTTGTCGAAATTCTTCCGGCTGGAGCGGTCAATCGAGTCGTCGTCGATGCCGGCTTTCGAATCGTCGCTCTGGTCACGCGCCAGGCGCTGCGGGACCTGGGCCTGGCTGCGGGGAGTCAGGTAACGGCCGTTGTAAAAGCCTCTGCAATCACGTTGATTCCTCATGACTGAGGCGACCGCTCGACAGCGGGCCGCTCTCTTACGGTCGCGGCTCGGATTCAAACAGCACATCATGACCGTTCAGATCCGAGCCGCGACACCGCAAGGGCACCCGGGGAGCGGCCAGCAATCCAATCTAAGGCAACTGCGTCTCGCCCATGAGGTAGCGGTCGCACTCGCGGGCGGCGCCTCGGCCCTCGTTGATGGCCCAGACGATCAGACTCTGGCCCCGGCGCATGTCGCCGGCGGCAAACACTCCGGGGACGCTGGTGGCAAACTTGCCGTGCTCGGCCCGGGCATTGGACCGCTCGTCCCGCTGCACGCCAAGCTGGTCCAACAGGTGGTTCTCCGGACCCAGAAAGCCCATGGCCAGCAGGACCAGTTGGGTAGGATAGACTCTCTCACTGCCTAGGACCTCCTGAGGCAGGAAGCGGCCCTGTTCGTCCTTCGCCCACTCGATCTCCACCGTATGAAGCTCCTTGACGCGGCCGCTCTCCTCTCCCACAAACTTCTTGGTCATGATGCGGTAGTCGCGCGGGTCGCGCCCGAAGACGGCAGCCGCTTCCTGTTGCCCGTAGTCCATGAAGTAAATCCGGGCCCATTGCGGCCAGGGATTATTGGGACCGCGCTTGTCCGGAGGCTTGGGAAGAATCTCGAGCTGAGTCAGGCTGCGGCAGCCGTGGCGCATGGCCGTTCCCACGCAGTCGGTACCGGTATCACCGCCCCCGATCACAACCACGTCCTTGCCTTTGGCTGAAATAAATTTGCCGTCCTGGTGCCCGCTGTCCAGCAGGCTCTTGGTGTTGGCCTGCAGAAACTCCATGGCAAAGTGAATGCCTTCCAGATCGCGCCCTTCCAGGCTCAGGTCCCGCGGCACGGTTGCGCCTGCGCACAGAACGACGGCGTCGTACTCCTTGCGTAATTTCCCCACGGGATAACCCTTGCCTACCTCCGTGTTGACCACGAAGTTCACGCCTTCGCGGGACATCAGGTCCACGCGTCGCTGCACGATATTTTTGTCCAGCTTCATATTGGGGATGCCGTAGGTCAGCAGCCCGCCAATCCGGTCGTCGCGTTCGAAGACCGTAACCAGATGGCCGGCGCGGTTCAACTGGGCGGCCGCGGCTAGGCCGGCAGGGCCGGATCCCACGACCGCTATCCGTTTGCCCGTGCGTCTGGCCGGCTGCTCCGGTATCACCCAGCCTTCCTCGAATCCGCGGTCGATGATCGCTGCCTCGATGTTCTTGATCGTGACCGGAGGCTCATTGATGCCCAGTACGCAGGCACTCTCACAGGGCGCCGGGCAGGCGCGGCCGGTAAACTCCGGGAAGTTGTTGGTCTTGTGAAGCCGGTGCAGGGCTTCCTTCCACTGGTCGTGATAGACTAGATCGTTCCACTCCGGGATCAGGTTGTTGATCGGACATCCCGTAGTCATGCCGTTGATCACGCTCCCGGAATGGCAAAAAGGAATGCCGCAGTCCATACAGCGCGCACCCTGCCGCTTGAGCATCTCCGCTTCAGAGTGCTCATGAAATTCTGCCCAATCGTGGATGCGTTCGGCCGGAGACCGATCGGCCGGCAACTCCCGCTCGTATTCGATAAAGCCCGTTGGCTTGCCCATGTTGGTTCCTTGGTTCTTTAGTTCTTTAACCGCACGCCGGCCGCTCCCTTACGGTCTCGGATTAATTCTCTCGTTCCAGGACTAAAGAACTAATTCCCCCCCACCCGCGCTCCGTCCATGGCGTTCTGCTCGAAGGCTGCCATGGCTGCTTCGTCGTCAGATACGCCTCTTTCGCGGATGCGCTGCTGCGCTTCGATGACTCGCCGGTAATCGGTCGGATAGACCTTCACGAACCGGGGAAGGATCTGATCCCATGAGGTCAGAATCTTCCAGGCCAGTTGGCTGCCTGTGAATTCGGCCTGATGGCGGATCATGTTTCTCACCAGCTCGATCTCCTCGGGGTCTTCCAGACCGTGCAGCTCGACCATCTGGCGATTGCAATGGCTCGAAAAATCGCCGGCCTGATCGAGGACGTAGGCAGTCCCGCCCGACATCCCGGCGGCAAAGTTGCGGCCGGTCGGACCCAGGATCACCACTCGTCCGCCAGTCATGTACTCGCAGCCATGATCGCCCACACCCTCTACGACTGCATGGACGCCGCTGTTGCGCACGCAAAAGCGCTCGCCCGCCACTCCCCGGATGTAGGCTTCGCCACCGGTAGCCCCGTAGAAGGCCACGTTTCCGATGATGACATTTTCCTCGGCCTTAAAGGTGGAGCCTTCGGGAGGATAGACGATGATCCTTCCTCCACAGAGTCCCTTGCCAATGTAGTCATTGGAATCACCCTCCAGCGTGAGCATCATTCCGGGCGGCAGGAAGGCTCCGAAGCTCTGGCCGGCTGAGCCTCTGAAATGCAGGTCGATGGTCCCATCCGGAAGTCCCTTGGAGCCGTACCTGCGGGTCACTTCACTCCCCACTATTGTCCCCACCACGCGATTGGTGTTGCGGATGGGAAGCTTGGCTGAAACGGCTGTTCCATTGTCCAGCGCCGGCTTGCAAAGCTCGAGCAAGGTCGTGTTGTCCAGGGCCTGGTCCAATCCGTGGTCCTGCGGGATCTGGCAGTAGCGCCCCACGTAGGCAGGCACCTGTGGCTGGTAGAAGATTCCCGAAAAGTCGAGTCCCTGGGCCTTCCAATGTTCCACGGCTGGACGCACCTCCAGCAGGTCGCTGCGCCCGACCATCTCGGCGAGAGTGCGAAAACCAAGCTGGGCCATCAGCTCGCGGACTTCCTGGGCAATAAAGCGCATAAAGTTGACCACGTGTCCGGGGTCGCCCATGAACTTCTTGCGCAGCTCGGGATCTTGCGTGGCTACTCCCACCGGACAGGTGTTGAGATGGCAAACTCTCATCACAATACATCCCAGGACGACCAGGGGAGCGGTGGAGAATCCAAACTCTTCAGCTCCCAGGAGCGCCCCGATGATGACGTCGCGCCCCGTCTTGAGCTGCCCGTCCACTTCCACGTGGATGCGGCTGCGCAGATTATTGAGGACCAGTACCTGATGCGTCTCCGCTAGGCCCAGCTCCCAGGGAATACCGGCGTGCTTGAGACTGGTCAGAGGCGAGGCGCCCGTCCCGCCATCATGGCCGCTGATCAGGACGACATCCGCATGCGCCTTGGAAACACCTGCAGCAATCGTTCCCACACCGACTTCAGCCACCAGCTTCACGCTGATGCGGGCCTGTGAATTGGCGTTCTTCAAGTCGTGGATCAGTTCAGCCAGGTCCTCAATCGAGTAAATATCATGGTGCGGAGGTGGCGAAATGAGTCCCACTCCCGGCGTCGAATGCCGAACTTTGGCAATCCACGGGTAGACTTTGGTGCCCGGGAGCTGTCCCCCTTCTCCCGGCTTGGCGCCCTGAGCCATTTTGATTTGGAGTTCCTGGGCCTGGGTCAGGTATTCGCTGGTGACGCCAAACCGCCCGGAGGCAACCTGCTTGATTGCGCTGTTGCGGGAGTCCCCATTCGAGTCGGGAGTATAACGATCCGGATCCTCCCCTCCCTCACCCGTATTGCTCTTTCCACCGATCCGGTTCATGGCGATTGCCAGCGCCTCATGCGCCTCTTTGCTGACCGAGCCATAAGACATGGCGCCGGTCTTGAAACGCTTCATGATTGATTCAACCGGCTCGACTTCCTCAATGGGAATCGGGCTTCCCGGGAACTTGAACTGAAAGAGTCCCCGCAGCGTGGCCATCTTGCAGGCCTGATCGTTTACCGATGCGCTGTACTGCTTAAACTGCTTGTAATCGCTGGTGCGACAGGCATGCTGCAGCTTGTGCACGGTGTGGGGATTGAACAGGTGATACTCCCCATTTTCCCGCCACTGCAGGTATCCTCCCTCATCGAGCTGCTCTCCCTCTACCGGACGATCCGGGAATGCCTTCTGGTGCCGCATCTGTACTTCTTTGGCGATCACGTCCAGACCGATCCCGCCGATGCGCGAGGCGGTCCAGGTAAAATACTTGTCCACCAGGTCGCGGTTGAGGCCGATAGCCTCGAAAATCTGGGCGCCGTGATAGCTCTGAATAGTGGAAATGCCCATTTTGGACATGACTTTCAGGACACCCTTATTGGCGGCCTTGATGTACTTCTTTACAGCCGTGTAGTGGTCCACGTCCGGCAGCATGCCCTGGCGAATCATGTCGTCCAAAGTCTCAAAAGCCAGATAAGGGTTGATGGCGCTGGCGCCATACCCGATCAGAAGCGCAAAATGATGAACCTCGCGCGGCTCGCCGCTTTCCAAAACAATTCCCACACGCGTCCGAGTGCCTTGGCGGATCAGGTGATGGTGAACGCCCGCCACGGCCAAAAGCGACGGTATGGGAGCATTCTCGCGATCGGTCAACCCGCGGTCAGACAGGACAATGATCTCGTGCCCCGCGGCAAGGGCCTCATCGGCACGGCGGCAGAGCTCACCCATAGCTCTCTCCAGGCCCTGACCGTCTTCCTTCACCCTGAAGAAAATGGGCAGTGTGATCGTCTGAAAACCGCGGCGTGAAGCGGTCGCCCCTGGGCCGGTTCCGTCCAGTTGGCGCAGCTTTTCCAACTCCTCATTGCTCAGGATGGGGGAGTCGAGCTTGATCTGGCGCGCCGATTCCGGCTCGGGCTTGAGCAGATTGCGCTCCGGACCGATGGCCGTCCCGATCGACATAATCAGCTCTTCACGAATAGAGTCCACGGGCGGATTCGTCACCTGGGCAAAGAGCTGCTTGAAATAGTTGTACAAGAGCTGGGGGCGGTCCGAGAGTACAGCCAAGGGAGCATCAAACCCCATCGACCCTACCGGCTCGTTGCCGTCTTTGGCCATGGGCGCCATCATCATGCGCAGATCTTCAGTCGTATATCCAAATACCTGCTGGCGCAGTCGAACCGTTTCATGATCGGGATCGTAGACGTGCTCGGGGTCGGGCAGATCGTTCAACCCGACCAGATTCTCTTGGACCCATTCGCCATAAGGCTTTTCAGCGGCTATCCTGTGCTTTAACTCGTCATCGGCGATGATCCGTTCTTCCTCAATATCGATCAGGAGCATCCGTCCCGGCTGCAGCCGTCCTTTGAACTTTATGTTCTCCGGAGGAAGATCCAGAACGCCCACCTCGGAGGCCATGATGACAAGATCGTCCTGAGTGACGTAGTAGCGCGAAGGACGCAGCCCGTTCCGGTCCAGAACGGCCCCGATCTGCCGCCCGTCGGTAAAGGCAATCGAAGCCGGACCATCCCAGGGTTCCATCAGGCAGGAGTGATACTCGTAAAAGGCTTTCTTTTCTGGACTCATGGATTCATGGCCGCTCCAGGGCTCCGGAATCATCATCATGACGGCATGGGGCAGCGAACGGCCGCCCAGCGCAAGGAGTTCCAGGGCGTTATCAAACATCGCCGAGTCGCTTCCGGCCTCATCGATCACGGGGAGGATTTTCTTGACATCCGACCCAAACAGATCGGATTGGAACATGCTCTCGCGGGCATGCATCCAGTTGATATTGCCACGCAGCGTATTAATCTCGCCGTTGTGAGAAATATAACGGTAGGGGTGCGCCCGCGCCCAGCTTGGAAAAGTATTGGTGCTGAAGCGAGAGTGCACCATGGCCAGCGCAGTCTCCAAATCCTTGTCTCTCAGATCGGGATAAAATGTCGTGACCTGCTCGGATTTGAGCATCCCCTTGTAAACCACGGTCTTGTAAGAAAGGCTGCAGATGTAAAATCTGCCTTCCGGAATATCCAGATCCCTGACGGAACTCTCGACACGCTTGCGGATAACGTAAAGCTTTCGCTCGAAAGCCTGCTCGTCGGCGATTTCGCCGGCCCGGCCGATCAGGATCTGGCGGATGACCGGCGCCGTGGCCTGGGCACTGGGTCCGATGGTCGAGTCATTGACCGGAACTGTTCGCCACCCCAGAACCGACTGGCCTTCCTCCAGGACGATCTGCTCGAACAGCCACTCACATTTGAAGCGCTGATACGGATCCGTGGGCAAAAAGACCATGCCCACTCCGTAACCGCCGTACTCCGGCAGATCCATGCCCAGCTCGCGGCATTCGCGGGAGAGGAAGCCATGTGGCGTTTGCAGAATGATCCCAGCTCCGTCTCCGGTTTCCTTCTCACAGCCGCACGCCCCCCGATGCTCCAAATTGACCAGAATCTGGATGGCTTTTTCCACGATATCATGCGACTTGCGCCCCTTGATATCAACGATAAAGCCGACACCACAGGCATCGTGCTCAAACCATGGATCGTACAGTCCTTGCTTGTTCATGGTCGTCTTTGGTGAGTTTATTCCAGACATAAGTATTTATGGTCGTGAATGATCGTCGTCCATAACTCAGGGCCGAATAACCAGTCTCTCATAAATATTTCTGATATCAAGCTGATTTTCCATACAAAAAACTCATGAATATCTTCAGATTACTGGATAGTCAAAAAGTCGTAAAGAAAATTTAAGGTCCGGGGCCCTGAATCGCCGCGCTTAGCAGCCTGTATCTGGACTCCCCCTGTCCAGATACAGGCTCTGTTAGAGATCAGAGCTCGAAGCCGGTCTCAAGCGTCCTGGGCCCGAACAACAGCGACAGGACCAGTTTGCCGTCCGTGGGGCCATGTCCACCGTGCAGATCCAGGCTCAAATGATGAGTGGTCGGCTGGCCGGTCAGTGTGACTGTCTGCAGTTCGATGGCGTTGCTCAGGTCTGGGTTTCGCGGGTCTCCGGCCTGGGCTTCGGGCACCAGCAGCAGAGTCCAGTCGTCGGTATTTTTTGCACGAGCGCGCAGCAGGTAGTTTCCTGCGGCCAGCGCCTGCCCGCCGGCTGTCAGGTTTCCCTTGGCAATGCTCAGTGTTGCATTGCCGCAGTTGAAGATAAACCCGTCTTCCACCGAATCCAGGTGCGCTTCGTTATAAGGATAGGTCGTGTACTGCACCTTGACCTCCATGTCCCGGGTGGAAGCGTCAACTGTTTTTCTGAAGTGGGGATGGGCCGTCAGAAGACTTGCAGCCAGCAAAAAGGCTGCCGCCAGGATGAATGAAACTCGTTTTGTGGTCATGATTTTGTCCTTTCTCATTTTGACTCCAAGATCAATTGCCGATAGACCCGCCGGGCGTGATCGTAAGCCTGGCGAGCTTCCTCGGTTTCTTCAGGAGAGATGCGCCGGGCTTTCTGGCTCCAGCACTGGTCAACGGCAGCCAGACACCATTCGGCGCTGCGGCGCGAGGCCCGGATGGGCTGCTGGCCGACCAGGGCGAAAACCGGATTGCTGTGAGAGGAAGGAAGGATGCGCACCGCCAGCCAGCTACTCCGTTCTACAGGCACTTCAAACTCGACGCTCCGGACTTTCCCGTCCGCCAACACTTTTCTGCTGGCCACGACTTCCCCATTCATGATCAGCTCAACCGGCACTTCCCGGCTGTCGCCGATCCGTGCCCGTTCAACGTCCCAGTAAGGTTTTTCCTGATAGGGAGCCGTTTGTATCTGCTTGTTGGGAAGAGAATCCAGATAAGCTGCGACCTGCACCTCAACACGCGCTTTCTCACCCGCTTTCAGGCGCACCTCGCTGCCCCCTGTACCCAGCCCGAGGCCATTGACCTTGAGATCCAGGAGATGACTTCTGCCGTCGGAGACGTAGCTACGGCCGTCGCGGATCGCCTCCACCCAGGCCCGATAATTCAGGGGCCCGTCAATTTTCGTATAGCTTCGAGCCAGTCCGATGCGATCGTCGGTAATACAGGGAAAATCGGTCTCGCCGCTGATGCGGGTTCGAAATCCCACGTTCAGCGTGTGGTACCAGATGTTCAACTCCCAGACATAAGGAGTGTCCCCGGCCGAAATAAAGTCCACGGTCCCGGGATGGGTCACATCCACGATGTATTCATTAGCCCCTATCCCGTCGAAGCCGGGCATTTCGTAGTTGGGCAGGTCGCGGCTCTGCACCTCCAGACCCCAGCCGGAATGAGAAAATCCCGTCACCGCATCCTGCGACTTGCCCCAGCGCAGGACCGGCAGATCCCAGGTGGGCCACTCTTCAATCCGATCGGCGCCCGGGTAGTCCTGCTCCTGGAGTCCCAGCAAAACCAGGTGCCCGGCATGACTGGACGGAAATCCCGACACCTCCAAATCATAATGGATCAACTGATCCGCCGTTGAGAGAGGGTGGTCATCCCCGCTGAAAAACTGTTTCTGGTAGTAGTAGCAGGGTCCCCAGGTCAGCACGGCCCCCACGTTCAAAGCCTCGCCTCGAATTTGATTCCACATGTCCTGGGGAAGGACGCCTTGAGCGGGATTCTCATAATGAGAGCATCCGGCGGCGTGGATGTGGTGGTCTCCTGAATACCAGCCGAATTCGGATGGATCGATCCACCTCTTCAGGTCGAACACCAACTCCTGGGGACCGCTGTCACTCACCATGAATTTAAGCGCCTGCGCGAGGTACTCAGGGCCTCTGGAGTAGGTTACCGTGTATTCCCCGTCCGGCAAATAGATCGACTCTCCGTCGGCGCGATAGACCTGGGGCTGAAAGAAAAAGTCGGGCGCCAGGCGCTTGGAGGGATTCGGATAGACGCGCCCCACATGATCGCGGAAAAGAAAGGAAGCTACCGTCGGCTGGCCCTTTTCATCCTTCACAGCCAGTTTGACTTGCCGCGCGGGCAGCGCATTGAACAGGATGGTCGTCTCATTGCGAAATCCAATATCCTGACTGCCCTGGCCGACGTCAAAGCTGATGAGTGCGGAGCGCTGCCCCTGGTCGCGGCTGAAGACCTCGAGAATCACGTATTCCAGAGGCAACCCTGAGAGGCGCTCCCGCATCGGCGGCTGCTGATAGACAGAAATCTCAGCCCATCGTTCCCTGACATCTGTCGCGGCCAAGCGGGATTCCGGTTCAGCTCTGCCTGAAGAGCGGATGTACACGGGGCCGGCGTTGGGGCTTTCGACTCTGAGAGGCGCCGTCACGCCAGCCTGATTGATGACCTTCACCAGAAACAGCCGCGTGCCGCCCTCCACTAACTCAGGAGAGGCTACTCCCTGCTTTACCTTGACGCGACTTTCGGGATTGATCTCAACGACCGCCAGGACGGACTTGTCCAGGATCTCCTGCAGCTTCGCCACCGCCCGCTTCTCGTCGGCCTGGCCGATGGCCTCGTTCATCTGGCTGTGTTCGACATCTGAAAGAGGCTGGCCCAAATACCCCAGCGCTCTCTCGAGCTGCCGCACCTGCTGCGCCAGCGGCTGCAAGGGAACAATTGCCTGCGGGTCGGTATGCTCATGGCCATGCGCCTGTTGAGTGTGCTGGCACGGGCTGACCCCAGTCAGGATGATTGCTATAGCAAATACAATGGGGAAGATACGAATCATTGTTGTGTTCTCGTGCTAATCTTAGCAGAAGATAGTTTAAAAAAGCTGTCGGCTTTTAGCTTTGAGGCTGCAGGCATCGTCATGAAAACTCCCAAAAATCTTATCGTCGTTATGCTGGCTTTACTGGCAGGCACAGCTTGGTTTAGCCTGGCCCAGCAGGAGCCGCCGCCGATTGCCATTGAGCGCACGGGCGGCCCTCCGACGATCCCTGATGTTCCCCGTGACGAAGTCATCTGCTTTGCGCTCTATACCGTGCAGGACAATACCCTCAAGCTGACGGCGCAGCTTTATCCCCTCCAGTCAGGCGAGTCCCGCCAGGTGCAATTGGAAGTGCAGGATGGCAGCGACTGGAAACCGATCGCCAGGGCTGAAGTCCATGAGGAAGGCTGGATGGCCACTTTTCGAGTGGAAGCTTGGGACCATACGAGAAACATCGCCTACCGCGTCACTCACCCGGGCGGCTCTTCCTTCGAAGGACTGATCCGCAGGGATCCTGGCGACAAGAACGAGATCGTCGTCGCCGCTTTTACCGGAAACTCGAATTCAGACCGAGGCCCGCGCGAAGACATCATCCGAAACGTCAAAGCACAAGACCCGGATCTGCTCTTCTTTTCAGGAGACCAGAGCTACGATCACAGGGAGCACACCGCGGCCTGGCTGCTCTTCGGCCGGCAATTTCGGGAAATTATCAAAGACCGGCCGACAATCACGATTCCCGATGATCATGACGTCGGGCAGGGAAATGTCTGGGGCGAAGGCGGCAAAGTCTCGCACCTTCAGGGCGGATCTGACGGCGGCTACATAATGCCGGCCCATTATGTGAATATGGTTCAGCGCGCTCAGACCAGCCATCTTCCGGATCCCTACGACCCTGCTCCCGTCGAGCAGGGGATCACCGTTTATTACACCTCGATGAACGTGGGCGGTATTGACTTCGCCATCATCGAAGACCGCAAGTGGAAGACAGGTCCCGCCGGCCTGATCCCACAACAAGGACCCCGTCCCGATCACATTAACGACCCCAATTACGACCGCCAATCCATCGACGTCCCGGAGGCGCGGCTGCTGGGTGAACGCCAGCTCAGCTTCCTGCATGAGTGGGGACAGGACTGGAGCGGAGCCGAAATCAAGTCCGTGCTTTCCCAGACTATTTTTGCGGGAGGCGCTCACCTCCACGGCCAGTCCGATAACCGGCTGCTGGCCGACCTGGATTCGAACGGGTGGCCCCAGTCCGGACGGGCCCGGGCGCTGAAAGAAATCAGGCGCTTCTTTGGCTTCCATATCGGAGGAGATCAGCACCTGGCGACCATCATCTATCATGGGATCAACTCCTGGGAGGACTCGATTTATTCCTTCTGCGTCCCTTCGATCGTAAATTACTACGGCCGCTGGTGGTGGCCTCTCGAAGAGCCTATGAACCATGATCCGGCCAATCCGTTGCCTTTTACGGGGCGTTATTACGACGGCCTGGGCAATAAGCTGACCATGCTGGCTTATGCCAATCCCTCTCCCGACAACTACAATGCCGCGGGCTATGGTCTTGTGCGTTTCAACAAATCGAGGCGCGAAATCACGATAGAGTGCTGGCCCCGGCAGGTCGATGTGACTCGGCCTGACGCAGCTCAGTTTCCGGGCTGGCCTCTGACTATCAGCCAGGAGGACAACTACGGACGGCAAGCTCTAGCCTATCTGCCGACGCTGCGCATCAGCGGGCAGGAAGACCCGGTGGTCCAGGTGATTGACGAAGATCTGGACGAAGTGGTCTACACCTTGCGGATCAACGGTTCTACCTGGCGGCCGAAGCTCTTCAAAGAGGGGACCTATACCATTCGAGTAGGCGAGGGAGATAACGTCCAGGTATTGGAGGAGGTTGCCGCGCTTGCTCCGGATCAGCAGCAGACGTTGGACATAGAGTTTTAGTTCTCCAGCAGAATTCGCGCCGGGCGGCCCCCAACCGCCTTACCGCGGCGCTAAACTGGTGATATCGTGGAGCTATGCCCAGACGGACGCTGCCGCTCGCAATTCTTTTCTTGAGCCTGACAAGCACGCTGGTCCAGGCCCAATCCGCCGGGGAACGGGGCGCCTACGGCTATATCCTCGCCGCACCGGGCGGTTTTTTCGTAGACGAGGGCAAGGGATTCGCTCTGCACGTTGGAGGCGGGATGGAGGCTTTGTTTTTAGCCGGCCTGGGCGGCCGAGCCGATGTGGGCTACCTCTTTGATCCGAGCGGGGACTTGGCGGGCGGCATCGGGATGTTCTCTCCGGGACTCTTCTACCTTTTCGGCCGCGACAGCTCCTCAGCCCCTTTCCTCACTGCTGGCTATTCCCTCCTCTTCCGGGGTGGTACCGGCAATGCCGCTTTCGTGGGGGCCGGGGTCAACTGGTGGTTCTCGGAAGGATGGGGGCTGCAAATCGAAGTCCGCGACCACCGGCTGTTCCCGACAGGTCTCGGCTATTTGCTCGAAGGCCGGGTTGCCCTGCTGATCGACTGAAGTATAAACTCTCTGCAACAGACCGGGAGGGAATAGACATGCATGGAAAGAAAATCGACCGGCGCCATTTCCTGAGCGCTTCGGCGTCCACAGCCGCCCTGAGCATCGTCCCCCGTCGCGTGCTGGGCGGTACGAGTTTGGTCGCGCCGAGCGACCGGATCAACGTCGGCTACGTGGGCGTCGGGACCCAGGGAATCCGCCAATTAATCCAGGCGCTGCCCAAGGCGGAACTCAATATTCTATCTGTCTGCGACCCCAACAGGGAGAGCAGCGATTACATCTCCTGGAGAAGGCATGAGCTGCGCGACAAAATCCGGAACTTTCTGGAATCTTCCAACTGGGGAGAAGGAGTCGAGGGCTGCCGCTGCGGGCGCCAGGTGGGACAGGAAATTGTGCAGACTTACTATGGCCGGCGGGCGCGATCCGGAAATTACAAAGGCTGCTCCGCCTACAATGACTTCCGCGAGATGCTGGAGAAGGAGACGGACCTGGATGCGGTCTACATCATGACTCCGGACCACCTGCACGCCACTATTGCCCTGGCCGCCCTGAAGAAGGGCAAGCATGTGATCACCCATAAGCCGATTTCAAATGTGCTGCATGAGACGCGCCTTGCGGTGGAGATGGCCTCGCGAAACCCCAATCTCGCCTGTCAGATGTTCTGCTCGGCCGATCAGGAAGCCACGCACATCTTAAGAAAGTGGATCGCCAGTGGCGTTATCGGGCCGGTCCGCGAGGTTCACAACTGGTCCTCCCGGCCCTTTTGGCCCCAGGGAATGGCCGATTATCCGGCTGAACGGCCCGCCGTGCCCGAAGGACTGGACTGGGATCTTTGGCTGGGTCCGGTCCCGGACAGGTCCTACCATTCCGCGTTCACTCACGCTGTATTTCGCGGTTGGTATGAGTTCGGCGCCGGGGCGCTGGGCGACATGGGGCATTACAGCTTTTATCAGATCTTCGACATCCTGAAACTGGGAGTGCCGGAGAGCGTAGAGGCCAGCCGGAGCCAGTATTACGCCATTGTTGATCACCTCTGGGAAAAGCAGGTCAATCGGATCTCCTACCCTCAAGCTTCGGTAATCCGCTGGAATTTTCCCGGGAGGGAGGGAATGCCTCCGGTTTCGCTGCACTGGTATGACGGCGGTCTGCGGCCGCCACATCCCGAAGAGCTGGAAGAGGAGGGCGAAGGCCTGGCCGCTGAAGGCCTTCTTTTCATCGGCGATGAGGGTAAAATCCTGGCCGGCTTCCGCGGCCAGGAGGCGAGGCTGATCCCGCCTAAGCGAATGCAGGCTTCGAAACCACCTGCCGGGCCTGAGGACAAGCCGCTTGACGAATTGGACCAGTGGATCAGGGGCTGCCAGGGCGGGGCCGCTCCCAATGCCGCCTTCACCCGGATTTCCAATTTCTGCGAGACGATCTGCCTGGGCAATATCGCCCTTCGCGTGGACCAGAAACTGAAGTGGGACGCAGCCGCAAAGCAATTCACCAACTCGGACGAGGCCAACCGGCTGATCTATCGCCCGGAGTACAGGAAGGGCTGGGAGCTCTGAGACCCAGCCCTTCCGATTTTCAGTTCTGCCTTTTCCTCAGGACCTCCCCCGGAAAGATCTCCAGGTGCTGCCCTTTTTCAAACACCAGGCGGCCATTGACGATGACGTATTCAATCCCCTCGGGGTACTGATGAGGGTCCTGGAAAGTGGCTCTGTCCCGAACCGTGGCAGCATCAAAAATCGTGATATCTGCTTTCTTTCCCTCTTCCAGCAAGCCGCGATCGCTCAGCCCGAGTTTTTCGGCATTCAAGGACGTCATCTTACGGACGGCCTGTTCCAGAGTCAGCACACCCTCTTCCCTGACATACTTTCCCAGGATGCGTGGGAATGTGCCGTACCAGCGGGGGTGGGGCTTTCCTTCGCCCAGCATCCCGTCGGGACGAACGGCCGTGCCATCCGAGCCAAAAGAGAGCCAGGGCATCCGCAGGGCGTACTTGATATCCTCATCATTCATTAAGAAGTACACGGCAGGCACTGAACCCTCCTCGTCCCGCAGCAGATCAAAAACCACATCCTCCGGCTTCTTACCGGTGAGCCGCGCGATCTCTTCAACGGACTTACCTTCAAATTGCTTATTGGAGTGCTGGGTCACGGAAGCCACCAGGCATCCATCCCAGCTTCCCATCGCCAGGTAATGATTGAACCAGCCGGGGATTCCCTGGTAAATGTCATGCGCCATGCGGCTGCGAAGAGCGGGCCGGCCCAGACGTTCCAGCATTTCCTTCCGTCCTCCTTCCATGGCCCAGGGCGGAATCAGCGCGACCAGATTATTCTGACCGGCTGGGTACGGGTACTGATTGGCTGTGACTTCGAGGCCTTCCCGGCGGGCCGCTTCGATGAGCCCGCAGATTTCCTCCATGCGCCCCCAGAGACTCTTGTCTGCAATCTTAAGGTGGATGATGTCCACTGGAACTCCGGCGCGCCTGCCGATCTCGATTGCTTCGAGCACGGCCTCCTGAATGCCCTCTCCTTCTGATCGGATGTGGGTGGAATAAATACCGCCATGAGCCTTCACCATGGAAGCCATTTGGGCCAACTGATCCGTGGTGTGGTAGGTGTTGGGCGGCACCAGAAGAGCGGAGGACAGCCCCAGCGCTCCATCTTCCATCGCCTCAGTGACGAGCTGCTTCATCTCGTCCATCTCCGTATCCGTGGGCTCACGGGATTCTTCGCCCAGGACGCAAAGGCGCACTTGAGTGGCGCCCACGTAAGAGCCGACGTTGACGGAAATTCCCTGGCGCTCGAGACGGTCGAAGTATTCTCCGAGCGTTCTCCAGTCCACCTCGATGCCGTAGGGGCTGTCCGAATTGAGTTTTCCCTGTATCGGAGCGGCTGAGCGGGACTCGCCCAGGATTTCCGTCGTCACACCCTGGCGGATCTTGCTCTGGGCCGTCCCATCCACCAGGAGCGTGTAATCGGAATGGCTGTGAATATCGATGAAGCCAGGACTGACGGTGAGTCCCTCAGCGTTGATGACCTGGCGTGCGGCGGCCTTTTCTTCCTGGCTCAGTGAGCCTATCCTGACAACGGCGTCATCATCGATGGCCAGATCGGATCGGTATCCTGCCCGGCCCGATCCGTCAATTATCTGGCCTCCCGTGATGACAACATCAAAGCCTTCGGCAGGCCGCGAGCTGCAGGCGAGAAGAAAAGCCGCAGACAGCAGCACGGCTGTCAGTGTCCGGATCATTTGCAATCTACTTCCGGAAGCGGAGCACATAATTTTCTTCAAGAAACGGCGTGTCCTGCTCGCTGGCGAATTCGAAACCGGCGGCCAGGAATTCCTGTTTGAAAACCTCCTTCCCCGCCCGCACGTGTTCGAGGACCCAGTCCTGGCTTTCTCCCGGGACGCGCTTGAATTCCACCAGAACCACCTCGCCGCCGGGCCGCAGCGCCTTATACAGGGAGGCCAGCGATTTCTGCGGGTACTCAAAATGATGGTAGGTGTCGCAGAGAAAGACGTAATCGACCGAATCGGCCGGCAGATCGACCGAATCCTCAGCCGTGACAACGGTCTCTACGTTTTGATAACCAGCTTGATGGGTCTGGCTTAGCACGTGCTTGAGCAGTTCCGGATTGATATCCACGGCGTAGACTTTCCCATTTGAACCCACTCGCTGGGCGAACTCCAGAGTCATGAAGCCGGAACCCGATCCCACATCGGCAATCACGGAGCCCGCTTTCAGTCCCACCAGGCCGGCCAGTTGGTCCCGAGCAGCGTAAATCTCCCGACTCTCGGCTTCCAGCGTATCGATGAGCGGCTCTATTTCAGGACTTTTCCAACGCTCGTTAATTCCGGGCTTGACGCTTGTCTCCTGCCCCAGGAGCCAGGGACAGAGGGCAAAGGAGAGAGTGATTTGTAGAGCCCATAAAAGTAAAAACGGAAGCCTAAGTCTCATAAGTCTCAACCTCAGATGGATGGTCACAATGCTGGAGAAAGTCTAGGTGAGATTTGACTTTCACGCAAGGCCAAGGTGGACTACAATTGCTAACAATCGTTAAGGAGCAAAACCATATGCCAAACAAAAAGGAACCCCAGAAATCAAGCCGGCGTGAGTTTCTGGGCAAGACCGCGGCAGCCGTGGCCTCCGCCCCTCTGATTTCAGGCGCCTCGGCGGCGGCTTCCAGCGCCCCCCGAGCCAGGGTGACCGGAGGCATCCTGGGAGCAAACGAGCGCATCAACGTGGGCTTCATCGGCTGCGGCATGCAGTTTCAGAGCCTGATCCGGCGATTTAACGAGCGCAAAGAGAACACCAAGGACATCGAATACGCTGCGGTCTGCGACGTTTGGGAACCGCGGCTGAAGCACGCCCAGGAGCAAACGCAGGCGCCCAAGACCTACGGCGACTACCGTGAAGTTCTGCAGCGCCCTGACATCGACGGCGTCGTGGTCGTCGTACCCGATCACTGGCATTTCCCGATGGCCAGCGAGGCCTGCCAGGCCGGCAAGGATGTCTATCTCGAAAAACCGATGACGTACACTATTGACGAGTCGGCCAAACTCAACGGCATCGTTAACGAGACCGGCCGCATCCTGCAGGTGGGCGGTTCCGGCCCCTCCACCCAGCTTTACTGGCGCATCAATGACTACATCCGTTCTGGCAGGATGGGCAAGGTCCTCTGGGGTCTGATCAGTTATAACCGAAATACGGACACGGGAATGTGGGACTATCCCATCCCCGGAGTGGGCGGCCAGCACTGGCCGGATGCTGAAGTGAGCGGGGAGAACCTGGATTGGGACATGTGGCTGGGCCCCGCGCCCAAGCGCCCCTTCAGCGCCGAGCGCTATTTCCGCTGGAGGAAATACTGGGATTACTCGGGAGGCAACGCCACCGATCTTCTCTACCACCGCCTGGGAGCCATGTCCAGCATGCTTGGTTTTGACTTTCCCACCCGCGTCACCGGGGCCGGCGGTATTTACGTTCAGAAGAACCGCGAGGTGCCGGATACCTATATGACCCTGGTGGAATATCCGGGTCAATACTCCATCAACATGGTTTCCTGTATGGCAAACTCCCAGTCCGTTCCCCTCACGGTCTATGGAAACTGGGGCACGCTGGAGGTTCTGCGCGGACCGGTGCAGGCTGGAGATGATATGGGAGATCAGACGCGCGGGCCGCAGCAGCGCCAGCGCCAGCGCGAGTACGCCCTGGTCAAGGCGCAACGGCAGTTTGAAGAGGCCTTCAAGGAAGCCAACGGCGGCAAGACCGAGGTCACCATAGAACAGCCTGAGGACGATCAGCACCTGGTGGACAACTGGCTGGACTGCATGCGCTCGCGCCAGAAGCCGGTTTACGACGTCCTGAGAGGTTATCAGGTCATGGTGGCCATCAAACTTGGTGTTGATTCCTATCGCGAAGGAAAAGTTATGGCCTTCGACCCCGCGACCCGGCGCATTCTGGAGCAGCCTCCCGCCCGGGCCGCTTACATGCCGGCAGGCGCCTGATCCAGGCGAATGGGCAGGCTCGAAAGCAAAGCGGCCCTTGTCACCGGAGCCGAGCAGCGCGGCGGGATCGTGTTGCCCAAGGGCTTTGAATACCCAAAACGCATGCGGACGCGGCTGGTCAAATTCTTAGGCCGCATGTTTACCTTGCAGATCAGACGTACAATTTGGACAGCGGATAGCCTTAATCGGGATCAGCGAAATACAAAACGGACAGGCCCTGGTTGTCGGTTCTGAGGGGGGCACATTCTCCTCTTTACGTCTCCCCTCATTTATGCCCTTAACCAATGCAAACACTGCAGCAGCCACAATCAAAAAGCTGACGATGCTATTGGTAAACAAACCATAATTGATCGTCACCGCACCCGCTTCTTGCGCCGCGGCCAGCATCGGATACGGACCTGGTGTGGTTCCCTGCTGAAGAACGAGAAATAAGTCGGCGAAGTCAACCTCCCCCAACAACAGACCGATTGGGGGCATCAGAACGTCTTTGACAAGCGATTGGGTGATGGTGCCAAACGCTCCCCCTATGATGATACCGATGGCCATATCCAAGACATGGCCTCTCATTGCGAACTCTTTGAATTCTTTCAGCATACAGTCCTCCTCCAGCAGAATTAGAACAGACATTCCATCAGAACTCACCCAAAAATTACCGTCGCGCGCCGCAAGATTGGCGAATGACCAGTTTGCAGTCGAGAAAAATCTCCCGTGCCGGCAGGTCCGGACGGGCCAGGCGCTCCAGCATGGTCGTCATGGCGACTTCGCCGATTTCCGGGCATGGCTGGTGAATCGTCGTCAGGGGGACGGGCAGCAAGCTCGCATACTCGACATCGTCGATTCCGACGATCCGCACGTCTTCCGGAACTCGATATCCCAGGCCCATGAGCGTATGCATCAACTGTCCTGCAGTTCGGTCATTGGCGCACACGAAAGCCTCCGGACGCGCGCTTTGCATCACGCGCCGCATATGAGCTGCATCCGCAGTATCCCCACGCTGCACCAGAGCATCTTCCAGAGGAGCTCGCTGCGCCAATAGCGCCTCGCGATATCCTGCGATCCTGGCAACAACGGTGGGCGCAGTGTTGGGATGAGCCAGAAAGGCCACGCGCCGGCAGCCCAGCTTCAAGAGATGTTCGGTGATCATGTAACCCGTTTGTTGCCTTGACGGCGATTGTGGCGCCGGCGCGATCCTGACCAACGCCTCCTCCATTCTTTGCCTCCCGACCGGCAATCGTTTGCCCGGGTCATGGATCGAACGCGGATTGTACTTGGACTGGAGGCTATTCGATTGGCTTCGCGTCCTCGTCAGCGGGGTGGCCGATTCGCAGTCCCAGCCAGCTTCCCACCGCTTTGACCGAGCGCAGCAGGGACCTGCCCGCTTCACTCACACCGCGGGTCACGGCACTTCCGGTTTTATGGGCAGTGATGGCCAGCGCGCCACCGGTCTCAGACTGCCCTTTGTCCACCGCGCCGATCGTCTTGTTACCGGCAAGAAGAAGGGCTTTGGTCGGAGGAGGAGCTCCGCCGATGAAGGCTGCTTCGCTTTCTTCCAGCAGTTCCAGCCTCGGGCGGACCGAGTCGCCAAAGTCACTCTTCATTTTGTCCGCCAGCGGCCAGGACTTCGATGCGGTCCAGACAGCGCCGTTTAAAGGAGCTCCCGGCTCGCCCAGATTGATCACTTCACTCGGGGAGAAGGGAATCATCTGTTTGCACTGATCTCCACCGCATCCCACCTTGCTACATAGATCTTGTGTCAGAAAAGAGGCGTGTTTGCCCGCTGAGATCCAGATGGTCATTCCAGGACCGTGGCCCGGGAAAGCGGGTACCCTTGCCCCGTTGCTCGCATCGCAAAGAGTCCCTTCATGAGCTGCGGCGTACCAGTAAAGAGACTTCCAGCGACTGGCGGGGGCCTCCGGGCCGTCGGCTTGCACCAGCACCGATACGTGCTCCGCGTCCAGATCGTGCCCAAGCCGACCGCAATCCCGGCTCCAGAGGTGGTAGTAGTGGATTTCCAGAAAGCTGCCTGAGGTGTTGCGCAAGGCAACCGGAAAGACCTGCCCGTAGATGGTCCCGTTCAACGCCACCGGCTGTGGGTGCGGCGATTCTGGTAGAAACTTTGCCGGCAATCCGGCGCACTCCGTTTGACTCACTTTGAATTCAGGCAGGAATCGAACCAGCATTTCCTGCTCGAATTGGTCCTTCAGCCCGTCACGGTCCAGATCCTCCTGGCCCGCTCCGTAGCTCATCCCCCAGTCACCAAAAACAGCATAGAACGTGAAAAGTGTCAGAATCTCAAGCCGCAGGGTCAATCGCATGGCTATCCATACTAATAGGACTCACCTGGCCTTCCAAATTCTACAGAGCCGCCCAGGCCAACGTGCGGGCGCGATTCAATCACGCGAATGCTTTGAGAAGACTTGAGCTATACTTTTAATATGGAAATTAAATGGACCCGTGATATCGATTCTGCTCTCGCCGATGCGCGCACTCGGCGCAGGCCCATTTTTCTCGATTTTAGCGCCGCTCCGACGTGAAGCGGATGTGCCCGGCTGGAAGCCGAGGTTTATCCGAACGAGCGCGTCGCCAGCTTTGTAAATGGGAGCTTTATCCCGGTCAAGATTCACATTAAAGAACAACCGGAATCGTTCGAACGGTTCGGCGCTCAATGGACCCCTACGGCGATCATCCTGGATTCAGAGGGCAAAGAGCAACATCGGTTTGAAGGTTTCCTCCCGGCAGACGATTTCCTGGCGCAACTGGAACTGGGCCTGGCGCGCCTGGCTTTTTCCCATCAGGATTTCGGGGACGCTGAGAAGCGTTACAAGTCCATCGTTGAGCGGTTCCCGGATTCCGAATCAGCCCCCGAGGCGCTCTACTGGGCAGGTGTGTCGAGATATAAGGCCACCAATGATGCCTCCGCCCTCCAAAAAACGGGCGAGCAGTTTAAATCCCGCTACAGCAATTCAAG
>JBOGJG010000300.1:0-83662 GCA_050747825.1 Acidobacteriota bacterium | reverse complement strand
GAAACCACTTCCGGAAGTGATCGAGGCAATCAATCGTCGAACCCAGGGCTGGGTGAACTACTTCTCGGTGGGATATCCGGCGAAAGCCTATCGTGAAGTGAATCACTACCTGGGCTGTCGTCTGATTCAACATGCAAAGCGCCCTAGTCAACGCTGTTATCAAAAGCCCAAGAACATCACATATTACGACCCCTCAGGACTTTCACCACAGGCTGCTAACCCTCTCCTACTCTACTGAAATCCGTAGCTGATCTTCCTCAATCGTGAGGATCTGATCGACCGGCAGATCCTCCAGCGCCTGACGGCGTCCGCTGGGCCAGAGGATCTCCAGTTGTTCAATGCGTTCAGCCGAGCCTAGCCCGAAGTGAAGTCGCAGATCGGAATGCGAGGCGTAGCTCGTACCGGCGATCACATCGCCACGCTGGCGCTTTCCGCCGGCCGTCAAATACACAGTGGCGCCCACAGCGTCCCGGGGACTGCCGGGCGCTCCGGTCAATTTAAGGCTGACCCAGTGGTGCCCGCTCTGGCTGACGTTTTTAAGGACTCTGGGCGAGCTGTCAATGCAGTTTAAGACCGCATCCACGCGCCCGTCATTGTCCAGGTCGCCGAAGGCGGCCCCGCGGGCTGGCACCACCAGGCCCAGGCCACTTTTCTCAGCGGCAGGCACCGGCTCGAATCGGGAGCCGTCCAAGTTGCGAAACAATAGCGGACGCTGCGCCCAAGTGGTTCCCCAGTCCTGCGCATCCACTCCAGGGTAGACATGCCCATTGGCCACGAAGATGTCCTTCAGGCCGTCGTTGTCGTAATCGAGAAAACCGGTCCCCCAGGCCAGAAAAGGGATGGAAGGCTCTCCTACGCCCACCTGAAAACTCACGTCCATGAAAAAGGCGTCCCCCTCGTTGCGGTACAGGGTGTTGTAGTCGTCCGAGAAATGGGTCATGTAGACGTCCAGGCGACCGTCATTGTTATAATCGGCAATGGCCAGTCCCATGCCCGCTTGCTCGCGCCCATACTCGTTCAGGGCAAAGCCGGAATAGTAGCTGATGTCTTCAAAGGTCCCGTCCCCTTTGTTGCGATACAGATAATTCGGAGTGGAGTCGTTGGCCACCAGCAGGTCGAGAAGCCCGTCATCATCCATATCGGCCCAACTGGCGGCAAATCCGTAATAGCCGGGCTTATCCTCCACTCCGGCTTTAGCGGCGACTTCGGTGAATGTCTCATCACCATTGTTGAGAAACAGATAGTCTCGAGTGCCTTTCAATCCTCTCGGCCCACACATGACCCGTTCTCCGCGGTATTCGCAGAAGCTGCTGCCAATCTCAGGACTGTCCGGTTCGGGAGGAGACTCGGGGTTGAAATCCAGATAGCCGGCCACGAAAAGGTCCAGATAACCGTCCTTGTTGAAATCGCCCAAAGCTGCCGCCGTGGTCCAGCCTTCGGTCGCCACTCCGGCTGTCTCGGCGATATCAGTGAAGGTGCCGTCTTTGTTGTTGCGATACAGACGGTCCTTGCCAAAGTTGGTGACGATAAGGTCGGCCCAGCCGTCATTGTTGATGTCCCCTGAGACCACTCCGAATCCCCAGCGCTGATTAGCCACTCCTGCTCTCTCGGTGACGTCGGTGAATTTGCCGTTTCCGTCATTGTGGAAGAGCGCGGCCTTGGGCGCCGGCTCCTTTCCCTTCAGAGCGGCCAAGGTCGAGCCATTGACTAGGTAGATGTCCAGCCATCCGTCATTGTTGTAGTCAAAGAGCGCTACTCCTCCCGAAGGTGTCTCCAGGATGTAGCGCTTGTCCTTTGATCCGGACCGATGCTGGAAACTGTCCAGCCCGCTTTCCCGGGTCCAGTCCACGAAGATCACTGGAGCATCCTTCTGGAATCCTCCAGCGGTAATGGGACGATTCATCTCATCTCTGACGGGCGCGTATTCGTCCCCGGTGGCGGCCCCCGCACGCTGGGCACGTATCGGAGAAACCATCAGCAAAAAGATCGCTGCCCATATCAGGTGTCGCGTGTCGGCCATCTTGAGCATCATTCCTTGTCAGTTTGTTAGTTGTCAGTGTAAGTTTAACCCAAGAGCATAAACCAAATGATTACTTTACTGCTGCTGACGGTCATGACGTTCAATATCCATCATGGCGAAGGCCGCGATGGGCAGCTCTCACTGCAACGAATCGCTGCAGTGATCGAGAGTGCGGATATTGTAGCTCTCCAGGAAGTCGATCGGCACTGGTCGGAGCGAAGCAATTTGGTCGATCAGGCCGAGTGGCTGGCCGGCAAGCTGAACCGCTACTATGTCTTCGCGCCCAACCTGGACCTGGATGGATCCACATCCGAAGAGGGCCGCATTAAAAACTCCCGTCGCCAGTATGGGGTGGCACTGCTGAGTCGTTATCCGATCCAGTTCAGTCGCAGCTACCCGCTGCCCAAGCTTGGAGCAGGCGGCCAGAATCCGGAACAGCGCGGGCTGCTGGAGTGCCAGGTTGTTATTCCAGAGTTTGGTCTGAGCCGCGACCAGGCAAAGGGTACCCGGGCAGCGGCCCGTCTTCTGAGAGTCTATGTCACCCATCTCAGCCATGCCTCAATGGCGGAGCGGCTCCTGCAGGTCCAGCGAATCAGGGAGATCCTGGAGCGGGCCCAGTTGACCGGTTCGCCTTACGTTGGCGTCGATATGGCGGACTCGTGGGTCTTGTTGGGCGACTTTAATTTCAAACCCGATTCGGATGAATACACCCTGCTGGCCGGCGCCTCTGATTCTCTTGCAAAGGACACCTGGAAAATTACGGGCGAATCGGAGGGGCATACGATCAATCTGGGCACAGAAAAAGGCGCCAGAATCGATTACATCTTCGTCTCATCTGACCTGGCGCCTTCGGTAAGATCAGCCCGGGTGCTGCACGAGACAAATGCCTCAGACCACCAGCCGGTTGCCGCTACCCTAAATTACTGACTGGTAGCGTCGGCAAAATCTTCGGCATGAGGATTGCCGCTGCTGTTGCTGAAAGAGTCACTACTTTCGGCCGTTGTCAAAAGAGCGGAACGAGTGTTTGAAAAGGCGTTTCCGTCCGCGGCCTGCGAGTTGCCGGCCAGGTAAAGCGCCGCCGTCCCAGCCACATGAGGTGTCGCCATTGACGTGCCGCTGGTGGTATTGGTTTTTCCGTCATTCCAGGTGGAAAGGATGTCTACGCCTGGAGCTGCAATGGCGACCGGAGCTGAAACGTTTGAGGTCCAGAAGGCGACGCCATCTCCCCAGTTAGACCAACTCGGCCAGTCATCGCCCTGATTAGTAGCGCTGACCGTGATCACGGCATCGTCGTAGGCGGCCGGGACACTGCTGGCCGCGTCGGTCCCGTTGTTCCCAGCGGCCACCACGAAAACCACACCTTTGTTCTTGGCATTGCAGAGAGCCTTATGCAGGTTATCATCTCCGGTGAAACCGCTGGATGTGCAGGTGCCGCTTTTCGACCCTCCGCCACCCAGGCTCATATTGGCTACTGAAGGTTGCCCCCGGTTGGCCGTTTCATTGGCCACCCAATCGACTCCCGCAATCACACCCGAAAAGCTGCCCGATCCGCTCTTGGATAAAACCTTGACGGCATGCAGCGTGACCTGTGAGGCGACGCCCAGGACATCAACGTCATTGTCGATAGCCCCAATGGTTCCAGCCACGTGAGTGCCGTGTCCGTTATCATCGTCCCAGGATTGATTGCAGCCTTTGCCTTTGCAGGTCTGGACGGCGGCGCCGTTTCCCAGATTAGCCTGCAGGTCGCGATGATCGGAATCGACTCCAGTGTCAATGACATAGACGTGAATGCCTGCTCCTTCATTGGCGTTGAGATCGGCCCCGATCCTGGCGACTCCCCAGGGAATAGTCTGGCCTGTTGTATCTCCGCCGCCATCGTCTGAGCAGGCGGGATGGTCGGGATTGTCACGACACCAGGGTGGAGCAGCCGCGCGTGGAGGGACGGAGACTTTGCCGTCGATGCTTACAGAGTCGATCAGAGGCGAGCGGCGAAGTCCTTCCAGTCGTCCTTCGGACACACGGGCGGCAAAACCGTAAAGCGCGGTCCCATACACGTGACGCGGCGAAATGCCCAGACTATGCGCGATACCGGCAGCCGCCTGCTGGTTCCCCAGATGGTAGCCCGGGGCCAGATCAGGATTCAAAGAGACAACCACATCCACAAAGCGCTCCTGTGGAGCGGCAAACGTTAAGGTAAAAAGAAAAACAGATAAACAGCCGACAAAGACACCTCTCATAGATGGAACTCCTTATATTTTGACGACAAACCTTCGCCTTTTTGCCCAAAAAGCCGCGGGTACCCAGTTTACTCCATGAACTCCCGCAAATCCAGATCAGCCACGGATTGCGCGGATTTCTCTGATTGAATCTGTGCCAATCCGTGGAATCCGTGGCTGATGCCATTTAGAATGAGAATTGTTGAAATTTTCGCATCTTATCTGCCTTTCTCTGTATCTGTCGAGTAATGCTCTTGCGGAGTCCACGATTCAGCTCGTTCCCCTCGTCTCGGGATTGAGCTCGCCCCTTTACGTCACTCACGCCGGCGACGGATCGGAGCGTCTGTTTATCGTGGAGCAGGCGGGAAGAATCTTGATTTTCCAGGACGGGACGCTGCTGGCGACTCCGTTCCTGGATATTAACGACCGCGTCATTTCCGGCGGCGAACGGGGACTGCTGGGATTGGCCTTCCATCCTGATTATGAAGAGAACGGGCGCTTTTTCGTGAATTATACGCGCCAGAATGACGGACTGACGACGGTCGTCGCCGAGTACCAGGTCTCCGCTGAAAACCCTGACATGGCTTCCCGCCAAGAGACCATTCTGCTGGAGTTCAGCCAGCCGTTCACGAATCACAACGGCGGGATGCTGGCCTTCGGTCCCGACGGCTACCTGTACATCGGCACGGGTGACGGAGGCTCGGGCGGCGATCCCCAGGGAAACGCTCAGAACCGAAGCAATCTACTGGGGAAGATACTGAGAATTGATGTGGACAGGGGCCTGCCTGAAGCAGGTTCGCCTTACGCCATTCCTCCCGATAATCCCTTTATGGACGATCCTGCATCCAGAGGCGAAATTTGGGCCTACGGTCTGCGCAACCCATGGCGCTTCTCCTTCGACCGGGCCGGCGGACGGCTGTTCGCGGGCGACGTCGGCCAGAGTGCCTGGGAGGAAGTGGACATCATCCTCAAGGGCGGCAATTACGGCTGGAACAGAATGGAAGGTCCCGAATGCTTCGCCGATTCACCTCCCTGCGAGGAAGGCCTGATCCTCCCCATCACCAGCTATGGCCGTTCGCAGGGCGGCTCGATCACCGGCGGCTACGTATATCGCGGGCCTGAATCGACGGGACTGCAAGGTGTCTACATTTTCGGCGATTTCATCTCCGGCAGCGTCTGGTCCCTTCGGGAGACCGGCCCCGGTGATTGGGAGAGGACCGAGCTGCTCGCTACGTCCCGCCACATCAGTTCATTTGGTGAGGATGAGGCCGGCAATTTGTACCTGGTGGATCACGGCGGAGAAGTCTTGCAGCTTCAGTTCGGCTGGCGCGAGCTTTTCGCGCATGTGGCGGATGGAATGGCGGTAGACGATCGGCTTCGGTCCACGGTTGTGGTCAGCAACAACCAGGAAGAGCTGGTCAGCGCTGAGCTCAGGCTGTTTTCGCAGGCTGGAGACCCTCAGGTTCTGACTATCGACGGTGAAACGGATAGCAGCTTCGCCTTTCAGTTGGAACCCAGATCTTCGCGGGCGTTCACCACCAGCGGCACTTCCTCGCCGCTGGCGGTTGGGTGGGCTGAAATCAAGGCCGATGCCCGGATCGCCGGCGCGGTCATCTACACGTTAGCTGGCCCTTCAGGCGAGCCGCTTGCCGAAGCCGGCATCGCCGCGTCAGAACTCGCAAGGGAGTTCACCACGCATATTCAGCGCCGTTCTGCGCTGGGCCTCGACACCGCCCTGGCCCTGGTGAATCCGTCGCAGTCGGATGCTGTCGTGGTCAACTTCACCGTCCGGGCCGATGGCCAGATCATCGCGCAGAGCGAGATCACCTTGGACCCTGGAGAACAAACTGCCATCTTTGTTGAAGAGATCGGCGATTTGCCGGACGATCTGGACGCCACTCTCTTCATTAGCGCCAGTGGTGATATTGCCGTGACGCTGATTCGTACCCACAACGGGGTCCAGTCTTCGAGTCTCCCGGTGGCGCGCTAGGAAATAGGGGGACGGTCACCTTGTTTCGCGTCGCGAAAAGTGACCGCCCCCCTATTTCCCCGTGTGTGCATCCGGAACCCTCACGTCGAACCGCGTGCCTCGGCCGCCCGCGATCGGGCTGGCGACGTAAATGCTTCCGCCGAGCTGCTCGACCTTCTTTTCATGGAATGCCAGCGATTTTACACCAGTGAGGCTGACGGCGATGGTGTATAATCGCGCCTATGAGTCGTTTGCCCTTTTCTTTGATTTGGGTGCTCTTCTTCGCCCCGGCTTTCGCTTTTCAGCAGGAAAACATTGGTGAGATCCGTGAAGAAGAGAAACAGGATTACTACCAAAAGTGGCTCGCTGAGGATGTGGTCTACATCATCAGCGATGAGGAGAAAGCGGTTTTCGGCAAGCTCACGACTGACGAGGAGAGGGAACAGTTTATCGAGCAGTTGTGGTTCCGGCGCGATCCCGATCCGCGGACGTCGGTCAATGAATTTAAGGAAGAACATTACCGCCGCATCGCTTACGCCAACGAGCATTTCGCCAGCGGCGACCCGGGATGGGTGACGGATCGGGGCATCATCTACATCATCCACGGTCCTCCCGATAACATCGAAAGCCGGCCAACCGGCGGTTTTTACCAGCGCCAAATGAGCGAGGGAGGCGGCACCACGTCCGTTTATCCTTTTGAAACGTGGCGCTACCGATACATCGAAGGGATGGGCGAAGACATCATTTTGGAATTCGTGGATTCCACCTTTACCGGCAAGTACCAGTTGGCGGTCTATGACTGGGAAAAAGACGCTTTGATGCACTTTCCGGGCGCCGGAAGGACGCTGGCCGAGCAGACCGGACTGGCCGAGCGCGCCGACCGTCCCGCCTTCATGCCGGCCGCGGGAGGCCATGGCTTCAATCCCAACATGATGTATGCCCGCCTGCGCGATATGCCTTTTGCGCGCTACGAGCAGGTCGCCAAGATTCAGGCGCCCACGCCTCTGAAGTACCCGGACTTGAAGGAACTGGTGGAAGTGAACATCGAGTACACCAATCTGCCCTTCGAGTATCATGCCAACTACTTCAAACTGAATGATGAGAAGGTGCTGGTCCCGATTACGCTGAGACTGCGAAATAAATTCCTGACCTTCAAGCCGGAAGGTGAAATGCAGGTGGCGAGGCTGGCCATTTACGGGATCATCACCAGCATGACCAATCGCATCGTGATGGAGTTTGACGATGATGTGGTCACTTCCTTTCGCCAGAACAGCATGGAAGTCGGCCTTCAGAAGTCGTCGATTTATCAAAAGGTAGTCCCCCTGGCCCGAAACATGCGTTACCGGCTGGACCTGGTTGTCAAGGATCTCAACAGCGGGCATGTCGGCGTGACCCAAAAGGGCATCATTCCTCCCCCCTATTCCGAAGAAGACCTCAGCGGCAGCTCTCTGGTCATCTCGGATTTCATCGAACCCCTGGAGAGGATTCCTGACCAGGATGAGATGTTCGTCCTGGGTGACGTGAAGATTCGGCCCAATATGGACAACGTTTTCAGCCAGCGTATGCCGTTGGGAGTCTACTTTCAGGTGTATAACGCTGCGCTCGACCAGAGCACCCTCAACCCTGCTCTGAAAGTGAACTACAAACTCTTAAAAAATGGCGATTTGTTGCGGGAAGCAGCCGACAGCAACGGCGAATCCACTCAGTTCTTCTCGGGCAGAAGAGTAGTCCTTTTGAAAAAGCTCAGCCTGGAAGGATTGGAGCCGGGGACCTACGAAATCGTGCTCGAGGTGACGGACCAATTGACGAGCCAGACCGTAACGGCAGCCCAACAGTTCACGATCGTAGATGAGCAGAAGCTCGCGCTCGGGAATTAGTTCTTTAGCAGCCTGTGGTAAAAGTCCTGAGGGGCCGTGCGCCAGGGAAGTGGAGTCGTCTAACACGACCCCTCAGGACTTTTACCACAGGCTGGTAGTTCCGTGTCAACCGTGTAATCCGTGGCCAAGTAGTAGCCGCTGCGCGTTCTCACGGTAAGACCCTCATCCTCGACTTCTACTCTGACCTTCCGGTATTTCATCTGGTCGGGGGCCGGCAGCGGGACATAGCCGATCACGTACTGTCTGCGCAGGTTCTGGGCAATTTCCTGGGCCACTTCTTCCAGGCGGCTTGTGCGGCCTGGAAAGGCGGCAAATCCTCCGGTCTCGCCGGCCAACTGCTTCAAAATATCCGGGTTGCGGTCCCGGTTAGCCGAATTGTAAATTCCCACCGTGTAGATGATCGCTTCGGAGGCTCGGGCCATCTCCAGCACCTGATCGAAGCTGTGGCGGCTGGCATTATCACCGCCGTCGCTGATGGCAATCAGAGCTTTCTTGAGGTGTTTGCCCCGTTCAAGCTGCTCGAGAGCCGTAACCAGCGCGTCATAAAGAGCCGTTTGTCCTGTCATTGAGACTTCAATAAGAGCCCGTCTCAGGTCCACCATATTCCTCAAGAAGGGATCCTGCTCCGAGAGACTCATGTAAACACGGTCATTGAAACTCACGACAAAAAACTGGTCTTCTGGCTTGCGAGTTTGAGCGAACTGGAGTGAGGCGCCAAAAACTTCCTGGTACTTATTCATCATGCTGGCGCTTTTATCCACCACCAGACCCCAGGTAAGGGGAACGTCTCCTTCTCTAAAAATCTTGATCTCGCAAGACCGGCCATCTTCAAAAACCTGGAAGTCCTGGCGGGACAAGCCGCCTACGAAATCGCCCTCGTCATCCTCTACGGAGACATAGAGGAGCGTCAGATCAACGTCCACCGAAATGGGAAATGGCTGTTGTGAGGGCTGACCTGAGACCTGAGTGGGCCACGGATTACACGGATGACATAGAATAAGCAGCATCAATCCGTGAAATCCGTGGCTCAATATACGTCGGTGTATTGTCAAATCGTGTAAGTCTACCGTCTTAGCGCTCTCACGGCTGCTGCTCCTCCAAGGGAAAGCAAGCCGATCAGCGCCATCAGCGCCAGAGGGCTGGCTGTGCCCGGCAGGGCTCCAAAGTCCTGCTCTTCTTCCTCTTCTTCGAACTGCTGCTGCGTTTCGAACTGCTGTTCTTGACGGGGCTGAGCCTGCGCCACGGTCTGCTCCTGCTCGAACTGCGCGTCGCGATCTTCGTCCTCAGCTTGGGTTTCAAATTCGGTTCGCTGGCCGGGTCTGGCTCTCTCTGTGGCTACGTCATCCTCTCCACGTATGGGGACTTCTTGTCCGCTGGCCTCAGCAATCTGGAAAGCCTCATCCTCATCGTAGATGAACTCATGGCCGGTAGCATTTCCAGTCCAATACCAGGCTCTCAGAGCATCGGGTACTCCGGCCGGAGTCTCATAAAAGGTAAGTTCCAACTCGCCGTCGCCCAATTGGCGCTCACTTGCAATGGCAAGGATAGTCGCGAGAATCTCTTCCTCATTGCCCTCTTCGCCGGCGCGGAACACCTGTACGATATGCCGATTCTGCTGGGAATCAGCCAGCTTGAAAACGTATTCACCTGGCTGCAACGTCATTCCCGGAATCTGGATCGGCTCACGTACCGTCAGTTCCGTCTTCTGATTCAACTCGGCTGCGGTTACAAGAGCAACGGAAAAGATAAGTAAACACGCGGTTAAAATCAGTTTCGCGTCATTCATAATCATAGACCTCATCATAGACCTCCTTTAGTCCTTAATGTGGATGCAAGAGTCGTGCCGATGTCTTTAAATCCGCGTAATCCGTGTAATCCGGGGCTCAGCTTAGTGGAAACGCCGGGAAAAAATCCCACCCGACATCTTAGTCAGGAGGTGTGATCTGTGCTTCTTCTTCCAACTGCGCCTGTTCAGCCTCGGCTTTCTGCTGAATCTGCTGGTATTTCTCCAGGATTTGGCGGGCGTGCTCGGCACGGCCGCTATTCTGGTAGGCGCGTGCCAGTTGATAGTGCAAGCTGCCGTCGCTGTCGCCTTTCAGAGCGGCTTCAAGATGGGGAATGGCCGCATCCGATTTTTGCAGGCTCAAATAGGCGCGGCCTAGGGCCTGATGCGCGGCCAGAAGGTCGGGATTGGTTTTTAAGGCCTTCTCCAGGACGGGAACCGCTTCCTGCGCTTTCTGCTGATTGAGCAGAATTCCTCCGGCCAGGTAATTCAATTGAGCTGAGTTGGGGGCTGATTTCAGCAGCTCATCAATCAGAGGCTGTGCCGCCTCGTAATCACGATGAAGATAAAGCGAAACCGCCAGGCCCTGTAGGGCAATTGGGTTTCGGGGAGAGGCTTCCAGAGCCTTTCTCCATTCATGGGCAGCCTCCAGGTACTCCCCCTGGTTTTCGTGAATCTCAGCCTTGAACCGGTGCATCTCAAAGGAGGAAGGGTACTGAGCCAGCCGGGAGAAGGATTGCATGGCGAGCTGATTGTAAGCCTGGGCTTGCCAGTAGTAAGCCTCCGGAGAGTTGCTCTGACCGGCCGCCTCCGCCACTTGCTGTAATCGACCCTGCAGAAAATCACAAACCAATTTTTCGGACTGGCAATCAGGCAGACCGAGTTCGAGTTCCTTCTTTTCCTCCTCGGCCGCCCACTCGGGGTGATCCGTCTGACGGTAGATGCGGCTCAGAGCCACATGGATGCCGCGCATGCTGGGATTGTTTTCCAGCGCTTTCCTGTAAAAATAAAAGGCGCTCCGGTACTGCTGCTGGGCAACGCGCGAGTCGGCCACCAGAGCAAACCAGTAGGCCGATTCGGGCGCTTGGGCTTGAAGGCTGCCAAAGGCTCGGGCGGCCAGCGCCTCATAACTTTTTCCCAAGCCGTACCAGGCCCCGGCATCGGAAGCGTCCAGATCCGACAGCTTGCCAAAGTGCTCAATCGCCTTTTCGTAATCTTCCAATGAAAGGAAGGCCTCAGCCAGAATCTTGTGGACCTGCGGTTCTCCCGGCTTCTCTTTCAGGTATCTCTCGAGCGGTTGGATAGCCTTGCGGGGCTGACCGGCCTGCAGGTAGCTGGAGCCCAGAAAAAGCCATCCCGAGACGAGCTTTTCATCGGCGCCGACTGCCGCCTGGAGCTCCTGGATGGCGCTGTGAAAGTCGCCCGCCATATGAAGAGAGATTCCCAGATTCATCTTGAGTCCCGGCACGCCGGGCAGCGCTTTGACCAATTCTTGATAGAGTGTAACCGCTTCCTGAAAGTCCCCCGATTCAAGGGCTTCTTGGGCGCGCCGGGACTGCTCTGCCAGTTGGTCCGACTGCGGCATTAGCCAGGTAAAAATGAGTATCGCTGCCAGCATTCGGCCTCATTTTACAGGAGAGGATGGGCCCCATCCAAACAGAGCCGCGACTATAAAGGAGCGCGCCCCCGGGTCATCGCCGTTCACCTATTAGTCTCTTATTCAAGTTCAAAAACCTGTATTCCAGAAGCGCAAAGTTCGGAATTTTGGACAAGCGCACGTCCCTTGGCTCATCGGGAGACTCAGGCGAAAAACGGCGGCACTCTTGGAGCTTTACCGTTAAACCAGCGCGACTCAGCGAGCTCTCCAAAGAATAGGTACTGAGATTGCATATATCGTCTCCGGGTGCCTTACCACCCGCGGCTTATTTTGTAATTCGATTTGAACAACTTGAATTGTCGAGGAGGGAGTTTATGACAAGTTTATTCAAGAGCTGGCGTATCTTTGGCCTGGCTTTGATTATGTCAGTGGCCGTTACGGCCACTGACACTCAGGCGCAGGTCCTGTACGGGTCTTTGACAGGTAACGTGGCAGACGCCAGCGGCGCTGCAGTGCCGGGCGCTGATGTATCGGTGGTCAATCCAGCCACTAACTTCACTCAGGCCGGTGTGACTGATGAAACCGGTGTGTACCTTATCCGCAATATTCCTAAAGGTACTTATACGCTGAAAGTGACGCTGCCCGGTTTTAAAGAATTTGTGGACGACAACGTGGCGGTGACGGTTGGAAGCATCACCCGCCGGGACGTTCGACTGGAGGTGGGTGAGTTGACCGAGGCGATCACCGTTTCCGGAGCGGCCACCGTCCTGCAGACCGAAACCAGTGACGTTCACGTTCAGTTGGAAAGCAAGGAGATCAGCGACCTGCCTTTGAACCAGTATCGAAACTATCAAGCGCTGCTTAACCTGGTTCCGGGCGCCACTCCTGCCGAGTTCCAGAACGCGATCACGGACACGCCGGGTCGCGCACTATCGACTAATGTCAACGGCACCGCTCGCAATAACAACAATACGCGCATCGACGGCGCCCAGAGCGTCAACATCTGGTTGCCCCACCACACGGCTTATGTGCCTCCGGCGGAGACGATCGAAGTGGTCAACATTTCGACTAACAACTTCGACGCCGAGACGGGCTTTGCAGGCGGCGCGGCGATCACGGTGGTGACCAAGTCAGGAACCAACGAGCTTCATGGTTCGGCCTTCGGCTACCATGAGAACAGCGCCCTCAATGCCCGAGATTTCTTCAATCATGCCGACACGGACGGGGACGGCAAGGCCGACAAGCCGGGCGGCAACCGCAACATCGACGGCTTTACCATCGGCGGTCCGATCAGGCAGGATAAGTTGTTCTTCTTCGGCGGCTGGGAAGGCACTTTCCAGCGCCTGCCCAAGACGGATACTTTGACGGTAGCCAGCGCCGATCAGCGGGCCGGCGACTTCAGCGCCTTCCTGCCGGGCAATGCGGCGGGCAATCGTGAGACCATTATTTATGATCCCACCACCGGCAATCCCGACGGGACGGACAGGGAGCCTTTCGCCAACAATGTCATCCCGCAAGATCGCCTGAGTCCGGCCGCGGTGAGGATGGCAGGTTTTCTGCCTCTTCCCAATTTAGGCGGAGTCACTTCCAACTATGGCGTTTCGGGCACGGAAGCCATGGACCGCCACAATATCGACGCCAAGCTCGACTGGTACCGGAATGAGCAGCACAGCATCTGGGGCAAGTTCAGTTGGATGGATGCTGAGGTTGCGAAAAGTCCTCGTTTCGGGGTGCAGGGCGGCGGCGGCGCCATCGGCGGCGGCGGTGATGGTCGAGGGCTGACTGACGTCCGGGTGTGGGGTATCGGCCACACGTTGACGTTGTCTCCCACCTTTCTGGTGGATGGAAGCTTGGGCTTCACTGACATGGACCAGGAAGTGCTGACGGCCGACATCGAGCTGGGCAACTTTGGCCAGGATGTCCTGGGGTTCCCCGGCGCCAACGCCGGACCAGGCCAGGAACAGGCCTGTATTGTGGACGGGATCAACCGCTGTGGCGGCGTACCCCGCTTTGATGTGTCCGGTTTTACCACTTTTGGGCAGTTGGACGGCTGGAGCCCGTTATTCCGGGATGAAAACAGTCTCACCTTCACCCACAGCTTTAGCTGGACCAGGAGCAATCACGAAGTGAGATGGGGTTATGATCTGGTCAAGCACATGCTCGATCACTGGCAGCCCGAGATTGGAGACGGCCCCCGCGGCAGGTTTCGCTTTAGTGGGGGTATGACGGCTCTGATCGGAGGAGCGGCTACCACGAACCAGAATTCCTGGGCTTCCTTCATGCTCGGACTCCCCAATAGTATAGGCAAGAGCCTGCAGTGGGAGCTGATGACCGCCAACGAGTGGCAACACGCTTTTTATCTGCGCGACCGCTGGCAGGTGACCCCCAAGCTGACACTGAACCTGGGCCTGCGTTATGAGCTTTATCCGCTGGTCACGCGGGATGATCGGCCCATGGAGTTCATGGATCTGAACACCATGGAGCTGGTGCTGGACAACGATATCAAGATCAGCAAGAGTCTGTTCGCTCCGCGCGTCGGCTTCGCTTACCGCTTGACTGACGATGACGTTCTTCGCAGCGGCTACGGAATCACCTTCGACCCGCTCCCGTTTGCGCGGCCTTTGCGCGGTTTTTACCCGCTGACCATCGCGGGTAACTTCTCCGCAGACAACTCCTCCATTCCTTTCAGGTCTCTTGAAGAGGGGATTCCTATCTTCACGGGGCCCGGCACCAGCCCGGGGACTCGCATCCCCCTGCCGACCTTCGTTCAGCAGAGGACAATGCCCCCGGACCGGATTGACCGGGGTTACATCCAGTCCTGGAACCTCGTCTATGAGCGCAAGCTTCCCCAGGACTTTGTGGTCTCCGCCGGTTATGTCGGAACCCAGACCGTCCACCAGTTGGCCGACCACAATCTGAACTGGTCGCCGGCCGGTGGTGGAAACACCGGACGGCAGCTTTTCCCGTTCACCAACAACATCCTGTTCTGGAACGGTTTTCTGAGCTCCAACTACCACTCCCTGCAGGTGGCGGTCAACCGCCGCTTTACGGGCGGTCTCTTTGTGAAAGGAGCCTATACTTATCAAAGGGCACTCAACATGACCGATGACGACGGGTGGGCCGGCCTGGGCTGGAACGATCCTGCCCAGATTCAACGCAACCGCGCTCAAGCCGGTTACAACCGGCCGCACATGCTGCAGTTGGCCACCGTTTATGAGCTGCCTTTCGGCCGCGGCGGTGACTCAATTGGCCACCACGTACTCCGGGGCTGGCAGGTCAACGGAATTTTCTCGGTGAACGAAAACGAGCCTTTTACGGTGACTTCCGGCGGTCCGCATAACTCCAGGAACAACACTCAGACTGCGGATCAGGTGAAGGATGAAGTGGCGACCCTGGGCGGAGTTGGCCGGGGCAACCCGTACTACGACAGGACAGCGTTTGCGCCCGTGACTCGCGTGCCGGGTACGAGCTGCAGTGGTCTGGACTGCTTCGGAAACGCCGGGCGCAACATCCTGCGCGGCCCCACTTGGGTTAACCTGGATTTCTCCCTCTTCCGCAGCTTCCAACTCACCGAGGATGTGGGGCTGGAGTTCCGCTCCGAATTCTTTAATCTGACCAATACGCCGCACTTCAGCAATCCGACCAGCAGCGTAAACTCCAACAACTTCTTCGACATCACCAGCACCAGTAACAACGCGCTGGAGCGCTACATCCGCTTCGGATTCAAACTGACCTTCTGATCTCGTAATTCAGAAGTCCACCCACCCAGGGGCGCAGGATCAACCCTGCGCCCCTTTTTTCATCAAGTCTGGCCGCCCCGCCAGGTACCCTTTGGGTGCACGGTCGCAGCTCGGATTGGCCGTCTCCATTCTCGCTAATCACCTCTCATGCTCTCCAAGTCCAAAAAGCTGGAACCAAGACCCTTAATTGTCCAATTATTTGGACATACCGGGAACTATCAACTCCTTATTTTCGAAGCTGTGAAATATTTTTTGGATTGTTAATCCATTTAATTGGAACAATTTAAGCGTCTGGCTGCCCTCCGAGTCTTCGCCAAATCCAGCGACAGGTGCAGTTTTTGCTTAAAATCAGCGGCTTTACAATCGTTTAAATTTTTGCTTGGAACACCTTTCATGAGGAAGAGGTAACATTATGCTAAACCTGAGGCGACTTGGTTGCCTGATCGGACTGATCGGGCTGTGCACTTTCATGATTCAGGACAGAGCGCAAGCTCAAGTCCTCTACGGCTCACTGACGGGCAATGTGTCCGATTCCAGCGGCGCCGCCGTGCCGGGCGCCGACGTTTCCGTGGTCAATCCCGCCACGAATTTCGCGCAGACGGGCATCACCGATGAGGCCGGTGTGTACCTCATCCGCAATATTCCTAAAGGTACTTATACTCTGAAAGTGACGCTGCCCGGTTTTAAGGAGTTTGTGGACGACAACGTGGCGGTCACGGTTGGAAGCATCACGCGCAGAAACGTCGTCCTTGAAGTGGGCCAGTTGACGGAAGTGATCACCGTTTCCGGAGCGGCCACCGTCCTGCAGACCGAAACCAGTGACGTTCACGTTCAGTTGGAAAGCAAGGAGATCAGCGACCTGCCGCTGAATCAATATCGCAACTATCAGGCTCTGATCAACCTGGTCCCGGGCGCCACGCCGGGAAGGTTTCAGAACGCCATCACTGATACGCCGGGACGGGCGCTGACCCACAACATCAACGGGACGGCCCGCAACAACAACAACACGCGCATCGACGGCGCCCAGAGCGTGAACATCTGGCTACCTCACCATACGGCTTACGTGCCTCCTGCTGAGACCATCGAGGTCGTCAACATCTCGACCAATAACTTTGATGCCGAAACGGGTTTCGCCGGTGGTGCGGCCGTTACCGTCGTGACCAAGTCGGGGACGAATGAGCTTCACGGCTCCGCCTTCGGCTATCATGAAAACAGCGCCCTCAACGCCCGGGATTTCTTCAATCTGGCGGATACGGATGGCGACGGCAAAGCGGATAAGCCAGGCGGCAACCGCAACATCGATGGTTTCACGGTGGGCGGCCCCATTATGAAGGACAAGCTGTTCTTCTTCGGGGGCTGGGAAGGAACTTTTCAGCGCCTGCCCAAGACGGACCTGTTGGATGTTGCGACTGCGGATCAACGCCGGGGCGACTTTAGCGCCTTTCTGCCCGGCAACCCCAACGGCTTCGATGAGACGATTATTTATGACCCGCTAACCGGCAATCCGGACGCGACCGGCCGAGAGCCCTTCCCCAACAATATCATCCCCGAGGACCGCCTCAGTCCGCCTGCCGTCAAAATGGCCGGCTTTCTCCCCCTTCCCAATTTGTCCGGCATCGATGACAACTACGGGGTTTCGGGTACGGAAGCCATGGACCGTCACAATATCGATATCAAAATGGACTGGTACCGTAGCCAGCAGCATAGCATTTGGGGGAAGTTTAGCTGGCTGGATGCAGAGGTAGCCAAGAATTCCAGGTTTGGGAAGCAAGGCGGCGGCGGAGCTATCGGAGGCGGCGGTGACGGTGTGGGCTTGACCGATGTCAGGGTTTGGGGCATCGGGCACACCCTGACCCTGTCGCCCACCTTTTTGATCGACGGGAATCTCGGTTTCACCGATATGGATCAGCAAGTTTTGAGCGCCGATATCGATCTTGGAAACTTTGCTCAAGACGTGTTGGGCTTCCCGGGCGCCAATGCCGCTCCGGGACAGGAGCAGGCCTGTATCGTGGAAGGCTTCAACCGCTGCGGGGGCATCCCGCGCTTCGACGTCTCCGGCTTTAACAGTTTCGGCCAGTTGGATGGATGGACCCCCATTTTCCGCGATGAGAACAGCCTGACGTTTACCCACAGCTTCAGTTGGACCAAGGATAACCATGAAGTGAGATGGGGCTATGACCTGGTCAAGCACATGCTCGACCACTGGCAGCCGGAAATCGGAGGAAACGGACCGCGAGGGAGAATTCGTTTTAGCGGCGGTATGACGGATCTGATCGGAGACGACGTGGCCGCCACCGAACAGAATGCCTGGGCTGCTTTCATGCTGGGCCTGCCTCGAGAGATGGGCAAGAACCTGCAGTGGGAGCTCATGACCGCCAACGAGTGGCAGCATGCCTTGTATTTGCGGGATCGCTGGCAGGTCACGCCCAAACTGACCCTGAATCTGGGCTTGCGTTATGAGCTTTATCCACTGGTCTCGCGCGATGACCGTCCTCTGGAATTCATGGATGTGAATACCCTGGAAGTGATCCTGGACAACGACATCGAGATCAGCAAGAATCTTTTTGCGCCTCGAGTCGGATTCGCCTATCGTTTGACCGACAAAGACGTCCTGCGCAGCGGGTACGGCATTACCTTCGACCCCTTGCCGTTTGCGCGCCCGCTGCGGGGTTTCTATCCCCTCACCTTCGTAGCGAACTTTGAAGGGGATAAAAGTTTTCTTCCCTTCAGAACTCTGGAAGAGGGCATCCCGATTTTCATCGGGCCGAGTACCGACCAGGGCACAAGACTCCCCTTGCCCACCTTTGCGGCGCAAAGGACCATGCCTCCCGACAAGATCCATCGCGGCTACATCCAGTCCTGGAACATGGTCTACGAGCGGAAGCTGCCTCAGGACTTCGTGATTTCGGCCGGCTACGTCGGCACACAGACGGTTCACCAGCTGGCTGACCGGAATCTGAACTATTCCCTGCCCGGGGGTGGAAATCAAGGCCGCCAGCTTTTTCCCTATACCAATGACATCCTCTTTTGGGACGGCTGGTTGAGCGCCAACTATCACTCCCTTCAGGTGGCGATCAACCGGCGGTTTACCGATGGTCTCTTCGTCAAAGGCGCCTACACCTATTCGAAAGCCATCAGCATGACTGACGAGGACGGCTGGGGAGGGCTGCTCTGGAACGATCCGGCCATCCTTGATCGAAACCGTGCGCAGGCCGGCTACAACATTCCGCACATGCTGCAGCTGGCGACCGTCTATGAACTGCCTTTCGGCCGGAGCGGCGACTCCTTTGCCCACCACTTGATCCGGGGCTGGCAGGTCAACGGAATCTTCTCGGTCAATGAGAACAGACCGTTCAGGGTAAGCTCCGGCGGTCCGCTGAACGCGCGGGAAAACGTCCAGACCGCCGATCAGGTCAAGGCGGAGGTGAAGACTCTGGGCGGTATCGGTCGCGGCAATCCCTACTACGATCGTGAGGCCTTCGCTCCCGTGAACCGGGTTCCGGGTGAGGACTGCACTCATCTGGATTGTTACGGCAATTCGGGTCGCAACATTCTGCGCGGACCCACCTGGGTCAATCTCGACTTTTCGGTGTTTCGCCACTTCGAAATCACCGAGGCCGTCGGTCTGGAATTCCGCTCGGAGTTTTTTAACCTGACCAATACGCCCCACTTCAATAATCCGAACGGCAGCGTGACTTCCAGCAACTTCTTCGTGATCAGCAGCACCAGCAACAACGCGCCCGAGCGCTACATCCGCTTCGGATTCAAGCTGACCTTCTGATCTTGTAAGTGAGAGCCACGGATTTCACGGATTGACGCAGATTCAAATCAGGGAAATCCGTGTCATCCGTGGCCCAAATACTAATCATCACCAGCACCAACATCAATGCGCCCGAACGCTACATTCGCCTCGAACTGAAGCTGCACTGGTAGCGCAGGCAGCCGATTCGTCCAACAGGGGCACGGAGTCTCGCGAAGTCCGTGCCCCTTTGTCCTTGAAGCCACCTCTGGAATCATCTCTTGACTGGATCCAAATTATGGGGCTATATTAGGATGCACTTGGACCTTTGCATGGATTATTCCAAATCGATAGAGCCCGTGACGGTATTGAAGACCAGGAGTGCTGAACTCATTCGTAAGGCAAGAGAGTCCGGCCAGCCTGTCATTATCACCCAGAACGGCAAGGCTACGGCAGTATTGCAGGATGTAGACACTTTTCAGCGGCAGCGCAAGGCGCTCCTGCTTCTCAAGTTTTTGGCCAGAGGTGATCAAGAGCTGCGAGAGAGCAAGGGCATCAGCCATCAAGAAGCCGTCAGGCGCTTTAATCAGAAGCTGAAGAACCTGAAAGGTGACTGACGCTTATCGTATTGAATGGTCTCCAAGCGCCGTTGAGGATCTAATTCAGATCTTCGAATACATTGCTTCAAATGATCATCCTTCCTCGGCAGAGTGTTTCTGCTCGAACATCCTGGGACGAACCCATACGCTCGCCAATTATCCACGGCGATGTAGAATTGTCCCGGAACTTAAGGCCGTCGGAGTAAGACAGTACCGAGAACTGATTGTTCCGCCCTATCGAATTCTCTTCCGGATTGATAAGGATGTCGTGGGTATTGTCGGCGTTTTGGACGGCCGTCGCGACCTGGAAGAACTTTTGATTAAGCGCGCCTTGGAAAATTGAATCATCGACTTTCCGGCTCGCGAATGTGGAGGACCTGATTGGCGGCGATATTTTCCAGAACCTGGACCGTGCCGCTGGGCCACCGAATCGCGATCCGATCAATAACCGCAGTCTCCCCCAGCCCGAAGTGCACGCCGCTGTAGCTGGAGGAGGCATAACCGACGGCCGTGGTCATGATGTTGTATTGACTGCCGATGCGCACCCGCGCGCCGATACCGTCCCGGTTGCTGCGCGAACCTTCCAGGTCCAGGATGACCCAGTTGTTGGACTCGGGGCTGATGTTCTGCCACAATTCGGTGGGCTCGCTTAGGGAAGTGACCACGATATCGATCTTGCCGTCGCCGTTGAAATCGGCGAAGGCGCTGCCCCGATGGGCTCTGGCCGTCTGGAACTCCTCACTCACCCCAGCCGAGACGTCCTCAAAGGTCCCATTCCCCAGGTTGGCGAAAACGCTGTTGCGCTGCTTGTACTCGGTGGCCTCAAAAAGCTCGATCAAGTCATTGACGTGCGAGTTGGCGGTAAATAAATCTTTCCAGCCATCGTTGTTGAAGTCGAAGAAACCGTTGCCCCAGGCGCTGAATCCCATAGTGAGCCGGGCCAGGCGGCTGGAATACGTGGCATCCTGAAAGAAAGACTCGCCCTGGTTGCGGAAGAGCGGGAAGGTTTCTCCGGCCAGCGCCGTGACGTTGATGTCCGGCTTGCCGTCGTTGTCATAATCCCGGAAATCGACTCCCATACTGGCCACGGGCTTTCCGTGCTCGCGCAGGGCCACACCCGTGACCAGGGCGACTTCCTCAAAGCTGCCGTCCCCCTGGTTACGGAATAGGAAATTGGGCAGGTTGTCATTGGTGACAAAAGCATCGATCAGCCCATCGCCGTCGTAATCGTTAAAGGCCACGCTCATGCCTCTTCCCTTGTGGGGAGCGATGCCCGCTTTCTGAGTCACGTCTTCAAAGCCGCCGTCACCGCGGTTGCGGTAAAGGGCGTTTCGTACCGGGTTATAGTATTTGGGATGGCAGTAGACGCGGACGCCTTCATCGCGATCCCCGCAAAAGCGTTGGTAGCTGGTGGACCATTCCGCATAATTGACGACAAAAAGATCTAAAAGGCCGTCCCTGTCGTAATCGAACCAGCCGCCGGCAACGCCCCAAAGATCGCTCTTGATACCAGCTTGCTCGCTGAGCTCCTCGAATGTGCCGTCTCCGTTGTTTCGATAGAGGAGATTGCGGAAGACGCCTGCCACGAAAAGATCGACGTGGCCGTCGTTGTCATAATCGGCGGCGGCGGCGCCCATGGAATAACCGGCGCCGGCCACTCCGGCCGCTTCAGTCAGGTCGGTGAACTTCATCCCGCCTTCATTCCGATACAGGCGGTTAAAGTGCCTGAGGGTGCTTTTCTCGAGGGAGAGCAGCGCGGCGCCATTGGTGAAGAAGATGTCGGGGAGACCGTCACCGTTATAATCAAAAACAGCCAAGCCCCCCGGCATGGTTTCTATAATGTGCTTTTCAGGCGTGGGATTATTCTCCAGAACGAAATCCAAACCGGCTTCGGCCGCAACGTCATCAAACTTGATCGGAGCCAGTTCCGGACCCACTCCTTCCTGGGCCGCAAGCGTGAGAATTAAACCGCCAAGGCACCAAAGAACCAAGGCACCAAAGAACCAAAGAACCCTCATGGCCGCCCCTGCTCCTGCTCCATCGGCCAAGCTTCCCCCGTGCCCTGCTTCAGGGTCAGGAATGAATCGGGCTGAACATCCGTCCACACTTCAGATTGGCCGTTGGGCCACTGAACAACAACTCCCTCCAGGTCGGCATCCGTCCCCAGGCCGAAGTGAACTCGGATATCGCCGGCGCTGAGGTAACTTCCGTCGGTGTGGGCGCGCCGCCAGATGACCGGCCGCTGACCGCTGACCGCTGACCGCTGACTGCTGACTGACCTTCGGAGAATGCCGACGCGAGCGCCGATGCCCAAGCGATTATCCTGGGTTCCTTCCAGACGCACGCTCAGCCAGTGCTTCTGCGCTGACTCATTGAGCAGCAGGCGCGCGGGTCCGTTGTTGTTTGTGACCAGGATATCGATATCGCCGTCATTATCGATGTCGCCAAAGGCGGCGCCGCGGCTGACTTCAGATAACTCCAGGGCGAGTCCGGCGGCGGCCGTGATGTCTTGAAAGCCTTTTCCCTCCAGGTTTCGGAAGAGCTGATTCTTTTGATGATAGGGAAACGGCTGTGCACGCAACTGCTCCAAGATGGTGACGGCGCCATTGGCCACGAAAAGATCCAGATAGCCGTCGCTGTCGAAATCGAACCATTGCGTCCCAAAGCCGGTGTAGGCAAAGCTGGGGGCCGCCAGGTCGAACTCCCGGCTGGCATCGTGAAAAACACCCTGGCCGCGATTGAGATAGAGCGTGTTCTTCTCCTGATTGAGATGAGTCATGAAAAGGTCTTCGTCGCCGTCATTGTCGAAATCGCCGGCGCTTACTCCCATGCTGCCCTCGGCCATGCCGTTTCCATTGTAGGCGCTTCCCGAGAGCAGTCCCTGCTCGTCGAAGGTACCGTTGCCCTGGTTGATCCAGAGCAGATTGGCCGTGCCGTCATTGGCCACGTAGATGTCGGTCCATCCGTCTGCGTTGAAGTCGGCGCAGACGACTCCCAGGCCGGGCCCATAGGCGAGCGTAATCCCGGCCGCTTCGGTGGCCTCCGAGAACTGTCCCGCGCCTTCATTGCGAAAGAGTCGGTCCGGCACGGGACTGTAGACGGACGGGTTGCAGTAGTCCCGCGCGCCGGCCGGGTCGTAACAGGTCCGATTGGCGGCCACGCTGAAATTGATGTAGTTGGTGACGAAAAGGTCGAGGTCTCCGTCGCGGTCGTAATCTAAAAAAGCTGCGCTGGTGCTCCAGCGCGGGTCATCGACGCCGGCTTCGCGGGTGACATCGCTAAACGTGCCGTCTCCGTTGTTGCGATACAAGACATTGCTGCCGAAATTAGTCACGTATAAATCTGGGTCGCCGTCGTTGTCGTAGTCGCCCACGGCGGCCCCCATGCCGTAACCCTGGTGTCCCAGGCCGGCCTTTTCGGTAACATCCGTGAATCGGAGCCGGCCTTCCTCCTTCAGCAGATTGCGAAAAAGCCGATGGCCGCTCGCTGACAGTCGCGGCTCGGATTCGAGCGCCGTTTTTTGATCCTGCACCGTTTTCCGCTCCTGCTCCGTCATCCGAGCCGCGACCGTGAGGGAGCGGCCCTGAGTCAGATAGACATCCAGATCCCCATCCCCGTCGTAATCCAACAGCGCCACCCCGGGACCCATAATCTCGGGCACAAAAAACTCACCGCTTGATCCGTTGAAATGCTGAAACTCCAGGCCGGCCTCAGCCGCCACCTCTCTGAAAATCGGCACTTCATGGGCAACCGAGCCGGTTGGCGAGAAAACAGCCGGCAAAACGGCGAGAAGAAGCAGTACCCGAAGTCTCATTGCGGCCGCCGTGCCTGCTCCAGTTGCTTCAGGCCTTCCTCAGCCGAAGCGGCCAGCTCCATCTGCCCCAGCGCTTCCGCTCGCTCCTTGGCTTCTCTCGTGTAGAAAAGCGCTTTCTCCACGTTCCCGGATCGGGCATAAGCTGCCGCCAGGACAAACATGAAGCGCGGAGTGTCCTCATCCTCGGGAGTCAGGATCTTCAGGAGCTGGTCGATGGCCTCCTGGTGCTCTCCCAGCGCAATCAGCGTGCGGCCCAGATTGAACCGGGCCAGCCGGTAATTTGGATTGTTTTCGATTGCCTGACGATAATGGCGGGCCGCCTTGTGCAGATCGCCCTGCAGGGCCAGCATGGATCCCAGATTGTTGTGGGCCTCCGCGTAGAACGGATTGATCTCAAGCGCTTTCTGGAAAGCCTCGGCCGCTTCGGCGTGACGTTCCCGCGCGCCTAGAATGATTCCGTAGTTATAGTGAAGGTCCGGCAGATTGGGATTAATTGCTGCCGCCGCCTGGTAATGCTTTTCGGCCTCTTTCCAGTTTCCGAGTCGGCCCTGAAGGTTTGAGAGATTGACATGGGCCTGCAGCAGGTTGGGGTCCAGCTCCAGCGCCTTCTGGTGTTCGCGGATGGATTGCTCAAGCCGATTCTCATTGGCCAGGTCAATGGCCAGCTTCAGATGGTGAAGTGGGCCGCTCTTCAACTGCTGGACTGCGGTCCAAAGAGGATCTTCCGCGGAAGGCCAGCCCAGCTTGTTCTGCTGGTACAAAGAGAGGTGTTCCCGGGCCTTGGCGTTATTGCCCAAGTCGCGGTAGGCGAGCCCCAGGGCGTAATGGGAGGCGCCAAATCCCGGGTGCAGCTCGCAGGCCTTCAGATAATGACTGACGGCTTCTTCGAGATTCCCCTGTTGGGCTTTAACGCGCCCCAGGCCGTAATGGGCCACCGCCGCCTGCGGATATTCGCGGAGGATCGCCTGGCAAATCGTTGCCGCTTCTTCAAACTGTTCGAGTTGGAGAAGGGATCCCACGAGCTTCAGCCAGGCGGGAACGTAATTGGGATCCAGCAGGAGCGCCTTGCGCAGAGAATCAGCCGCCTCTTGATGCTCGCCCTGTCTCGCCTGCACGAGACCCAGATAGTAGCTCCACTGAAACGAATCCGGCTGCAGCTCCTGGGCGCGGCGGTAACAGAATTCTGCAAACTGGTATTGCTCGTAAGCATGCATGAGCATCGCCAGGGGCCCGATTGTATCCACGTCCTGCGGATTTTTGCGGGCCCTGGCGTGCAACTCGTTCACTTCCTGGCGGACAGCCTCGGGCAACTGCTTTCCCAAGACAGGCAAATCGGGAACTTGGGGCAATTCAGAGCTTTGAAAGGCCAGCATTGGACTAGTCAGCCAGAGAACGAGAATCAACCACATCGAGTCGATTCTATCAAAAGCGGTCTTTCGAAGGATTCAGCTTTTGGGCCAACGAATCATACGGTGAAATCCGTGGCTATAGAGCAGGCCGTAGCAGGTCGTCGTGGGAGCCTCGCAGGCTGAATGGCTAACGGCGGGACTCGTCTATGAGATTGGCCACCAGACCGGTCCAGCCGGTCTGGTGGCTGGCGCCCAGTCCGGCCCCGTCATCTCCATTGAAGTACTCGTAAAAGAGCAGGTAGTCTCGCCAGTGAGGATCTTGAAATTTTTTGGCGCCTCCAAAGACTGGACGTTTTCCCTCGCCATTCAGTCTGAAGAGGCCAATCATCCGTTCAGCGACCTCATCCGCCAATGCTGCCGGCTCCGCCGAGCCTGAATTCGACCCCTCGAAAGCCGAGGCGAGCTTGCGCAGAGACTCGATGATGAGGTAGGAAGTCGGGAACCAGATCGGCCCCCGCCAGTTGGAGTTGCCCCCCTTGATTTTAACGTCGGCTTCGGCCGGTTCGTAGCGAACCTCTTTGCCTTCCCAGACAAAGGGGTGATCTTTGTGAAACTTGGAAAGGCTGCAAATGCCGGCTTCTGAGAGAAACTCGCCGCAATCGCGGAGTCGTTCCAAAATACGTGAGAGCTGATGTTCGTTCACGATAGCCAGCACGTGCCGCGATTGGCCGTTTCGATGATCGGAATAGCAGGCGTGTCCAACCAGATCAGGACGGTTGCGGATAAACCAGTCCATGTTTCCCAGGAACTCCTCATGCCCGCGCAGCTTCTCATCCTCCAGGATTTCTACAGCAAACAAGGGGATCAAGCCCACCAGCGAGCGCACGCGGAATCGATGAAATTCACCGTTGGGGTACCTGAGGACGTCATAAAAATAGCCATCTTTCTCATCCCACAACTGGTAGTTGCGGCCGCCCATGTTCTTCATGGCGGCGGCAATATAGACGTAATGTTGAAAAAACTTGGTTGCCAGACCTTCGTATACCTTGTTTTCTTTCGAAAGTTCCAGGGCAATTCTCATCAGGTAAAGGCAGAAAAAAGCCATCCACCCTGTTCCATCGGACTGCTCCAGGACGGCCCCTCCGGGCAGGCGGTCGCTGCGGTCCACTACAGCGATATTGTCAAGGCCCAGAAAGCCTCCCTCGAAGAGATTATTGCCCTGGCTATCGACCTTATTGACCCACCAGGCGAAGTTGATGAGGAGTTTATGAAAGCATTTTTCCAGGAATTCACGATCGGCGCGTCCGGCTCGCTCCCGCTCGATGTTATAGACGCGCCAACAGGCCCAGGCATGCACAGGCGGGTTCAGGTCCGAGAACTCCCATTCATAAGCCGGGATTTGCCCGTTTGGATGTTGGAATTGTTCAAAAAGGAGGAACCAGAGGTTTTCCTTGGCAAAATCGGGATCTACCAGGGCCAGCGTCAGGCATTGAAAAGCCAGGTCCCAGGCGGCGAACCAGGGGTATTCCCATTTGTCCGGCATGGAGAGAACCCGCATCGAGTTCAGATGCTGCCAATGGGCATTGCGGATCTGGCGACGCTCCTGAGGGGGAGGTGCGAGTTCGGTATCTCCGGCGAACCAGAGGCGGACATCGAATATATAGGCCTGTTTGCTCCACAGCATGCCGGCCAAGGCCTGGCGTTGGATCATCCGCTCTTCAGCGTTTGCCCTGGGTGGATGGACGGAATCATAGAACTCATCCGCCTCCTTCTTTCGAACCAAAATGATCTTCTCCACTTCACCGAGGGGATCGCCGAGGCTCTCCCTGGTAAGGCGAAAGCGCAGTGTTTTTGAGGATCCTGACGCGATGGTGGTCTTGTAATGCAGGCAGGACTTGGTCCCGGTCTGATCCGGCCGCAGGCAGTCCTGATAGGAAATGACATGCCGATGAAAGGCATCCTTGTTGTTAGGTGTCCGGCTGGCTACGCCATAGAGCCGCTCGCAATTTGTCTCGTTGTTGGTAAACAGGAGGTCTCCGCCTGCGGGCGCGTATAGGTAAAGGCGACCGAGGCGGTATTCAAAAGGAAGGTTGCCGGGTAATTCGGCCGGGGAGTCGTCCGCTTCCAGGCTCAGCCAGCCCTTGTCTGCCGGGCCGGGCGAGATCACAGGCTGGGCTTTCAAATGAGCGTTCCACGACCACGTATTGCGGAACCAGAGGTGAGGCAGGATGTGCAGCTCGGAATCCTCAGGCCCCCGGTTGAAAGCTTCGAGCTGGATACCGATGTCTTCGGGGCCGGCTTTGGCGTACTCGATAAAAATGTCAAAGTACCTGTCTTCATCGAACACTCCGGTGTCGAGCAGCTCGTATTCGAACCCGCGCCCGCCGCGCTTCCGGTTTTCATCGACCAGCTCCTGGTAGGGAAAGGGAGCCTGGGGATACTTATACAGCATTTTCATGTAGCTGTGAGTCGGGGTGCTGTCCAGGTAAAAGTAATACTCCTTCACATCCTCTCCCCGATTCCCTTCATGCGGAGTAACTCCAAAAAGTCGCTCCTTCAGGATCGGGTCCCGCCCGTTCCAAAAAGCCCAGGCGAACACCAGGATTTGATAGCGGTCGCAAATTCCTCCGATCCCGTCTTCGCCCCAGCGATAGGCTTTGCTCCGAGCCATGTCGTGGGGGAGAAAACCCCAGGCGTCACCCTGCGGGCTATAATCTTCGCGCACCGTAGCCCAGGAGCGCTCGCTGATGTAAGGTCCCCATTTTTTCCAGGGTTGGACGAATCCGGAATAGGCTTCTCGCAGGCGCCGGTGTTCCGCGGTCATTTTTTGAGCTGTCATGTTTTGACTTCAGCCTCCGTGAGCAAATTCGGGATAGAGACACGCGCCTCCGTCTACGATCAAGCTGGTTCCGGTAACGTAGTCGGAGTCGTCGGAAGCCAGCCAGACCGCCGCTGAGCCGATGTCTTCCGGGTCTCCAACCCTCTGATAGGGAACCAGCTTGAGCAGAGCCCGTTCAGCCTCAGGCGTCTCCCAGGCCTCCCGATTGATGGGAGTCTTAATCGCGCCCGGGGCGATGCTGTTGACGCGGATCTTGTGAGGCGCCAGTTCCTGGGCGATGCTCTTCATAAAGAGCATCACACCCCCCTTTGAAGCCGCATAGTTGCTGTGTCCAGCCCATGGAATGATCTCGTGCACCGAACTGATACAGATGATTTTCCCAGCCGCTCTTGAGATCGAAGGGACAACACCCCGGCGCTGGAATTCCTTGACGGCCTCACGAGCACAGAGAAACTGACTGGTGAGATTGGTCGAAAGGACGGTATTCCATTGCTCCAGGGTCATATCCACCAGATTCGCGTCGCGTTGCAGCCCGGCGTTATTGACGAGAATGTCAATCGTCCCGAACTCATCCAGCATTTTGCGAAAGAGAGTCTTGACCTCGTCCTCCCGGCCGACGTCGGCCTGGATATGAATGCCCTCTCCTCCTGCCTCGCAAATTTCTTGGGCCAGCCGCGCGCCTTTATCCGGCTGGCTGCGGGAGTTTACTACGACCGAAGCTCCTGCAAATGCGAGAGATTTAGCGATGGCCTTACCTATTCCCGAACTCGACCCCGTTACCAGGGCCTTCTGACCTCTCAACGGCTGCTTTTCATTCACGTGATTCTCCTTGCTGTGACCCACCGACGATATCGTTGATCCTGAGACGTCCTGGCTGGTAATTTTTGGTCTGTGAGTGATAAGCGTGACAAGTTACACACTCAGCCGGGGCTCCAGTGGAAGTGTTGTGGCAGTGCAGGCAGTCCTCCCGGCCGGGAATGAGAATGTCTTCGGTTCGACTGCTTTGAAGCGCCTGTTCGTGGCAGGACGAACACTCGAGCATTCGATGTGCCTGGTGATCAAAACGGCTGTGGCCGAGGAATCGATCTGGAATGCGAGGCTGGACAACTGCAGGGACCTCCTGCTGCAGGTCCTGCATGACGTGGCACTCCTGGCATTTTTGGGAAAACAGGAGCTGGCGCGCCTTCCCAACTTCTCTTTCCAGCCAGTCCGGGAGATCTCGAGGAGCCTCTTCGACCATTCTTCTGAGGCTGGAGAGATTGCGCGCCGGATGCCAGTCCGAGGGCCGGCGCCATTCATCAGGATGCTCACCGGCGTACTTGGAAAAAGCCGTGCGGACAAAAGCCTCCGCAAATTCAGGGTCCTCATGTGGCGCTTCTTCAAAAATCCGTTCGTCAAAAGCCAGGGGATGACAGGACTGGCAGTCCCGTTCGAAATTGACCGGCTCCATATAAGCCCCCTGAGCATCGATTCTATGGCACGACTGGCATTCGAGTTGAACCGGACCTTCGGGAGCGGGCAGGTCCGGCCTCAGGTGCACCTGGTGATTGAGCTTAATCTGCGCAGGATCTTCCATCTGGTCGCGAATGAAACGGAATTCCGGGTGATCACTCTCGAAGCTGGAGATGGCCCGGGCGTAACCTTGCGGAGGCCGCGCCAGGAATTCAGGCAAATCCGGACTGGATGCAGCAACGAGTGTCTCGTCCACCTGGAGGGAACGGTGGCACTGCAGGCAGTTCTTGTCCTGCATAAAAACCAGGTCAGCCGAGCGTCCCTGATGTTCCTGGTGACAACTGCCGCAGGAGGGCTGGCTTCCCGTATGTCCGGCAAAGACCTGATTGCGGTGATGAAGCGGGCCGGCATGGCAGCTCTGGCAGGCCCCATCGGTAACGGGGTGAAGAAAGCGGTTCTCCTCGGCTCCGGTATGGCAAAAGGAGCAGTCTTCCTCAATAAAGGCGTGGGGGCGTGAGACAGGTCCGGGATTGAAAACGCCTTCGTCCCCCACCAGAGCGCTTGCGATGAGCCACGCCGCAGCTAGTGCCAGGGCCACATAGCTTGCATACCGCTTTTTCCGGCGAAACGGGTGCAGCCGCTTGAAGTAGTTGATGTCGATGCGCTTGGCAAGCTGCTTGGTGGTTTTTCCCTTTCGCGCCATCTGCTCAGTACCTGAGTGCTATGACCGCATGAACTGCCGCCAGCCCCATCAGCGCCATAGACAGGGGGACGTGTATGAAGAGCCAGCCGTGAAGAAGATAATGCAGCTTCACCTGGCGCGCCAGTTGCCGTCTCTCTTCCACGATATCGGCCAGAGAGGCCAGTGTTTCGTGAAACGAGCCGGGGAGCACTTTTCGCATCTGTTCAAAGACAACGTTGGACTTCTGCTCGGAGGCGAATCGGCTGTCCGGTCCGGCCTGATCGTGAAGAAACGGCCGGACTTCACGCTGATAAAAGTCGTCCAAGACGCGCCGGCCTCTGCTCAGTTCCGACTGATCACTCGAGTAGCGGTTGCGCGCCAGTGGAGACTCGGTCCCTCCTCCCAGTGCCTCCATGACAAAAGGCTCTTCGGATTCGCGCGATAAGGCGGCCTGCACGAATGCATCCGCTTCCTGGCGGAGCTGAGCCAGAATGTCATCCACCTGCTCGAAAATCGTTTCCATCGAAATCTGCTCTGTCATCAGACCAGGAATATACTGCTGAAGAACGATCCCGAAGAGGCCGCTGAAAACGACGATACCGAACAAAACCATTAACACCGTCGTGAGCGGCCCGCCCAGAGCAAATCCCGCGTGAAAGAGAATAATGGGAAAGCTCAAGAGTCCAAGCCAGACATGTCCTTTCATCCAGGCGTGCAGCCTTCCCACTCGCAGAGTTGGGTACTTTTTCCGTAAACCCAGCAGCAGCGCAAAGAGCATCATGCCTGTGCCGAGAAAGGCGTAAATCAAGCCAGGCCAGCTTCCGCCCGAAGGCGCCGGGATGGCGTAGATGCTGTAAGGGATGTAGAGTACTGCCGAAACCAGGAAAATGACGATGCTGGCCACGATCCAGGGCTTATTGCTTCGATCGATAATCACGATGAGCTCGGCTCCTTAGAAGCCAAGCCGGTCGGCTGGAGCTGCAGATCGAAGAATGTCCGGGGGTCTACACGATGAGCCGCATTGTGCGGGCAGGCGTAGACGCAGCTTGGCTCCTTGTGATCGGTGCAAAGGTCACAGACTGTGGCCTTCTTCTTAAGAACGGTTTCGAACGCTCCCGTTTCCGGGTTCCTCTCGCGGACCGGAAACTCATGCAGGTTGATATTCCCGTAAGGGCATTGCTGCGCGCACAAGCCGCATCCGATACACCAATCCTCGATGATGATTTCCAGAGAATCCTGGCGCCGTATGCTTCCCACCGGACAACCGACCATGCAGAGCGGATCTCTACATTGCCGGCAGGATGTAGCCACCAGGTATTTATCGAAGCGAAGGCCCTCGCGAACCAGGCGGGTAAACCCGTCGTGAGCGGCGCCACAGGCGCGCACGCAATCATCACAGCGCACGCAACTCTCCAGGTCCAGAACAAGGAGATTCTGAGCTTGCATCAAACCCTGGGACAGGAAATCATCCAGCGGTACCGTCTTCAGCATTTCGCTCTGCTTTTCATTGGACTCCAGGCGCTGGCCGGCCACTCTTTGGAGCTCGGTCTGAATATCCGGAAATTGCGACAGCATCTGGTCGAATTCCCGCTGCGAGATTTTTACAACCTCCACGTGATCGAGCGCCGTGCAGGTGGCCGTCCTCTCGCCTCTCGCCAGAAGACCAATCTCGCCAAAGTACAGGCCCTTAGCCAGGTAAGCCAGGACCATTTCACCTCCAGGGCGAGCTTGAGAAACCTTCACGTGCCCAATCCGCACCAGATAGAAGGCATCCGCCGGCTCTCCCTGCCGGCAGATGACCTCTCCTGCCTCAAACCGCTTCAGTTGTACGCGATCTCTTAGATATTCCAGAAAATCCGACGGGAGGTTTTGAAAGATGGGAACGCTGCGCAGGTGATTATCCAGGGCGCGCTTCCTGTAGACCTCTTCCATATGGGCCTGGAAATCGCGGTTTTTCTGGAGGATCTGAAGGACGTTGCGCAGCATCTCGAGGACGATGCAGTCTTCAGCAGCGCGCACCGTCGCCGATCGGGGATAGAAGTTCAGACAGGTCATCTCCCCGAACAGGTCGCCCTCGCCCAGTTGCGCGACCGGCCGATCGTAGGAAAGATCAACCGGAGCGTCAATAGGAATATAGCTCTGTCTCTTTTCGCCGCTCCGCGGATCTTCCGTACGGGACACCAGTACGCTGGTCATCTTCTTGAACCAACCCATGCCGGAATCTCTTCGCTTGGCGACGTGGGCGACACTGGTGCCCAGAAAAACATCCACCTGGCCCTGCAGGATATAAAACGCCGTGGACCCGTATTCTCCTTCGCGGCAGATGATTTCGCCTTTTCGATAATGGCGCCTGACTATGCCTCCGGTATTTCGTGCCAGAAATGCGCTGGAGATACCCGCAAAGATGGGATAGCGCAAGAGATCTTCGGGACTGAGCACATCGCCGGAATCCATTCTGGTCCCCACCATTTCACCGGACGTCAGCGCTCCGGTGGGACAGGAAACCATGCATTCTCCACAATTGACGCAGCTCGACTCCCCCATAGGCCGGTCATCATCAAAGGAAATGCTGGTGAGATATCCCTTGCCCATACGGCCGATTACATTGTTGTGCTTAAGGTCCGTGCAAGCCCGCACACAGCGATCGCAAACGATGCAGGCGCTGTGGTCAACGGAGATACTGAGGTTGGAAACGTCAGCCCCTTTGGATGCCGTCCGCGAGTTAAAAGCGGGCTGAGTGACCCCAGTCTTTTCGGCCAGGACTTCCAACTCGCAATCGCCGAATTTCTGGTGGCGGGCACAGGGAGCCGGATGGTCTGACAGCAGCAGCTCGATCAGCGTTTTTCTGGACTGTTCCAATCGCGCATTACCGGTAGAGACGACCATCCCGTTTTCGACAGCGCGCACGCAGGCGGCTGCATAAACCCGGGCTCCCTGGACTTCGACCGCGCACACCCGGCAAACACCCACGGGATCGAGATTGGACTGGTGGCAAAGAACAGGGATTTCGATTCCGGCAGAGCGAGCGGCTTCCCAAATCGTGGCGCCGGGGCTGGCGCTGACCTGCACTCCGTCGATGGTCAGATTGATCTTCCCTGCGTCGCTCACCCTGTTTTCCTCTCGCTAAAACACACTCCCGAAGGGCACGTCTGATTTACAATGTGATCTTCGATTTCCCCGGGGAAATGCTGGATAACGGAAGTAATCGGCTTGGGGACCACCTGACCCAGACCACAAATCGAAGTCATCATCAGGGTATCGGCCATACGCTCAATCACCTCAAGGTCTTCTCTTGTGCCGCCTTCCTGAGAGATCCGGAAGAGAATGTCAACCAGCTTTTGCGAGCCCACCCGGCAGGGAACACACTTTCCGCATGATTCGTTGCGAAAGAAGCGGACGGCATTTAGCGCCAGATCCAGAAGGCAGGTCCCTTCAGCAGCCACTACTATCGCCCCCGAACCCATCATTGAACCGGCTTTAGCCAGGCTCTGGAAATCCATGGGGACATCCGCCATGGAGGCGGGGAGAAAACCCGAGGAAGCCCCGGAAGGGGCAAAGGCTTTCATCCGCCTCCCCTGGCTGATTCCTCCGGCATGGTCGTAAATCACTTCAGAAATAGGCGTCCCCATCGCAACCTCGAAGACGCCCGGATTGTTCACGTGGCCGCTGACGCCCACAAACTTGAGCCCGGGAATCCCGTTCCGCCCTCTGGATTGGAACCATTCCGGGCCTCTTTTCAGGATCAGTGGCACATAAATGAACGTCTCAACGTTATTAATGACAGTGGGCTTGTTCCAAAGGCCCTGAGTGACCGGAAAAGGAGGCTTATTGCGCGGCTGGGCCCGCTTTCCCTCAAGGGCTTCCAAGAGAGCGCTTTCCTCGCCGCAGATGTAGCCACCCGGACTGACGAAAATTTCCAGATGGAAGGTGTGGTTCGAGCCCAGGAGTCCATCTCCCACGAGACGGGCGTGCCTGGCTCGAATGATTTCCTCCCGCAGTACTTCTTCCTGCTCATGATATTCGTGACGGATATAGATGATGCCCTTGCGAGCGCCCGTGACCAGTCCAGCGATGATCATCCCTTCGACCAGAAGGTGGGGAAGATCCTTCATGATCTCGCGATCTTTGATGGTCCCAACTTCACTCTCGTCGGCATTACAGACCACATATTTCTCATCGCCCTCAGCCTTCCGAACCAGCTCCCATTTCACTCCGGTAGGGAAGCCCGCTCCGCCCATCCCTCTTAGATTGGCCGATTTCAGCTTTTCCAGCACGCCTTCGAAATCCTGCGACTGGAGAAGATCTTTGACTACTCCGTACGCGCCCTCGCCGTCGTATGGATCGGCTGCATGGCGCCTGGCGCCCCCCCCAAAGGATTGATGCTCCAGCTTGGCGCCCTTCAAAGCAGCGGTCACAACCGCCAGCGTCTCCCGAGGGGATTGATGCGCAAAAATATGATCGTTTACAGCTACGGCCGGTGCCCGGTCGCACTGTCCCAGACAGGAGACCGGCCGCACCTCCACGTCAAGTTTGCTTTCCTGCGCCGCTTGATCGATCTGCTTCTTCAGACCAGCGCAGCCATGGAGATGGCAGGGCATATCCATGCAGACGCCGATGTCCACTGCAGGCGGGCGCACCAGCCGGAAGTGGGGAAAGAAACTGGCCACTCCATGAAGCTCATACAGCGGCACATTGATCTTCTGAGAAAGCCTCTTTAGCTCCTCTCGCGGCAGGTAGCCAAACTGATCCTGAATCGTCCGTAGTTCGTGAATGATCATGCAAAAAAGCCACGAAGTGTTTACTTCGAAGTGTTTACTTCGTAGGCGGGATTATAGCAATTCTCGTGTCCGGTAAGGGTGAAATCTTGGAGTTTGACTTACTCCTGTACGGCGGTTATATTTTGCCTTGATCCATGGCGGTAATGCTGCTTCCCATCGCGCTGGCCGGATTTCTTCTTTTATCTCCTCAGGACCAGGTGAATTTCACCGGGGCAGGATCCTGCGCCTCCAGTAATTGCCATGGAAGCGTGTGGCCCAGAACCGGCGGCCGGATCAAGCAGAACGAATACCAAATCTGGTCCACTAAGGATGGGCATGCAAAAGCTTATGCAGTGCTGTTGGAGCCCCGCTCCCAGCAGATCGCTCGCAACTTGGGAATTTCTGAGCCGCACACGGCAACACTGTGCCTGGACTGCCATACCACTAATGCGCCGCAGCAGCGCCAGGCGCGCACCTTTGAGATTTCCGACGGAGTCGGTTGTGAAAGTTGTCACGGACCCGCCTCCCAATGGCTGGGACCTCATACCACTCGCGACTGGACGCATCAGCAGTCGCTCAGTGCCGGAATGAACGACACTAGAGATTTCGATGTGCGCGCCGATACCTGCCTGTCCTGCCACCTGGGAAACCAGGAGAAAACGGTCAATCACCAACTGATTGCGGCAGGCCATCCCGACCTGGTCTTTGAGTTGGACACGTTTAGCGCCCTGATGCCCCGTCACTGGGACGAGCCTGAAGGAGATTGGCAGGGCCTGCGTCGCTGGGCCATCGGCCAGGCCGTGTCGCTGCGAGAGTCCATGGAGCAGTTGGCCCATCGAGTGGAACAGCCCTCCTGGGCGGGTTGGCCTGATTTTGCGGATTTCGAATGTTTCGCCTGCCACCATAACCTCGTCCTTCCCAGCGAACGGCAGGCCCGAGGGTATAAGGGCATCGCTGGAATCCCACCCTGGAATCCTTCGCGCTATATCGTCTTTCGCCATGCGGTAACCGCCATTTCGGGCGGACAAAGACAACAGTTGGAACAGCTCGTGGAAAACTTGAAACAGCACCTCCAGCAGCCGGCGGATAACCGGCTCCAGATCGCCCGCACGGCCCGTCAGCTTGCCGATCTGACGGATTCGCTGATCTCACAATGGCAGGCCGCAAACCTGGGTGAGCCGATGGCGCTTCAGATCATGAGAGCCATTTCAGGCGACGCCCAGAACATCGCACAATCAGGAATCCGCTCAGCCGAGCAGGCGACCATGAGTGTGGATGCTCTTTTCAGGTCCTGGAGAGAGAACACCGGAAAGACAAACGAACTATTGGACGCCCAAATCGCGCGTCTCTATGAGTGGCTCCAATCCACCTCACGTTACAGCCCTTCCGAATTCGCCACCCAACTCGCCAAAATCCAGCAAGTCTTGTAGAGACTAAATAGAGGGACGTTCACCTGCAAAATTGAACGTCCCTCTATTTCCTGGGCAGTTCATCTGTTACCTGGTAGACCTTGCCCTGCTTTAGATACAGCCGCTGCATTTCCTGGAAGTTGAAGGGGCGGGCGCCGCGCCGGCCAAACACCGCTATTTGGTTTCCGCTCTCGTCCACGGCTCGATCGCGGTCTAATCCCTTCGCTACCGCCACCGCGGGGCCATGAGTGTGATAGGTGGCGATGAGTTCCGGGGAGGGCTCCGGACTGTAGCCAAATAACCCTGGGGTTTTTTCCGGTGAGGTTATTTGAAGGACGCGCAGCCCGTTCTTGCCGTCTGCGATATAAGCGAACGAGCTGGCGTTGCTCATGGCAAGCTTCACCTGCCAGGCGTCGTTTATTTCGCCTTCAGCGTTATAGGTCAGAAAGTGGCGCGGAAATTCGGGACGTTCGACGTCCAGGATGACCAGGCCCTGCTTGCCCGCTGCAATATAAGCGTATGTTCTGGCGATATAGATGTCGCGCGCATCCTCGAGCAAGAATTTTCCTGTTTCTACTGGATGCGATTTTTCGGGTAGGGTCACATCGACGACCTTGATGCCCTCGGAATCGGCTAGGAAGGCGTAACGGAACTGAATCGCGACCGACCGGGGTTTCTTGATGAAAGGCTCTCCAATGACCGACGTAATGGTCGGCTTCAGTGGATCCTTGAAATTGAGAATCACCAGGCCGCGGTCGCATGTCACATAAACGTGATTTCCGGCAATGGCCAGATTGACGGCTCCATCCAGAAGTCCATCAGGATTGTAGGTGAGCGCCCGCTCCAGAAAGTTGTTGGTGGGATCTCCATCCAGAAGCGTGGCCGCATTGACCAGGATCAATCCTTCATACTTATCGGTGAAGAAAATATAAGCATAAATCGGAGCGATCGCCTGCTCGTCGTTTTCAGGCCGCTGGGTGCGCGCGGGATCGACTGCCAGAGTAGAAGGCGAAGCCACGGCCGTCGCGTATTTGCTTCGAACGTAGAAGCGCTGTCCCAGGGGGGAGACTGGAGCGGTGACCATCCGCTCGGAAAAGCCTTTGTGATCAATCTGGGCCACGTCGAAAATCTCCAGCCCTTCCGGTCCGTTGGCCGTGTATAGATATTCGCCCCGAAGCTGCACGCTCAAAATATCCTTCCCGTGGTGATGATAAGCCTCTTTCAGCTCGTGATGCGCCTCTTCGTGCTTTTCATACTTGCTCGGGTAAGCTAATCGGTGCAGGTAGCTGCCGATGACCGCCTGGGGTTCCTCCCGCTCGGCAATAGCTACTGCTTCGAAACCGTTCTCTCTTTCTCCCACGTAGACATAGCGCCCCATAAAATTGGTGTAGTTAGTCCCCAGGAGCAGAAGCTGAGCCATGATGGCGTTATTGTCGTTCTCTGTGGACACATGACAGTCGGTGCAGCCCTTGGTTTCCCTGCTGCGGACGGTGTGAGGGACGTGTGTCGAGAATGCCTGACCGCTGTATCCTTCGGCGGACACGGTCTGCTGGGTCTGGTAAACCCACTCTCTGTTTCCCGTTTGAGAGCTCACCACAACCGCGCTGCTGGACCGTACCGGAGCGACCCGGTGGGCAGATACTGTCCCATCCACTCCCAGCATGAAAACATCGCTGCGCAGCACCTGATAATTGTAGGAAGTCCAGTTGCGTGTGATCGTCCCCTCATTGTGCAGCATCGTTTTCATCTTGTTTGCCTGCATCGATAGATGGCAGCCAAAGCAACTCGTCATCCAGGAAGAATGGCAGGCGTAGCAGGTCATGCTGGAATTAGAATGGGCCAGAGTATCTTCATCCAGTGCGCCGCCCCAGGTTTTTCCATCCTTTTGCAGCGTTTTTGCCCGGCGGGATTTTTCATTGTAGGAGGGCGATTGCGGCGAGATCGTATCCAGGACCTGGTCGATCTCCCACTCCAGATCTTCGACCACCATGGACCGCTGGATTATCTTCTCGGCCTGCACCTCGAAGCGCTTGCGTCCCCAGGGGGTCCGAAGAACGCTCAGATCGTGACCTCCCGGAGGCGCGGCAAAACTGCTGGTCTTTAGACTGGCCCGCTCGTAAATGCTGCCGTGGCAGTCGATGCAGTCGATCTCAATGGCTGCTCTGGGTTCATTGTAAAGCTTGCCGCTGCCGTGCACATCCTGCTCGAAATGGCAATCCACACAGTGCATGCCTTTTTCCAGATGGATGTCCTTCAGATGCACGGCTTTCTCGAACTTGCCGGGATCATCAAAGGAGACGATCCGGCCTTCACTGTCCAGGAGATTGCCTTTTCGATCCCGCTTGAAAACGGCCCGGTACACCCACCCGTGGCCATGGAAGTCGGCAAATTGAACGTGCTTGAGGCGGGGATTCAGGTCAGTCAGATTCTTGAGAAACTCCGGGTCAGACCAAAGACCTTTGACGGCCGAACCCTCGGGATTCGCCCTTTCGATTCGATCGATCTCTTCAGCGGACAGGTTCCTCTCGTGCACCGGATACATGTGATTGCCGTCAGTCTCATTGTCCCACCACGTGTAACCGAAATAGGTGGTCAGCATGTTGGTACCCGGGTGCATGTGGCAAACCATGCATTGACTGGAGGGAATGGAGCGAGTGAGCCGGTGGCGTATGGGGTGCCCGGCTTCATCCCTGGGAATTGTGGGATCGGATGTCACCGACATCCCGCCGTTTCCAAACCGGGCATAGGGTCCCGAATGGGCGGGCGACCGATCGTTGGCATAGACCACGTGACAGGCCGTGCAGCCACTGGCCCGGTAATCTCCCGGATGGTCGTTCGTCCCAGGCATATGCAGGAGCGGATCCATGAGCCGAGTCTTCTGCAGCCCGAGAACGACAGGATCGGTGCGATTTAAAGTGCCGAACCCGCGGATGCTCAGTCCCTTATCCGGAAGACCGGCCTCCGCCTCGATATCCGGAATCCCGATCTCGATCAATTCCTTGCCCCCTCGTTCGAAGACGCGCAGTACATTTCCGGGTTGGGAGATCCCCCATTGGGCCAGGGGATCCAGATAAGGAATTATCCCCTGATCGTGGGTTTCCTGCGGAGTCGGAGGGGGAATCGTCTGGATGCGCTGAGGAGTCCCGTCAATGGCATAACTCTCGCCGAAAGGAGTGTCTTTGAGCGGGTAGGCTCCATTGTTATAAAGTGCTGCGCCCCAGAGCATTCCTCCATGGGTCATCATGCTCTTACGGACCTTAAAGGAAATGTCCTGATGACAACCGGCCGTCCCACAGGTTTGATCCAGCACTCTCAAGTCTCCCGGATTCACGAAACGTACGAACTCCGGACTCTCACGCAGCCAGGCCGTGTAAGCGCGGACCGGATTGGCGCTGGAACCGAAGACTTCCGTATTTGTGGGGAGCACGTGCGCCCTGGCCTTTTCTATCGCATCCGCATTTCCACCGTGACAGTCGGTGCAGCCCAGGCGCACACTTTCGGAAACATGCATGGGCTCCACACTGGTGTGGCAGCCGGCGGAGATACAACCGGCGCTCTTACGCTGCGCCTCTTCGGGCGGCTGCGAAAGCAGCGTTTTTGACACATCGACAGGCTGGCGAATCTCATCCCAGGTTTTATACGGCTGCTCCGTCCAGGACTCTCCCTCGAGTCGCTCGGCGCTGGGGTAAAACCCTGCCAGCACTGCCGCCGAGGTCAGCATCATCAAAGCTGCTACTTTTCTCATAGGGCACCGAAACCAAGAAACTAAGAAACCAACAACCGCTCAGTACGTCAATCTCAAATCCAGAAACGTCGATAAAAGCGCCTTAGAACTATAAACGTCCTTGAAACCGCCTCCCGGGATCAGTCCGGCCACGCCCAGGTTCACAATAATGTTGTTATTTAGAAAGGGGCGCCATCTGGCTCCCAGACTGACGTCCGTACCTATAAAGCGCCCGATCTCGGACTGAAAGAGCAGCGCCTCCAGCACCTCCGTGTGAGAGAACCACATCAGATTGGCGTTGATCGAGGTCCTCAGCCTGGGAGTCAGCTCTGCATCCATACCCGCATTGAAGAGCAGCAAACCCGGATTGACAAAGTTGGCCTGGCCTTCCTCTTTGGCGCTGCGCAGGCTGGGAAGAAGGCTGAATCGAGGCATCAGGCCAACGGCGGTTCCGGTTAGCCGGACGCTCTGCCGATTCCACAGGCTCAGCGGCCCACCCGCGAAGTTCATATTGTCCACAATGGTGTCAAATCCGCGAGCGCGGCCATCCGAAATGTTATCGTCTCCCGAGGCATAAAAAAACGAGCCCTTATAGCGCTTCCAATCCCGATCGACGGAAAGCTCGAGGGCAACCATGTGCGCGTTGATATCCGTGTCCCTGGGGCCGAAAACATCGCCCGCGATTTGATTGGGCTTTTCCTGGCCGAGCACCTGGTAAAAAGCATGATTGATGTTCAGGGTGCGGAAGTGGCCGTCTCCGCTCCACCCCAGGTAAACTGCGTTCACGCTCTTGGGGACGACGTTTCCGACCTGGGCCGGCCGGACCAGGAAACCGTTGTTGTCCATGTGAAAATCGGGCTTGTCGTGATTGACATGCACGCTGAATTCGGTTGTGTAGCCGAGCTTTACGAAGTCCTGGATGTAGTAATTGGCGACGAAAACCTCCTGCCGCCGTTCCTCGAATTTATTCAGCAGGCTGTTGGTGTCCTTCTCGAGAAGATAGAAGTACCCAAGGTTGTACTGATGCTTGTTGGCTTTGAGGTTGCCGAAAAGACGAAGCCCCGGCTGATTGTCAAAGAAAATAAATCCGCGGAAATCGCTGTTAAAGAACTGGGTTCCCACCCTCACGGAAACGAAGTCGAAGAAGGGGCTGGTTTCAGCCAGCCGGATTTCTGCAAACGCTTCCTGCAGCGCGGGGTGGTAATCCCAGCGCGTGGTGCCTCTTCTAACATCGATATTGACGAGGCCCGTTTCCCGGGCCTGCAGAAAATTGGCGCTAAAAGCCGGCGTGACGCGAAACTGCAGGTCAAAAGGCTTGAAGGAGGTGTAGCCTCGAAACAGCTCGGCGGTAAAAATGATGTTTTCGAAAAACTGAAACTGGTCGCCCCGGCTGAAGAAAGCCGGCTCGTTGGGGCGGGCCGCGCTGGGAGGACCCACGGTGGGCACGCGCCGGTATTCTGCAATGGTGTCGCTGGTAGCAGATAATACTACGAACCAGTCATCGCCCAAGATCGGATAATCGCCCTTCAGGACGTTCTGGTTGTAGGGATCCAGAGTTCTTCCGCGGACATAGGGATAATCTCCTCCATATGGGGCATAGCGATCCCATGGAGGCAGGCCTATTCGCCAGCGGTCGGAGATGGGAATGAAATCTTCCGTGGCGGGCACATTCGAGGTCTGATGGGCCGCTCCCGCATGCCCCAGCGGCTCGAATTCCGGTGGTCTTGCCGTGACTGCATCGGTCGGCCTTTGAGATGGCTCTGCCGGTTCACCAGGCCTGCGAATAGCCGGTGAAGGGACAGGAGCTTCCGGGAGCTCCGATTCCAGCTCTCCCGCCGGGGAAGCGTCTTCACCGGGCCGGCGCAGTCTTCTCTGGAGAATCTCTGAACCGGATGGTTTTAGTTGCAGATTGATCTCCAATCGCTCTCCTGCCTCCAATGCGACCTCTGGGAGTGACGCTGAGCCGAAAGGTTCACGCTCGACTGTCAACTCGTACATCCCCGGCGCAAGGCTTGCAATCAAATACAGGCCGTCCGGTCCGGTGACGACTCCCGACCTTTCTCCGCTCTCCTGATGCATTACAGTGACGACCGCACCGGCAATCGGCGTTCCCGCTTCGGCACTTACAAGCCCATGAATCTCGGCGCTATTCCCTGGCTGCGCGGGAGGAGGGCGGCGGATCTGAAAACTCGCCCCCAGCGCATCCATGGCCAAAAGCGCCAATAAGGCGGTCATGGACAGGAGAAAAGCCGCATTTCGGCCGACTGGAGGAAAAGCTTTTGGCATGAATGCCCAATAACTTAGCACACGATTTCACAAATACACCAACATAGATGGGCCACGGATTTCACAGAGCCTGGCAGATCTATTTGACTGAAATGTGTCAAACGTGCTCGTTCAAGACGTAGCTGCGGTCTCTGGCCGGCCCTTGCCATGGCGCTGCGCGGGCAACTCATCCAGGTGGCCTGTGCGCGAATCCTTAGAGGTCGCCTGCCCGCCGCATCTTCTCTTTAACTTCGCACAAGAGGAGAGTTGGAAGGAAGCTAAGCGGCTTGCCGATTCGGCGATTGTCGATGACACGGCTCTGATCGACCATCACCTCGCATTCCTTGTCATTGGCCGCAATTCCTTTGGGGAGAACCACACGCAGTGCGTTCCCACCGGCGAGCCATGTGGTGCAGGGGACAATCCACGTCGAGGGATGACCTGTTTCATTGAGAAGATCGGATTGAATCACGAGGACCAGCCGCATTTTTCCCGGTTCCGTTCCAAAGCGCGGATTAAGATCGGCCAGGTAGAGGCGCCCGTGTTCTATCTTCACGCGGAATTCAGCCCCTCACTGGCGAGATGATCGAGCTCTTCCAGCTCTTCAAACAGGGCCTGCCGTGTCGCCAACGAGGCCTTGCGGAATTCTTGCCCTAAAGCCTCGCGGTCGCTCTTTTCCTCCAGCACTCGGAGTCCCTCACGAACCACAGCCACGTTGCTCTTCAGCTGCAGGCGCTCCTTCAAGCGCTTGACTCGGCGGAGATCGTCTGCGGGCAATGTAATGCTGCTCTTTACATTCGTATTCATACTTTTTTAATACCTTATTAGCTATCCCTGGGTCAAACCCGGGCGACGCCTTACTCAGACCCGCCCTCCTCTACTCTACTGGCTAAAAACACGTGACTGAATTCATGAACCCATGTACTTAGCACAGCCGCAGGAAATAAACGACTTCATCAGGAGTCCACCTTGCTGCCAAGCACATCTTCTGTGATAATTCGCCTGCTGTGAGCCGTCTTTCGCTTGTCCTTGCTCTCTGTATTCTGGTTGCTGCGCCCACCTTGGCTCAGGATTTCACTCTGCAGGTGTCAAAGCTTTACGAGTTTCTCAAACGCCGGTCTTCGCTGCCGGGAAGACAGACGCTGGAGCAGGCAACCGACTTCGATCCAGGCTCATTAACCAGCGCGCAGGTAGATGCTGTGGTGAGCGCTGCAGTGACCGCTCTGGATTCCAATACCTATTCAGTCGTGGTCGTGGATCGGGCGGGAAACGTTCTGGCGGTCTGGCAAAAACCTGAGGCGACGCTGGAGATAGCCGAGCGGGCGCTTTCACTGGCCCGCACGGGCGCCTTTTTCAGCAATAATCAAGCTCCCCTCTCTTCCCGAACCGTGCGCTTTATTAGCCAGATTCACTTTCCCCCTGGAATCCCTTTTCAGCCCAACGGAGCTCTCTATGGTATTGAAAATACCAATCGAGGCTGCTCCTTCAATACAGAATTCAACACCGGGAAATTCGTACCTCGAGCCCGCTCGCTGGCGGCCTTTTTGAGAGAGGAGGGACTGGCACAGGGTCCTGAACTTCCCTGTGATGCGTTCGATCAGAGCGGCTGCGGGCCGGGCGTCAGCACCGGAAAATTTTCGGGCCGACTTGAAAATGGCCGTCTCATAGAGATCCCGGAAGAGGAGCTTTTCGATCTGAAACCGGAGCAGGTCCACGGAGGGGGTATTCCGCTCTTCAAAGATTGTCAGGTGGTCGGGGGCATCGGGGTTTTTGGAGTTCCCCCGGATCACGCCGAGTATGCCGCGCTGGCAGGAAGCCTCTCGGGCGGCCCGGGATTCGGACCGCTTCCCTGCGTCCCGCCACCCGGAGCCGTCTTTCTGGACGGCGTCCGTCTTCCTTTTGTTCGCCAGACCACTCAACCGGCAGGGACCTCCGCCGGAGTGATTGCGGGAGGCTATCTGGTTGCGCCCCGAGAGGGAAGTACGATGCCCGCCGGCTGGCTGGTGGGAGGTCCGGAAAATCCAGGGAGCAGTCCCGAACTGTCGGCTGAAGAAGTCCAGCGCATTGTCGAGCAGTCCATCGCGCAGGCCGACCGAACTCGGGCCGCCATTCGCCTTCCACTGGGCAGCCGGGCGCGGATGGCCATCGCGGTCTCCGATCTGGAGGGAAATCTTTTAGCGCTCTACCGGATGGCAGATGCGACTGTCTTCAGTATCGATGTCGCCGTGGCCAAGTCCCGTAATGTCGTATATTTCAGCAGCCAGAGACTCCACCCCCAGGATTTGCCGGAAGTCCCTCCGGGCACTGCTGTAACTAATCGCACCATCAGCTTCGGAGCGCAGCCCTTCTATCCTCCCGGAATTGACGGCACAGCGCCGGGACCGTTCTTTGACCTCTATCTGCGCGATTTTGCCAATCCCTGCTCGCAGGGGTTGGACGATCAGAATCCTGCCAACATCAATAGCGTCGTATTCTTCCCGGGAAGCGCGCCGCTTTACAGAGACAGAGAGCTAATCGGCGGACTGGGGATCAGCGGTGACGGGGTCGAGCAGGACGACGTGGTGGCCGCAGCCGGATCCGAAGGTTTTGAGGCCACCCCGTCCATCCGGGCCGACCAGATCTTTATACGGGGCGTACGGCTGCCTTACTTCAAGTTCAATCGGAATCCAGAGCAATAACCAGGTACCTGCCCATAATCACGGCCAGGCCAACCCAGGCCAGGGAAAGTCGGACCTAAAAGAGGACTATAATGGAATGTCATATTTTATAGAATGAAATCAGAGATCTCAGGATTGACAGGAGGCAGTTCAGGCGGGAAAAAAAGCGCCCAAGTCACTGGCTCAGCCGCGGCGCGAGGAGTCGAAACGGAATTCGGAATGGAGGAATCCGGGAACCCTGAGGTAGTCAGCCTCGAAATTACTCCCGACGAGCTGAAGAAGTTCAAGGAACGGGGAGGCTTGGCTGAGTGGTGATCAGTTCGTTCGCGCTCTTCTTTATTCTGGGACCGGTTTTGGCTGGTCTAATCTTTCTGCTGCTGAGAGGGCTCACGACCAATCCATGGATTAAAAAGAGGCTGGGGCTCAGCCTCTTTTTTCTCTGTGCAGCGGCCGTGATGGGCCTGGTCTATTACTATAGCGGCCAGCCGACCGTTGAGCCGGCTCCTGGCAGCGGCCAGCAGAAGGTGGAGGATCTGGAAGGGCTCATCATCCTCCTGGCAGTCATCATCGCGGCTGTGGTGCTCGTTTTCAACCGCTTCAAAGGCGCTTCCGTGTCTGAGAAGTATCCATCCATCGTTCAGGATGCGATTGTGATTGGGACTTTTGCTCTGATCGCCGCTTACTGGGCGCCGGAGAAGTTTCTAACCACCTCGGCTGTCGGAGCGCTGGTCATTGGTCTTGCCCTCCAGGATACTCTGGGCAATCTCTTTTCCGGATTGGCGCTGCAGATCGAAAAACCTTTCTTCGTGGGTGACTGGGTAAGGATCGCTCAACTGGAAGGCCGCGTCACGGAGGTTACCTGGCGAGCCACCAAAATTCGCACCCGTTCCGGCAACTTCCATATCGTTCCGAATACAATCATTTCCAAGGATACAATCGTCAACTTCACTAATCCTTCCCGGATAATGAGAGTGGAGAAGAGGATCGGCTTTGGTTATGAGATCCATCCTAATAAGCTGAAACAGGTGGTCCTGCAGACGATGTCCGATATTCCGGAGATTTTGACGGATCCTGCTCCGGACGTCCTCCTTGATGAATACAGCGATTTTTCGATTAACTATCGCTGCCGCTTCTGGATCGACGATTTTGCCCGCAGCGAGGCCGTCATGGACCAGTTCACGACTTTGCTCTATTACCGTCTGGAGCGCGCGGGGATGAAGATTCCGTTTCCAATCCGGGACGTCCGGCTGCACTCCGATGGCGAATCACTCAAGGCCGGGTCCGAGGTGGAACTCAATCGCCGCATGGACTTCGTGGAGAGGGTGGAGCTTTTCGCCTCCCTGGACTCAGAGATACACAAGCAGATCGCGCAGCGTTTGGAAACGATTACTTTTGCCAGTGGAGAGAGGATTGTACAACAGGGAGACAAGGGCGATTCGATGTATTTTATCCGTCGTGGCCAGGTAAGGGTGATCCTGGAAATGGACGGCGCTGTTGACCAGTTGGCGATCTTAGGCGAAGGGCAATATTTCGGAGAAATGGCTCTTTTGACCGGAGAGAACCGTTCGGCGACTGTGCAGGCTATAAACGATGTAGAAGCCTTTATCTTGCGCAAAGAAACGTTCCGCGAAGTTCTCCTCGATGATCCGGAAATCGTGATACGCATCAGCAGTCTGATGGCTGAGCGCAGAAGCGAGTTGGAGACCAGATCCGCCGAGCTGGCAGCAGTTCAAGTCCCGCAGCATGCCGAGGAAAGTTTCCTCAAGCGGGTCCAAAGCTTTTTCGGCCTAAGCCGCTAATCCCGCCGGGTTAAAGCCCCAAATCTCAAGCATCAAATCCCAAACAATGAAGTACTAAGTTATAAGTGTACGGTCCAGAGTTCCTTCGCCGCCAGAGTTCTGGGGAAGTGGCCTTGAGCCTTCTCGATGATTTCGAAGCACATTCGATCGTCATGCCCGGGGTCGTGGTGGAAGAGGATAAGCTCCTCCACTTTCGACTCCCGGGCCACGCGGGCTCCCTCTGACCAGGTGCTGTGTCCCCAGCCTTTGTGCGACTCGTACTCCTCGGGCGTGTATTGGGCATCGTAGATCAGAATGTCAGCGTTTTGTGCGTGTTCTCTCAAAACTTTGTCCAGCTCTTCGTGCCCATGTTCCAGGTCCGTGGCATAAACCGCACTTGCCCCCTCGCATTCGAATCGGTAACCGAAAGCGCCTTGGGGGTGATTGAGTGGGAAGGGGTAAACCGAGAGGTCTCCGAACTTGAGTGGAGTTCTATCAATCACAACAAATTCCTTGTTGGCCGGTGCACGATGCAAATCGACCGGGAAATACGGCGACTGCATTTGGCCCGCCAGCATCTTTTCGGGTCCGCCGCTGTCCCCGAAGGCGTAAAATGTGACGCTGTTTCTAGGGAAATAAAGCGGGGCGAAAAACGGAATGCCCTGAATGTGATCCCAGTGGAAGTGCGTGAGCAGCATATGGATCGAAAGATCTGACCGGGCAGCTTCTTCTACCAGCGAGCGCCCCAGGTTGCGGATACCGGTTCCACCGTCCAAAATCAGTAGCTCGCCGCCGGCGCTGCGAACTTCCAGACAGGAGGTATTCCCTCCATAGCCTAGATTTTCCAGTTGCGGAGTTGGAGTAGAGCCGCGAACTCCCCAGAATTTCAGCCGAAGCTTGAAATCATTCTGCATGAGTCAGGCCGACTGCGCCTTCTTTCCCAGGGCGTCGTAAGTCGCATACTTGTACATTTCACCCAGGGTAGGAAAGTTATAACAGGTGTTGATAAAAACATCGGCGCCCGCACCCATCAACATAGCCGTAAGCCCCACATGGACAAGATCGGTGGCCTGCTCACCAATCACATGAACGCCGATAACCTTCAGATCTTCCCGTTGGAAAATTAATTTAAGAAAAGCGCCCTGCTCCCCAATGATCTGCCCCCGCGCATTGGTCTCATAAAAAGTCTTTCCGACTACATACGGTATGTTCTTTTCCTTTGCGCTTTGTTCGGTCTCCCCGGCTGCGGAGCACTCGGGGATCGTATAGATCCCCAGCGGAAGTATGTGGGTCAGGTCGGTTTTGTATTTCAGGTCAAAGGCGTGGACCATGGCAATCCTGGCCTGCTCCATGGAAGTGGAGGCCAGGGCAGGGAAGCCGATGACGTCACCGGCGGCGTAAACGTGAGGAAGACTGGTCTGGTATCGCTCATTGACTTCGACGTGCCCCCGTTTACCGGTTTCAACACCGATTTTGTCCAGCCCCAGCGCCTGCGTGTTTCCATTTCGACCGGCAGCCACCAGGATCGCATCCACGCGAACACGGCTGCCTGACTGCAGTTGAACTTCAACATACTCGGGGGTCGGTGCCACTGTCTCAACCTGGTCGGGCATCATCGTGCACACTCCCGCCGCCTCCATGCTGGACTTCAGGCAAGAGGAGACCTGGGCGTCAAGGAAGGGCAATAGTTCCGGCCGGCCGTCCACCAGCGTGACGTCAATCCCGAGAGCTGAAAAGATGCAGGCATATTCTGAGCCGATCACTCCCGCTCCTGCTGTGAGCACCGTGCGAGGCATGCTGCGCAGGGTCAGGATAGTGTCTGAATCGTAAACCCGCGGATCGTGGAAAGGGAACTGAGGAGGACGATAAGGGTAGGAGCCGGTGGCGATGAGGATGACTTCTCCTTCAATCCGCACTTCCGGCGCATTTTCGGGGCGCACCGAAATGGTATGGCCGTCAACGAATGACGCAGTGCCGATGTAAAGATCGACCCGATGCCTTTTTAGATTCTCTGCAATTCTGGAGCGTTCAGTTTCCCGGACGATTCGCTCTCGATACATCAGGTCGGAGACCGAGAGCTCTTTTTTCAGCGATAAGTCGATGCCGTAGAGACCTCGGTGCCGAAATCCCGACAGATACAGAGCAGTCTCTCGCAGGGTCTTGGAAGGAATGGTCCCGGTATTGGCGGCCGCTCCCCCCAAGACCGGCTGCTTCTCTATTAGAGCCACCCGTTTTCCGAAATAGGCAGCTTGAGCGGCGCCCTTCTCGCCCGCAGGCCCGGATCCGATTACAATTAGGTCGTACTTTTGATTGGCCATCGTCCAGACCAGCGCCATTATTTCAGAGGCAGCAATACTATTTCAATGGAATCTGATCGTGGAGATTCTAGCGACAGAGAGAGACATCGATGTTGAAAACGTGGCCTCTTTGGCTTAGAAAGCTCCGCCAGTGGGCATTTACGTCGGCCCTATGTCTTTTTCCGATGCAATCCGGGCAGTCTCTTGCCGATAGCCAACCAGAGCAGGCTGTGACCCCCTGATGCTCAAGCGTGAATTTTTTGACCGGACGACGCTCAAAGTGGCTCGAGACCTGGTGGGAAGCCGGCTGGTGCGAATCGAAGATGACGGAACACGGCTTTCGGGGATCATCGTCGAAACGGAAGCTTACATAGGTCCCGGCGATCTCGGATGCCACGCCCGCGCCGGGCGTACCGTGCGCAACGCTTCTATGTGGGGGCCGCCCGGACACGCCTACGTCTACTTCACCTATGGGATGCACTGGATGCTCAATTTCGTCACCGAGCCGGAAGGCTTTGGGGCGGCAGTCTTGATTCGGGCGGCAATTCCGCTGGAAGGGGTGGAAAGGATGCAGGCGCGGCGCCAGGGCCACCTCCTCAGTGTCCTAGCTGATGGACCGGCCAAGCTGTGCCGGGCTTTCGCCATCGACCGCCGTTTCGACGGCCACGACCTTTGCGCCGACTCATCCCGCTTGTTCGTTGAAGCCGATGGCCTGGTCCCAGGCCAAAACGTAATCACCAGCCCCCGAATGGGCCTCAAAAACGTTCCCGACCCCTGGAAAAGCCTCCCCTGGCGCTTCCGCGTGGAAATTGAGGGACAGTCACCTTTTTTGGTCCCCGGAAAAAAGTGACCGTCTCTCAATTTCCTCCTGCGCCGATGCCGAATTGGTCGCCGCTGCGGATGGGCCTTGGGCCGGAGAAGTCGACTTCGAGCAGCTTTTCGCTTTGCACGTCGTGACCGTCTTCATCCTGCAGAGTGGCGACCACTATTCGGGTTTTGGTGTCGATTACGTCACCTGTTGAAGGGTAGGCCAGGGTTCCGTCGATGCTGAAGGTCACCCATCCCGGCTGGTCGCGAACCTCGATGGAGGTGATCTGCCGGGGAGGCATCACGGTGGCATCGAAAATGTGGAGCCGGGTGTTGGCGGCGTCAGTGAGCCAAATTTCCTCCTCGCCGGGCGTCAGCGCGATCCCGTGGCTGGGGCAGCCATGCCGCTTGACAGGACCCTGTTCGTATCCCTGCACTTCGACCCGGTGCAGCTTCTGGCCCGTTTTCAAGTCGCCTATCTCAAATCCTAGCAACTCATTGACGTTGACGAAGCACAGAGTTTGACTTCCGTTAATGGTAAACGGCCGGATGCTGGCGCTGAAGGGTCCCACCTGTTTTTTGATGGTGTGAGTGCCGGTATCCGCCACCGAGAGCAGCGGCGATCCCAGACCCGCCATATAAACTTCACTGGCGTCGGGACCGTAAATGGTGTTGTGCGCGCGCGATTTCGGAACCACTTTCGCGATCACATCCCCCGAAATCGCGTCCACCACGTTCCAATGGTCCTTTTCAAAGGAAGGGACATAAATGATCGTTCCGTCGGGAGAAATGGACATCCGGTCGCATCCTCCCTCATATTCTTTTTCCCACAACATTGTGTCGGTGGTCAGGTCAAAGCACATCAGCGTCCTGATGGTGCTCACGTAGAGGCGGCCCGTCTTGGCGCTGGCGCAAATGCCTTTGACATTCATGGGACGCCCATTCTCATCCAGCCCACCCATCGGGATCCGCCGCAGGAGTTGATGTCCCTGATCGATGTCGTAGACCAAAAGGCCGTGCCCCCCATACTCCAGATAATTGCGAATTCCGGGCGTAGCCACGTAAAGTAGACGTTTTTCCGTTTCCCCAACACCGGTCAAGACGAGGAGAAACAGGACGAGAAGCGAGGTAATGTAAAGTTTTCTCATAGTTCCTTGGTTCTTTTGTTCCTTTGTTATTCTTTGGTTATTCTATAGATAATCGCGCAACTCTTGTGAATGTCAATATGTGTAGGGAGCGCCCGTTGCGATACCCTCTTTGACCCGCGCACAGACAGGGCTTCCACGGTATACTTGGACACGATGAAGCTTGAGACTGACGAGAGGGTTAGCAGCCGGACAGAGGAGAAAATCCGGGACAGTTTTCGCAGGTGGGGTTACCTGCAGGCCCAACTGGACCCTCTGGGGCGGCTGACCCCGTTGTCTTACCCGGATCTGGACGTCAGCGGCGAAGTGGCTGAGTCTTTCCGACGCTTCTATTCCGGCCCAGTCGGCGTTGAGTTCATGCACATTCTCAGCCCCGAGCGCCGCCGTTGGATTGAGGAAAAAATGGAGGGCGATCCGAGCCAGCCGGATCGCGAGCGCATCCTGGATCTCCTCATCCGGGGAGAGCTTTTCGAGCAGGTTTTGCAGGCCCGCTATATCGGTTCAAAGCGTTTTTCGCTGGAAGGCGCCATCGCTCTCCTGCCGCTGCTGGAGGAGATGCTGGAAGGCGCGGCCACGCGGGACTGCCGGCAGGTAGTCCTGGCGATGAGCCACCGCGGAAGGCTCAACGTGATGGTTCACACTGTGGGCCGCTGGCCGCACGAAGTCTTCGTCGGGTTCGAAGACGTGAATCCTAAGAGTGTGCTGGGTGGCGGAGACGTCAAGTACCATCTGGGCGCCACGGGAGATTACATCGCCCGCAACAATCAAAAGATTCGCATACACCTCGTCTCCAATCCCAGCCACCTGGAGGCGGTTGATCCGGTGGCATTGGGCAGAGTCCGCGCCAAGCAGGCGCATTTGGGCGACGATGGTCAGGCTAAGATTTTGCCGATTCTGCTGCATGGAGATGCTGCCTTTGCCGGACAGGGAATTCTGGCTGAAACGCTCAACTTTGCCGAATTGAGGGGCTATTCGGTAGGCGGCGCCATCCACGTCATTGTCAACAATATGATCGGTTTCACGACCGAACCTCAGGATTTACACTCCTCGCGCTTTGCGTCCGATGTGGCCAAGAGGATCTCGGTGCCGATTTTTCACGTCAACGCAGAAGAGCCAGACGCGGTCGTCCGCGTGGGGCGCCTGGCCCTGGAGTACCGCTATGAGTTTAAGAGCGATGTGGTCATCGATCTCATCGGATACCGTAAGCACGGGCACAGCGAAGTAGACGACCCCACCATTACACAGCCGCTTCTCTATCAGAAAATCAAAGAACGGCCGGCTTTGTGGGAATCCTATGCCGAACAGATCGGCGCACAGACCGGGAACCTTCTCGAAGAGATTCGCTCCGAATTCGAAGAGGGGCAACGAAAGGCCAAAGAGACCGATCAGATGCCGGTGCTGCGCCAATTGCCGGCCTACTGGTCCGATTTTAAAGGCGGTCGCTACGATCCTTCTTATGAAGTGAATACGGGGATTTCCAAGGAGGAACTGCAAGAGGTCTCGGATAAGCTGAACAGCTACCCCGAGGATTTTGCCGTCCATCCAAAGGTCAAGAAACTTCTGGAGCACAGACTGGAGATGGGCAGAGGAGAGCGTCCCGTCGATTTCGGAATGTCAGAGTCGCTGGCTTTCGGCTCGCTTTTGCTGCAGGGTGTGCCGGTGCGCCTGAGCGGACAGGACAGCCGGCGCGGCACCTTCAACCAGCGCCACTCGGTCCTCATCGATATTGAGACAGAGGAGGAGTATATCCCTCTGTGCCATCTGGACGAAGACCAGGCGAATTTCGAAGTGTACGATTCCATGCTTTCGGAGGCCGCCGTGCTCGGTTTTGAATACGGCTACAGCCGGGACTATCCCGATGCGCTGGTCATTTGGGAAGCCCAGTTCGGAGACTTTGCCAACGGCGCCCAGGTGATCATCGACCAGTTCATCAGCGCCGCCGAAGACAAATGGGATCTGCTTTCCGGAGTGGTGATGTGTTTGCCGCATGGCCACGAGGGCCAGGGCCCGGAACACTCCAGCGCCCGCATCGAGCGCTTCCTTCAGCTCGCCGCTGAAGACAACATTCAGGTTTGTCAGCCATCAACGGCCGCCCAGTATTTCCACCTGTTGCGCCGGCAGGCTGTGCGAAAATGGCGAAAACCGCTGGTAATCTTCACACCCAAGAGCATGCTGCGGCATCCGGCAGCCACATCCGCTCGTGAGGAGTTTTCGCGTGAGCGCTTTCTGACTGTCATTCCGGACGAAGAGATAAAGGATGCCAACCGGGTGCTGGTGTGTTCGGGCAAAATCGGACATGAGCTGCGAGCCGAGCGGGCGCAGCGCCAGGACACGTCCACGGCTATTGTTTTCATAGACCAAATGTATCCTTTTCCCGAGATGGAGCTCAGGTCTGAGCTGCAAAGGCATGCCGAGGCCACCGAAGTGCTCTGGGTACAGGAAGAGCCGGCAAATATGGGCGCCCTTTCCTTCGTGTTTCCCAAATTGGAACGGCTGGCTGGAGAACGTCGCGTGCACTCGGTGAAAAGGTCGGCCAGCGCCAGCCCGGCCACCGGTTCGGCCAAGGCCCACGCTGTGGAACAGACGACGCTGCTGGCGCTGGCGTTTGCCGGCGCGGGGAAGTGACCGGGTTCAGAGCTTGAATTTTTAATCTTGGTCTGCGACTCTTCTCCCTTGAGTCATCTCTCAAAATGAAAAATTCAGGCTCTGACCCCTCCAAGTTCACTCAGGTTCTCCGAGAGCGCAAAATCCTGATCGGCGTAGTGCATCTGCAGCCTCTTCCCGGAAGTCCACGCTATCAGGGGGAGGGGCTGGGGCCCATTATCGACCGGGCCAGGGCCGACGTGAGGACCCTCACTGAAGCCGGCTTTGATGCTTACATCATCGAAAACTTTGGCGACGCTCCTTTTCTGTCCGGTCCGTCGCCTGCTTACGTGCTCACCTGCATGGCGCGAATTGCCGCTGAACTTTCTACGGAAGGGCCGCTTCTCACGGGCGTGAATGTTCTGCGCAATGACGCCAGAGGCGCCCTGGCTGTGGCTGCGGCAGCCGAGCTGGACTTCGTTCGGGTGAACATTCATACGGGCGCCGCCCTGACTGACCAGGGCCTGATTACGGGAGAGGCCGCGGCAAGCCTTCGCGAGCGGCAGACCCTCGCTCCTCAGGTGGCATTTCTGGCCGATATTGCCGTAAAGCACTCTTTTCCGCTGGCAGCCGATTTCGACCTGGCTCAGGCAGCTCAGGAGACCGCTTACCGCGGCCTGGCTGATGGTCTGATCATCACCGGAGCAGCTACCGGACAGGCGGCATCGGCGGAAGATCTTCAAACTGTAAGCGAAGCTGTTCCCGACCGTCCCCTCTTCGTAGGTAGTGGCGTGACGGCTTCCAATGTGGGTAAAATCTGGCGGGTTGCTGAGGGGGTGATTGTGGGAACCGCGATCAAGTACGACGGCCGTGTCGAGGAACCGGTGGATCCCGCGCGTGCCTGGGAATTTGCAGCCGCTGCGCGCAAGAGATAATAGGTGTCGGGTGGCGGGTGGCCGCGCGTAAGAGGGAAGGGTCCCTTTAAGACAGGAGGACAATCAATGCTGGACAAGAAAATCCAGGATGCTTTGAACGAGCAAATTAAAGACGAGTACTACGCCAGTTATCTTTACCTATCCATGTCAGCCTGGTGTGCAGCTCAGAACCTGAGCGGATTTGCGCACTGGATGCGCCTGCAGAGCCAGGAAGAGCTGGCACACGCCTTGAAGCTGCTGGATTACATGTGTAACCGCGGAGCGCACGTGGTTCTCCACGCTATCGATAAGCCACCTTCGGATTTCAAGTCCATGTTGGATATGTTCGAACAGTCGCTACGGCACGAGCAGAAAGTCACCGAGAAGATCAATGAGCTCTACGAACTGGCCTTGAGGGAAAAAGAGCACGCCACTGAAATCGAGCTGCAGTGGTTCATTCGCGAGCAGGTTGAAGAGGAGAAGACCGCCACCGACATAGTCGAACGCCTGAAGCTCGTCCAACAGGACGGCACTGCTCTGTTGCTCCTCGACAATCAGTTAGGTGCCCGCACGCTGGCGGAGTGATTTTGCGAGTTCCAAGTTTCAAGTTCCAACTTGGAACTTGGAGCTTGGAACTTGAAACTTGGAACTTGAAACTCAATGCGATTATCGATCTCACTGGCAGCTATCTTGCTGCTGCTCGGAGCATGCCAGACCAACGATGAGTATCCCAGCCGACCTATTCTGTTGATTTGCCCCTGGGCCGTGGGCGGCGGAACCGATACGGTATCCAGGCAAATTGCGGTTTTTCTGGAGCAGGAGCTGGGTGTGCCCGTCAATGTTATCAACGCTACGGGCGGAGCGGGCGTTACCGGGCACAGCCGCGGAGCGCAGGCCAGGGCCGACGGCTACACGCTGACCACGATGACCGTGGAACTCAATATGCTTCACTGGCGCGACCTGACGGAAATCTCATGGCAGAACTTTAGGCCGGTCATGGTCTTCAACGAAGATCCGGCGGCCATCTTTGTCAGGTCCGACGACAGCCGCTGGAATGATCTCCCTTCGCTGCTGGAAGATGTTCAAGCCAATCCGGGAACCTTGACCGCTTCCGGAACTGCCGCCGGCGGGATCTGGCATCTGGCTCTGGCAGGATCGCTGAAAGCGGCTGGATTGGATCCGGGCGACATCCGTTGGATTCCCATGGGCGGCGCCGGCCCCTCGCTTCAGGAACTCGCCAGTGGAGGAATCGATGTGGTTTCCTGCAGCCTTCCTGAGGCCACGACTTTGCTCTCGGGGGGAGTAGTCCGTTCCCTGGGGGTCATGTCAGATACGCGCCTGAGCTTATTTCCGGATGTTCCAACTTTCCGGGAGCAGGGAATCGACTGGGTGATGGGAGGTTGGCGCGGCTTAGGCGTCCCCAAGGGGACACCCATTACCATTTTCAATCGGCTGGTTGAGGTTATGCAGCGCATCATGAGCGGATCCAGCCGGGTGAACGGTAGGACTTTTCCCCAGTTTATGGCGGCCCAGGGCTTCAATCTGTCCTGGCGTCCGCCGGCGGAATCTCAAGAGATGCTCAAGCGCTTCGATGAGGAACTGGGGACTCTGCTGACCAGCGAAGAATTTTCCACCGTTCGCTCCAGCCGCTTTCAGCCTATGGACTTCCCCCGGCTGCTCTTTGTCATTCTTAGTCTATTGCTGGCGGCGCTCATAATTATGGGCCTCATGCGGGGTCGCTTTCTTACGGTCGCGGCTCCGTTTATCCGGGCCGCGACTGTAAGAGAGCGGCTCCGCGTGCGCTTCACCGCTCTCATGCACTTCCTCGACATCATCCTCGCTGTCGCCCTGTACGTATTCTTTGCTGAAAACCTTGGTTTCATTTTGACCTCCAGCGCCATCGCCTTTCTGCTGCTGTGGAGGCTGGGAAGCCGGCTGTGGGTCAGCGCAGTCGTGACTGTCCTGCTCGTTCCCGCGGTTTATCAACTCTTTGGCAATATTTTACAGGTGCCGCTGCCCAGGGGACTGCTGGGGTGGTAACTTGAGCGAAGCTTTCCTTGCCGCCTTAGAGCAGGTCTTTCAGTGGCACGTTCTGGCGGCTATCGTTCTTGCGGCGGCTTACGGACTTTTCATGGGGGCCATCCCCGGTCTGACAGCCACGATGGCCGTCGCCCTGATCATACCGCTGACTTTTTTCCTGTCAGATATCACTGCGCTGGCGGCCATCGTCACTCTGGAAGCGTGCGCCATCTTCGCCGGCGATATTCCAACCGCGCTGATACGCATGCCGGGCACGCCCTCTTCGGCGGCCTATGTGGACGATGCTTATGCCCTGACGCGAATGGGACGTCAGGAGTTGGCGTTGGGCGTGGCTCTGGTGTTCAGTGTTGTCGGAGGACTTATCGGGGCGGCCATTCTGATTACTTCCGCGCCCTGGCTGGCCCGCATAGCCTTCGAATTCACCAGCTACGAATATTTTTGGCTGACGCTGCTGGGACTGAGCTGCGCGGCCGTAGTGTCTCGCGGTTCGCTTCTGAAAGGCGCCCTGTCCCTGGTCATCGGATTGCTGTTGTCCACGGTCGGGCTGAGCGAGATCCACAGCACGCCCCGCTTTACGTTTGGAAGGGACGACCTGATTGCCGGGATCAATTTCATTCCAGCCATGATTGGTTTGTTCGGCGTCTCAGAAGTCCTGAGAAACGTCATTTCGATGCGCCAGGGCAGTATGGCGGCAGATGTAACGGAAGGCAAACAGCGGAGAACTCGCGCCGGAGTGGGCCTGCTCAAGCGGCTTCTGTTGGATCCCCTTGGATCCGTTTTTATAGAGCCTGTCCGCCTGCTGTTGCGGCGGAAATCCAGCGTGCTAGGCGCCAGTCTCATCGGATCACTCGTCGGTATTCTTCCGGGAGCAGGCGCCGATATTGCAGCCTGGATCTCATTTGCCGTGTCCAAGAGATTCTCCCGCAAGTCTGAGAAATACGAGGAAGGCCTGGCAGAGGGAATGGGAGACTCCACGGCCGCCAACAATTCCGCTCTTGCCGGCGCCTGGGTTCCGGCGCTGGTCTTTGGAATTCCCGGCGACTCGATAACAGCTATCGTCATCGGTGTTCTGCTGATGAAGAACATCACACCGGGCCCGCAAATATTTACGGACGAAACTCAGTCCGTCCTGGTCTATGGCATCTACATCACCTTCATCCTGGCCAATCTCGTCCTTTTGCCGCTTGGCTTTCTGGCCATCAAGGCCGGCTATTCTTTGGTGCGTATTCCCCGTCGAATTCTTATCCCTTCCATCTTGCTCTTCAGCATCGTGGGGGCTTACGCTATCAACGGAAGCTACTTCGATATATGGGTTATGCTGGCTATGGGACTGATGGGGTTCATCCTGGAAGAGAATGGGACGCCCCTGGGTCCGGTAGTCCTGGGCATCATTCTAGGCGGCAAATTGGAGCAGACTTTTATCCAAAGCCTGATCAAATCGGATTCCTTTTTGGACTTCTTTAGCCGCCCCATCGCAGGTCTTCTGGGGGTCACCTGTATCCTTCTGTGGCTCACACCGCTTTTGATCTCATTATGGCGGCGCCAGAGCAGGCCTGAGGCCTGAGGCCCGAATCGAGCCGCGACTGTGAGGGAGCGGCCCTGCTGAGGTAAAAAACCAATGGCTAAACATGTGCAACGCATTGAAACCAAGATCATTCACTCGGGCGAGCCGGAGCCTCGAATCGAGGGCTCAGTTGCCATGCCCATCTTTCAGAGTTCCACCTACGAGTTCGGGGGCGAACGTCGCTACGAGGACATCCGCTATGTCAGGCTGAGCAACTCCCCGAATCACCTCGTTCTTCATAATAAATTGGCAGCGCTCGAGAACGCTGAAGCCGCGCTGGTGACCGCCAGCGGCATGGCGGCTATTTCGACGACTCTCTTGACGCTGCTGGCTTCAGGCGATCATCTGCTGGCTCAACGGGGGCTTTACGGTGGCACCCATATGCTGATCGCCCACGACTTGCCCGCGCTCGGGATTTCCTGTGATTTCATCGATGCCGGCGCTCCCGATACCTGGAAGAGCCGTCTTCGGGACAAGACGCGTGTCATTTATGTCGAGACGCTCTCCAATCCACTCATGGAAGTTGCCGATCTGGAGGCGGCCGTTGAGTTTGCAAAGATCCACGGACTAACGGCGGTTATTGATAATACGTTTGCCAGTCCCATCAACTTCCGTCCGGCGGAGCATGGATTCGATATTTCCCTTCACAGCGGGACCAAATACTTGAACGGGCACTCCGATATTGCAGCGGGCGCCGTAATCGGCCGGGCTGATCTGATCGAGCGAGTGCGCAAGCGCCTCAATCACCTGGGAGGCATGCTCGATCCCCATGCCTGCTTTCTCTTGCACCGCGGGATCAAGACACTGGCTTTGCGGGTTCGATATCAGAATGAAAGTGCGCTCCAGCTTTCTCGCTTCCTGGAAGCTCATCCGGCCGTGGCCAGGGTCAATTACCCGGGCCTGGAAAGTCATCCTCAGCATGAGAGGGCGCGCGGTCTGCTGGACGGGTTTAGCGGGATGCTCAGCTTCGAGCTCAAAGCAGGTCTGGAGTCTGCCCTGAGATTCCTGGAGCGGGCTTCTATTCCCATCAATGCGCCCAGCCTGGGTGGACCCGAAACTCTGGTCACCTTGCCCGCTACCACTTCTCATGTGGGAATGCCGGCGGAGGAACGGCGGGCTCTGGGCATCGCCAATGGCCTCATCCGCATGTCTGTCGGTCTTGAAGCCACGGAGGACCTGATGGAGGATCTCGAACAGGCGCTAATAGAGGCCTGAGGCCTTTAAACCCCTTGCTCTTTTTCGCAATTTCTCCTATTGTTTCCCCACAATGAGACCTATAAAGCTTTTATCATTAACCTGTGTATTACTTTTCAGTTTTCTAATGATTTTCAGTCAAGTGAATACCACCGCTGACAAGTTGAGCATTCTGATCATTGGCGCTCATCCGGATGACGCCGAAAAATCCGGCGGAACGGCGGCAAAATATGTCCAGCAGGGTCATACGGTACGCTTGGTCGCCGTGACCAACGGCGATGCCGGCCATCAGGAAATGGGTGGCGGTCCCCTGGCCCAGCGGCGCATAAAAGAATCGTACTGCGCCGGCGCCGCCATCGGCGCTGAGTACATCGTCCTGGACAACCATGACGGAGAGTTGATGCCGACACTGGAAAACAGACGGCAAATCATCCAAGTCATCCGCGAGGCCAAGCCTGACATTGTCATTACCCATCGACCCAACGACTATCATCCGGACCATCGCAACACCGGACTTCTGGTGCGTGACGCCGCCTATATGGTCACGGTGCCTAATGTGGTCGCCGCCATTCCCCATTTGATGAAAAATCCGATCTTCGTTTACATGAGCGATCGCTTTACGCAACCGAATCCTTTTGAGCCCGACTGGGTGGTCTCGATTGATGATGTCATCGAGAAGAAGATCGATATGTATCACTGCCATGAGTCGCAGGTTTACGAGTGGCTTCCCTATAATGCCGGTTATCTGGACCAGGTGCCCAGCGACCCTTCCAAGCGACGCGCTTGGCTGGGGGACATGTGGAAGCCGCGCTCCGCATCCACGGCGGATCAGTACCGCCAGAAATTAGTCGAGCTGTACGGAGCGGAGAAGGGCCGTCAGGTCAAATACGCGGAAGCCTTCGAGATCTCTGAATACGGCTCTATGCCCAGTCCTGAGGAGTTCAAAGTATTGTTTCCATTCTTCTGAGACGGGAAGTTGACTGTTAGTAAAATGGTAACATAGGCCTCGGGCCTCAGGCCTCAAGCCTTTAAAATTGGAGGCAGCATGAAGCGTCGTCAGTTTTTGAAGACAGGCTTGGCCGTTGCAGCGGGAACGGCCACTCAAGTGCAGGCGCAGGCCGAGCCAGATCGGTCTTTTTACGAACTTCGGGTCTACGATCTGCGCAATGATATCGAGCCGGCGCGAATGAACGGCTTTTTTCGAGAGCACTTCATCCCGGCAATGCAGCGGCAGGGAATCGGACCGATCGGCTGCTTTAGTCCCATATCGGGTTTGAATACGCCTTCGCTAATTGTGCTGGTCCCATACAAGTCCCTTGGAGAAGTGCAGGCCCTGGCTGGGAAATTGGCTTCAGACGCGGATTACAACAAGGCCTCGAAATCCTTTGAGTCCTCCTCCCAACTGCCTTATGTGCGTTATGAATCATCCTTGCTGAAAGCGTTTTCGGCTCACCCTAAGATTGAGTTGCCGGACAGCAGCGCTGCCCCTCACATTTTTGAGTTGCGGACGTACGAGTCCAAAAATGACGTGGATCTGGCGGCCAAAATGGACATGTTCAACCAGGAAGAAATTGAGATCTTTCGGAAGGCCGGCTTTGGGCCGGTATTCTTCGGTGAGACCATCTTCGGAACCCGTCTACCTCACTTCACTTACTCAGTCGCCTTCAAGGATATGGCTGCGCGGGACAAGGCCTGGAGTACTTTCTCGGCTCATCCGGACTGGGTCCGCATCAAGGACAGGCCGGAATGGGCCGGCACGGTGTCTAATATCCATGCCTCTTTCTTGCGCCCAACGGATTACTCTCAGATTCGGTAAACAAAGGAGAATTTTATGAACCGACGTGATTTCATTTCCAGATCGGCCGCTGCCGCAGCAGGACTTGCCGCAGCGCTGCCGAAAGAAGGTTATGCCCGGATGAGTCCGAACGACACGATCAACGTCGCCGTCCTCGGAATTCGAGGCGACAACAAAGGGCATCCGACCTGGACTGGCCGGGGACGCGGCCAAGAACATTATGGCCACCTTGCAGCCATTCCCAACGTGCGCATCACCCATGTCGTCGATATCGATCCACGCCACTTCGCGGGCTCCCTGGGCTACCTGAAGGAAAGATTTGGAGGCGAGCCCAAGACTGAGACTGACTTCCGTCGTGTTTTGGACAATCCGGATGTCGATGCCGTCACGATCGCAGCGCCGGATCACTGGCATGCCCTGATGACCATCTGGGCCTGTCAGGCCGGAAAAGACGTGTACGTTGAAAAGCCGGCCAGCCACAATATCTTCGAGGGCCGCAAAATGATTGAGGCCGCTCGAAAATACAATCGCGTGGTCGCAGTCGGAACTCAAAGGCGTAGCAATCCCATTTTGGCCCAGGCGGTTCAATTTCTGAGGGAGGGAGGACTGGGGGAGATCTACTCCGGAAAGACCACTATATACCGCGCCCGCGACCCGATTGGCGTGTGCGGCGACAGCCCGGTTCCTGAGGGCGTCGATTACGATCTCTGGCTTGGCCCGGCGCCGGCGCGTTCCTTCAATGAAAATCATTTCCACTACCACTGGCACTGGTTCTGGGAGTACGGCACGACCGACCTGGGCAATACGGCCGTTCACTCACTGGACGTGGTGCGTTGGGCTCTGGGCAAGCAGGAGCATCCTCGCACGGCTTACTGCATTGGCGGGCTCTATCAGGGCGGTGCTCCGTCTGATCAGGAAGTTCCTAACACCCAGTATGCCGCCTTCCAGTATGCGGACGGTACAGAGATTCATTGTGACCTGCGCAACTGGTACTCGGGTCCCGGCGAGGCCGCAGGCGTGTTTATCTTCGGCGCCAAAGGCTGGATGAAATTGGGCGATGGCACAGCTCAGGTTTATCTGGGCCGGCGCAGTGAGCCTGGTCCCACATTTACGGCTGAGGAACGAAGCGACCCCGGTCAGGCGCACTTTCAGAACTTTATCGACAGCCTACGCTCGCGCAAATCGCAGGATCTCAGGTCCGGAATTGAAGAAGGCCATCTGTCAACGACGATCTGCCACCTGGGCAACATTTCCTACCGCGTGGGCCGTTCCGTAGAGTTCGACTCGAAAGCCGAGCGTTTTGTCGGCGACCCAGAGGCCGACAAGCTCCTGGCCCGGACCTATCGGAAGCCATACGTGGTGCCTGAGAAGGTGTAGAAATAGAGGAAATAGAGGGACGCTCCCTCTATATTTATTTTAGAATCTCCTTGACAACGCTTCCATGAACGTCGGTCAGTCGCATATCGCGGCCGCTGAAGTGGTAGTTAGGGGCGCACAGAGCGCTCAGTTGGGCCGAAGTTAAGGGGAAATCCAAACCAGCCCGTCAATAGAATCAAAGTGTCGATCGAAGGAAAGAAGATCCGCACCCGTCTCCATGGCTTGAGCTGCTATCCAGATGTCGTTGCTGGGAATGGGAGACCCTTTGCGCTTGAGTGCCAGCGCGATACGGCTGAAGCGATCCGCCGTCGTGAGCGTCACCGGGATGAACTCGACAAACGGGTTCCGGCTGAACTCCTCGAATTCCTTCAGATTCTGCTCATAGCGAGCGCCATTTCGAAAGCCGAACATCAATTCTCCGGCCACGATCGGCGAAAGGAACAGTCGTTCGGCTGACCGAACCAGCCGGGCGGTCTCAGAATGTCCTCGCATCAGGGCTGCGTATGCGTTCGTATCCAGAAGAATCTTTATCAACTGAGCGCCTCGTCAACCTTTTCAAAGACCTCGATTGATTGCAGAAACTCCTTCTCTTCCTTTTTCGACCATGCCCCGATAAGGTGGTCTAAAGAAGATCCGACGCCTCCCGATCCTTCGCCGGGCTCCGGGAGTCCTGCCGCCTTGCGAAGCAGGATCAGCGTCGCCTTGTTCAACGAAATCCCCCGGCTCTTTGCCAGTTCCCGTATCTTTTTCCGTAACTCGTCATCGAAGCCGCGCAGCGAAAGTTGATTCATCAACCGCCTACCTTATTAACAAGAATTGAATGATTCACGAATCGATTCACTATGAATCATTTTATGAATCAACAGGATGATCGTCAAGCAAACTGATTGGGTTGGCAATTTGTTCGCGACAAGCGTGCCGTGGTTGAAGCCGCCGAGAGGGAAGGCTTCACGGCCCTGCCCTCGGAGAGCTTAGCCTGACCTCCTTCAACCTGCGCGATTCTTCTCCGGAATCAAAACGATTGTCGGAGTCTGACTCGGAATGCTCGATTCTTTCAAACGTCAACGGCTGCAGCAGCTCAGACCTGTCGAATGTGTTGTCTCTTCTTGTCTCACTGATCGCCTAGAAATCGCTGGACAAGAGCAGACAAATATCCGAGTATCATCCCTGTATCGAGAGGGGAGGTTTTGAACCGTGCTGTTTCCGGCAAGGTTAAGTCTCAACAGTTTTCCTGATTTACATTCAGAAGCTTAAAAACCGAACTGCGCGTGACGACGATGCAGTCGTCCTCCAGTTGCATTGAAAAGAGGAGGGTCGTGATGCGCATGACTCTGTGACGCAAGTATAGAGAGGCGCCGCGATCATGGGCAAGCCAATTCAGGCCGAATTAATCTCCTGTCCCCTGTTCCTATACGCTGACCCGTTGGGAGCCGTTGCCCGCCCACTGAACCGGTCGTCACCGCTCACAAATGTACAAAGCGTGTCACCGCCAGGCTGTCCAGGCGACGTCGGCAAATCGTGCGTAGAAAATCTTCGCCGGTTTTTGGAAAGGTCAATCCCAACCGGGCCAGAGCGTGCTCCGTATTTCGGGCGTCGAATCTGAGATCCCTGTTCAGGTAGTTCAAGTAGGGCCGTATCGATTGGTATACCGCCTTTTCGGAGGCGCTCAGGACCGAAGGGTCAAACAGCTCCGGATCAACGACTTCTATGGTCGGCGCCGAAGGCACGAGTTCCCGGAGAACCTGGAGAAAAAGGGCGACCGTCGGAGGTGTTTTGGTGACTAGTGTCGAGCCGAGGCTTGGGGTCAAAAGTGTCGATCTGAGAGGGCCCGCCGTCCATGAATAGAAAAATGACCGATTTCGCCCTGGGCTCATAATGCGGGGGACGCGCCGCCAGCGGATTTGTGGCGTTCGAGGAAAGCGCCGCCTGCTTTTCAGCTATCAGGCAAGCCAGCGCCAGTCCACCAAAACCGTTGGCGCACTTGCAGAGCATCTTTCTTCGGCTCATCCCCGGCTCTGAAAAACTCATCCGATGTTTCATGCTTTTGCTCATCCTTTAGCGGATATAAATAAACTCTGCGGAATTGATCAGCACGTGGCGCAGGTCGGCCCAGACCTGGTGCTCGAGTTCAGGCTGCGGTTTCAAGAGAGCCTGATAACGCGCCTTCTGCCCTTCCAGGAAATCCCTGATTTCAATTACCTCGCGATCCTCCGCGGGGCGTCCGAAAGCCCGCTGATAGAGCCTGTGAATGCGGCGAGGGATGTCCTCTTCGGACTGGATCAATCGCCCTGCCCATTCTCTGGCCTGACCGGCGATGAACTCATTGTTCATCATCATCAGTGGCTGTGACGGAACCGTGGAGACGCTCCGCGCTCCGATGGTTGAGATGGGAAGAGGATAATCAAAGGCCAGAAACATCGGCGTCAGGAAGTTTCGCCGGACTTGAATGTAAATGCTTCGGCGGCCGTTGCCATCCAGCGGCCCGGACACAGGTTTGCCTCGGCCATCCTGATATGGGCTGATATGCGGGGGCACCGAAGGACCGAAAGGTTTCCGGTTGAGTGTCCCCGCGACAGCCAGAATTGCTGCGCCAGAAAGTCGAGCAACTCAGGATGGGTGGGGCGTTCACCGGTCTGGCCGAAGTTATCCTCGGATCGGACGATTCCTGCAGCGAAATGGTGCTTCCAGATCCGATTGGCCATGACGCGAGCGGTCAAAGGATTTTGCGGGCCGGCCACCCAGTCGGCCAACTGCAAGCGGCCCGAGCGGGGGCGCCCATCCTGATCCAGGTCACCAGGTCCTCGATTTGTCTCCCTTCCAGCTTGCCGCTTGGAGGCATCCTCAAGTCAAGGCCAGTATAGGAGAGAGCCTGAATCAGCCGGCTGCTTTGGGGATCTCCGGGAACGACAGCCGGACCTCTGCTGCCTCCTTTTAGAAGGCCTTCCCGCGTATCCACGAGCAGGCCTCCCATCGGAGCCGGCGCTTCCGCGCTGTGACACTCGTAGCAATGCGTCGCCAGCACCGGCCTGACTTTCTTTTCAAAAAATTCCAATTGTTATGAAGTAGACTTAGCCAGAACCGGCTGACTCGACAGCAGAACCGGCGCAGCGAAAAGCATAAATCTCACGAGGAATTTGCTGGCTGCCACTAGCAAGCATTATACAAAATCCAGGGACGCTCTACTCTCTCGAAAATAAATCGGAGCGGCGTTGATCAGGGCCCGCCTGGTACCCTTGGGGTGCACGGCCGCGGCTCGGATATGATCACAGATGCCACTCGACCGAGCCGCGACCGTGAGGAAGCGGGCCCGCTGTTGTAGGTCCTGCTCCGATCATTATTTTCATCGTTTCCAGGTACCCCCAAGGGGGCCATGAACGACTCGTTTACCATATTTTTGGGTTTCTAGAAAACCGGTAAACGAGAGAACGTCCCTGGGTCTTCCGGCGTAGAAAGTCAATGTTCATACAGGTTCTATCCCGGAAATGCGAAACACATCGTCGGTTTCGGCGGCCCCAGCTCCCCCGGTGACAATGAGCTCCCGCGGACTGAATTGGTTCAGGTAGCGGATGGTAGCGCGCAGCGTGTCGGGCTGCGTCAGCGCGCTGGTGTCCTCTTTGGAGGCCCAGGTGTCGTTGGGTTTGATGGCCACAACTTTGCCCTTAATCAGGTCTTCCAGTTTAAGGTAACCGAGAGCCTCCTTGATGGCTCTTTCAATGGAATTATTTCGAGTAATCGCAACTGAAAGCATGGTTGTCTCCTTTACTTCTATTTCTATCAGAAATTGGGGCCACTTCTGAGCCGATGCTAAGATAATCCAGTGACTGCACGCATTCTGCCGCCGTCAGTTCCGAACATCGCGCTGGCTGCTGAAGAAATCCGCCGTGGGCAGGTCGTGGCCATCCCAACTGAGACGGTCTATGGCCTGGCCGGCGCCGCCTTCAACAAGAGTGCTCTGATCAAAATATTTGAGGTTAAAGAGCGGCCCAGCTTCGACCCACTGATTATTCATGTCCCAATTTCGAATCTGGAGAGACTCGCAGGCATGGGACTAATTGATTTAGACCAGCTCTCCGGTGCGGCCCGGCAAAGAGCCGAGGGTCTGGCCCAAGCCTTTTGGCCGGGGCCGTTCACGCTGGTCCTGCCCAAGCAGCCGGCTGTGCCCGACCTGGCCACCAGCGGGTTGCCTACGGTCGCTTTGCGCATGCCCAGACATCCGGTAGCGCGCGCTGTGATCGAGCAGTCGGGTACCCCGTTGGCGGGGCCGAGCGCCAACCGCTTTGGCCGGATCAGCCCAACGTCTGCCCAGGACGTTCTCGAGGAACTGGGAGATCGGATCGCCTACATTCTCGACGGAGGCTGCTCCGAGGTGGGTCTGGAATCGACGGTAATTTCGATCGATTATTCCGGAGCGCTCGTGCTCCTGCGGCCCGGCGCCATCTCAGCTTCGGAGATTGAACGAGTGGCAGAAAGCCCGGTGCACCTGCCTTCGGAACAAGCTGCGTCAATCTCAGGCGCGCCGCGACCCCGCTCTCCCGGTAGGCTGGAGCAGCACTACGCGCCGCAAAAGCCTCTCTATCTTCTGCCCGCCCCTCTGACTGCATTGGCTCAATCTGATTCCCTGAGCTGCTCGGGGGCAAGCGGCCTGCCTGAGGAATTGCCCTCGCACCTGGGGCTCCTGGTCGTCAGCGGCGATGCCGGCACGGCGGCAGCTAAATTGGCACGCTTGACCGGCCGAGAGATAACGGCCAAGAGCCTCAGCTCCAAAGGAGACCTCGAGGAAGCGGCTCGCAACTTGTTCTCCGCCCTTCGGTCGCTGGACACGTCGGCGGCTCAATTGATCTTCGCCGAACGCTCTACCGTGCACGAAGGTCTCGGCTACGCCATTAACGATCGCCTGAGGCGGGCCAGTGTGACGAAACCCATGCTAGAATGAGAAGCTTTAGCGGAGGCTATCAGGAGTATGTCAGGACATTCAAAATGGCATTCAATTAAACACAAGAAAGCCGCGGCTGATGCCAAGCGCGGAAGGGCATTTACGCGGCTGATCAAGGAAATCACAGTGGCTGCTCGGATCGCAGGAGGAGACGTTGACTCCAATCCTCGGCTGCGCACGGCGGTTCAGGCGGCTAAGGACGCCAATATGCCGCTGGACAATATCAAGCGAGCGGTTATGAAAGGCACTGGGGAGCTCCCAGGTCAGAGTTACGAGGCGGTGACTTACGAAGGTTATGGGCCATCCGGTGTCGCCATCTTTATCGAATCCCTGACTGATAACAAGAACCGGACGGTGGCAGAAATACGCCACATCCTCGGCAAGAATGGCGGGAATCTGGGTGAAAGCGGAAGCGTGCAGTGGATGTTCGAACGCAAGGGCTACATTGCCGTTAGCAAAGCCGGCGCGTCGGAAGAAAAGCTGCTTGAGGTCACGCTCGAAGCCGGCGCCGAGGACCTCAGGGCCGAGGGAGATACGTTTGAAATCTACACTGCCTTTGAGAGCTTCGATGCCGTCAGGAGCTCGATCGAAGGCGCCGGAATTCCCATCCAGACTGCCGAAGTCACAATGATCCCCCAGAATGAAGTGCCTCTCGAAGGAAAAAAGGCCGAGCAGATGCTCAAGCTGATAGAGGCTTTGGAAGATCACGAAGACGTTCAGAACGTCTATGCGAACTTTGATATTGATGAAGCCGAGATGGAAGCTCTGGCGAGTGCCTGATGCCGAGGTCAGGGAGGCATAGTACCATCCCCCCATGATTGTAGTCGGAGTCGACCCTGGGAGCCGTGTCACGGGTTACGGCTTGGTGGCTGTCCAGGGAAATCGCCGGCAGTGTGTTGACTACGGATCCATCACCGGAGCGAGTGGGCAGGAGAACACCTTCCCGGAACGGCTCAATAGGATCCACTCCAGCCTGTGCGGTATCTTTCAACGTTATTCCCCGGATGTAGTGGCTGTCGAGGATGTCTTCTACGCTGTCAACGTGAAGAGTGCCCTGCGCCTTGGCCACGCGCGAGGAGTGGTTCTTCTTGCCGCTGCCCAGTTTGGGATTCCGCTGGTCGAATATTCGCCCCTGGAAGTCAAAAAGGCCGTGGTCGGATATGGCCGGGCGGAAAAAGGGCAGATTCAACTTATGGTGAAAAGGCTGCTGAATCTCAAAGAAAGCCCTGAGCCCCATGATGCCGCCGACGCCCTCGCCGTCGCTCTCTGTCACGCGTTCAGGCAAGGTAAAGGCCCTAAGGCTTGAGGCCCGAGACCTGAGGCCTGAGGCTTAGGGCCTGCTATAATCCCGCTATGGCAAATTCGGGCGTGTGGGTCAGGTTTTCCAGCGTGTTATTCATCATGTTGCTCCTGATGGGGTGCGGCGCGCCTGAGGAGCCGGCCGAGCCGGTGGAGAGCGTTGAGCCCGAGGCTGACGAGCCGCAAGGGACTCCGGTAGCTGTGATCGAGATGGATGAAGGAACCGTTGAGTTCGAGCTGCTGCCGCATTTAGCTCCCGAAACGGTCCAGCGGTTCATTTCCCTAGCTGAACTTGGCTTTTACAATCGCACTGTTTTTCACCGGGTGATTCCGGGGCTCATCATCCAGGGTGGGGATCCTCTTTCCAAGGACAACAACCCATACAATGACGGGCAGGGAGGCAGTGGTGAACTGCTGACTGCCGAGTTCAGCGACGAGCCCTTCGCCAGAGGAATCGTGGCCATGGCCCGCCCGCCCGGAGACCCCAATTCCGCCAGCAGCCAGTTTTTTATCGTGCTCAAGCGCATGGCGCAGTGGGACGGTGAGTACACGGTCTTCGGAAAGGTGATCGAAGGAATCGAGGTCGTGGAAGCGATTTCGAACACTCCCACATCCAAGCGGGACCCTCGGCTAAAAGAGCACCCAGTGGGCAATATTCGTATCGACCGTCTTAGAATCGACTACCGCTAAGTACACGATTTCGGCCACGGATGACACAGATTAATCCGGGTCATCCGGGGCCGAAAAATAGGCGTTAACTGATCTGGATCTGGCGTGGTTTGCTTTCAGGGCGCTTCGCCATCCTGATTTCCAGGATACCGTCCTGGTAGTTTGCCTTGATCTGTTCCGGATTCACCGTGGTCGGAAGCGTAAAGCTGCGTGAAAAAGAGCCGTAGCGGCGCTCAATCCTGTGGTAATTATCCTCTTTAATCTCACTATTGAGTTTCCGCTCTCCCTGCAGCGTCAAAGTGCTGTTTTCGACTCTGATGTCGATGTCCTCACGTTTGACTTCAGGCAACTCCGCCTTCACGATCAACTCATCACCTGTTTCGAAAATGTCCACGGGTGGCGACCAACGACTGGAGGAAATGTCTTCACCTCCGTGCAAACTCTGGTTAAATAGACGGTTCATCCGGTCTTGAAGAGCCACCAGGTCCCTAAAAGGCTCCCATCGTGCCAAGTCATTCATGATTCAAATCCTCCTTTTCCTTAAATTAAAAATTTTGCAAAAGTTACATGAAATTTCATGTTGACGGTTATTTATATAAGATGGGATCGCTGGACCGTCAAGCTTGGTGCTTTGGGTTGTTTCCCCCCCGCTTCAATCTTATAAATGAAGATGTAGGGCAGATTGGAGAACTCATTGCAAATGGACATTAATCGTTTCACTGAAAAGGCGCGAGAAGCTCTCAGCGCTGCGCAGAGCCACGCTGTTCAGTATGGCCACCAGCAGGTCGATGTCGAGCACATGCTGCTGGCCCTATTGGAGCAGGAGCGCGGGCTGGCGACTTCGATCCTTAATAAAGCGGATGTAAATCTGGATGGACTCCGGAGCCGCATCGAGCAGGAGCTTCAGCGCCTGCCCAAAGTCTCGGGATCTTCGGGAGGGCCCGAGCAGGTTTACATCACCGGCCGTCTGAACTTCCTTCTAACTCGGGCCGAGGGTGAAGCCAAAAAACTCAAAGATGAATACTTATCGGTCGAGCACATCCTGCTGGCAATAACAGAAGACAAGGACGCCGCCGGCCGTATTTTCAAAGAATTCGGAGTGACCCGTGAACGCCTGATGCAGGCCCTTCGACAGGTGCGGGGCAGCCAGCGCGTCACGTCCCAAAATCCGGAAGTTACTTACGAGGCCCTGGAACGCTACGGTCGAGATCTGACCGGCCTGGCCGAGCGAGGTAAGCTGGATCCGGTGATTGGACGCGACGATGAAATCCGGCGCGTCATGCAGGTGCTGTCCCGGCGAACGAAGAATAATCCGGTGCTCATCGGAGATCCGGGCGTCGGTAAGACTGCCATCGCTGAGGGATTGGCTCAGCGCATTATCCGCGGGGATGTGCCCGAAGGACTCAAGAACAAGCGCATTATGGCGCTGGACATGGGGGCTCTGATCGCGGGCGCCAAATACCGGGGCGAATTTGAAGAAAGACTAAAGGCGGTCCTCAAGGAAGTTCAGGAATCGGAAGGAGAGATCATTCTCTTCATAGACGAGCTTCACACCGTAGTCGGCGCTGGAAAAGCAGAAGGGGCAATGGACGCGGGCAACCTGCTCAAGCCAATGCTGGCTCGAGGCGAACTGCACTGCATCGGAGCCACGACCCTGGATGAATATCGCAAGCACGTTGAAAAGGACGCCGCACTGGAACGCCGTTTTCAGCCGGTGATGGTGAACCAGCCGTCGGTAGAAGACACGATTTCGATTTTGCGCGGGCTCCGGGAGCGCTACGAAGTGCATCACGGAGTGAAGATCAAAGATTCTGCCCTGGTTTCTGCGGCCGTCCTTTCCAATCGCTACATTTCGGATCGGTTTTTGCCAGACAAGGCTATCGACCTGGTCGATGAAGCTGGGGCCAAGCTGCGCACGGAAATCGATTCCATGCCCACGGAACTGGATGAGATCACTCGCCGCCTCATGCAGCTTGAAATCGAGCGTGAAGCTCTGAGGAAAGAAACCGATGAGGCTTCAAAAGCGCGCCTGGAGCGACTGGAAAAAGAGCTGGCGGACGCCAGAGGCCAGGCGGATTCCTTGCGTGCCCAATGGCAGGCTGAGCAGGAGACCGTTCAACAACTCCGCTCTATCCGGGAACAGATCGAGCAGACGCGCATCGAGATTGAGCAGGCGGAGAGACAGTACGACTTAAACCGCGCCGCTGAGTTGAAATATGGCAAGATTTCCCAACTGGAGCGGGAGCTGGAGGAAGCTGAAGGCGCGCTCTTCCGAAAGCAGGGGCAGACTCGCCTTCTCAAGGAAGAAGTGGACGAGGAAGATATTGCCCAAGTGGTGAGTCGCTGGAGCGGCATTCCCGTAGCCAAGCTTCTGGAAGGCGAAATGCAGAAGCTCTTGCAGTTGGAGGAGGTACTGCACCATCGAGTCATCGGCCAGGATGAAGCGGTCACAGCCGTTTCAGAGGCGGTCATTCGCGCCCGGTCGGGACTGAAGGACCCCAATCGCCCGATCGGAAGCTTCATCTTCCTCGGTCCTACCGGGGTGGGCAAAACTGAACTGGCCCGCGCACTGGCGGACTTCCTGTTTAACGATGAGCGCGCCATGATTCGTACTGACATGTCGGAATACCAGGAGAAACACACCGTGGCCAGGCTCGTAGGGGCCCCTCCGGGATATGTGGGATATGAAGAGGGAGGACAACTGACTGAAGCCGTGCGCCGCCACCCCTACTCGGTCCTTCTCTTCGACGAGATTGAAAAGGCGCATTATGATGTGTTCAACCTGATGCTCCAGATCCTGGACGAGGGACGCCTCACCGACGGCCAGGGCCGGACCGTAAACTTCAAGAATACGATCGTGATCATGACCTCAAACATCGGCAGCCACCGCATTCTCGAATACCGCGGCGCCTTCGAGGGAGAGGAATACGAGCGGATGAAGGAAGTTGTGCTCGAGGAGCTGCGGCGCCACTTCCGTCCCGAATTTCTGAACCGCGTGGATGAGATGATCGTCTTCCATTCACTCTCCAGAGAGCATCTGAAGCAAATCGTCGAGATTCAGCTTTCGAGGTTGCGCGAGCGGCTGAAGGAACGCCGCATTCAGATCGAGTTGACAGAGGCGGCCCGCGAGCACATCGTCGAAGTGGGCTACGATCCCATTTACGGAGCCCGCCCCTTGAGACGCGCTATACAAAAGGAAATCGAAAACCCCCTGGGACGCATTCTCCTGCAGGGCCAGGTCCGTGACGGCGACACCGTGATGGTCGATCTTGACTCCAGGCGTACTGAACTGACTTTCAAGACCGCCGAGTCGATTTTGAAAAGTGAATAGTTTCCATATCTGCTTCCTTTGCAGTTTTAATGGGATATAGATGCCTTTTAAGCGGATCCTTGGCACCCCTCAACCGATCGGTATCAGAAGCATCTGCCCCAGGTAAATCTGGTTGGCGTTCGGGATTTTATTGGCATTCAGAAGACTCTCTAGAGAAATGCCAAATTTTCTGGCGATGGAAATTAGAGTATCCCGGCGCTGCACACGATAGCTTTTAGGAGCTGATCGGTCCATGGACGGCGCCCCCGACATGACGTATAACGTCTGACCGGGGTAAATGCGGTTCGGGTTCCGAAGCCCATTGATTCGCTGCAAATGTGCGGCCGAAATGCCGAACTTCCGAGCAATAGTGCTGAGGTTGTCTCCGGACTGGACCCGATACTGCTCAGCCGCCGGAGCTGCTTCTATCAGTGCGGCCAGCTCCCGCGCATGAGACTTCGGGACACGGAGCTGCAGCCCGGCGGGGAGCAAGCGCGAGCCTCGCCAGAACTGTGGCGTCAACTGCGGATTGTAATCGCGCAGGACGTCTTCGGTGACCTCCGGCAGACTTATGCAATGATCGACGTGCACCCACTTGTCCAGACTGACGATTTCATGCTCCAGAGGCGGGTTGATCGGCAGTGCGCCAAAATACTTCTCGTAATTTCGAGCAATTTCTACGGCAGCTAAAAACTCTGGATAGAAATTCTTGCTGGCAAAGCCAAAGCTTCTGGACTGGTAATTTTTGACGATGCGCCGAAAATCGGAGCCATACTGCTTTCTGGCGCGCAGCATGCCGTTTCGGCCATGATTGTACGCCGTGAGGGCCAACGGCCAGGTTCCCAGAGCGTCGTAATTATCTTTCAAGTAGCGTGCGGCTGCCCTGGTTGCAGTCAGCGGGTCCAGGCGCTCGTCCAGGTAGCCGTCGATCCGTAAATCGTAGAGGCGTCCGGTACCGAGCATGAACTGCCACATTCCGGCCGCCCCTACTCGCGAGTAAGCGGCATAGTCGAAAGAAGACTCCACATGAGGCATCAGCGCCAGCACGACCGGAAGGCCGCTCTGCTCGAAGACGGCCTCCATAGCTGATAGGTATCTTCCGGAGCGAACCAGGCCGGCCTGAAACTTCTCTTTGATGCCGCGCTGGTGGCGCATGTTGTTGGCCAGTCTCTTGCACAAGCTCGCCGAAACGGAATATCCGTTCTTTTTCAGCAGATCGACTATCTGTCGATGTTCCGATTGCAGGCGCCCTGAATTTGGACCGTAGCGGGCAATGTCATTAAGAACGAGCTGAAGGTTGCTCTGCTCGGCGCGGACAGCCTGAGCCTGACGCCTCCACTCGGCATTGCTCGCATCTCTTCTCCGCTCGAAGCTCCGCACACTGTAGATCAGCCGCAGGTCGTCGCGGTCGTGGAAAACGGCATCCTTTTCGCTGTAGCGGACAAAAATGAGTTTCCAGAATTCAATGCCGTGTTCAAAACCTTCGGAAGGGAAGAGCGAAGAAATCTGATCGAGAGAAAACTCGTCAGCAGCAAAAAGGCCTGAATTGAAAAAGAAAAACAGAAATACCAGGAGAAACAGCATTATTCTCCTCAACGTCACCATAGCGTTGGTTTCACCTCCATCTTGTAAATGTTCCAAAAAGCCGCACTCATTCTAAGTTAGAAGTCTGTCATTCAGCTCTGATGATGCTCACGGCCGCGCGCTATAGTAACACGTGAACCGATTTTTTTAGATGCGAAAATCCGATTTTTTTATCAGCGCCTTTTGGATTTCCAGCGATATCTGGTCGGGGGATTTGTTTTCGGTGTCCACATGAAGATCGGCGCTCTGATAGAACTGCCGGCGAAAGTCGAGTAGAGCTTTGAAGCGCTCGGGATCTCTGGCCAGAGGACGGTCGGATTTGGAATGGCAGCGCTGGTGTGCCACTTCGAGGTCGATCTTGAGCCATACCGAGGTGCCGTGGCGGGCGACAAAGTCACGATTGGCCGCGCTGACGAACGTACCTCCTCCCAATGCCATCACATAAGGGGCGAGACTCTCGCTCTCGAGGAGCAGTCGTGTTTCGACTTCCCGAAAGTAAGTTTCCCCCCGAGTCTCAAAAATCTCCGAGATCGTCATCCGGCGGTCCTTTTCAATGAGCTGGTCCAGGTCATAGAAGGGGCGGCCCAGCAGGCGCGCCAGCATGGGACCTACCGTGGATTTGCCGCTGCCCATGAAACCAAGAAGGTAAATGTTCGGCATTATCTGCTGACAGACTGCAGGCGTTCAAAGAAATCAGGGAATGAGACACTGCAGCACTGGGGATCATCCATTTCCACCGGTCCCTGGGCAATCAGCGAGGCCAGCGCGAAAGACATGGCAATCCGGTGGTCTCCGTAGGTTTTGACCCGGCCGCCTCGGATCTGCTGTGCGGGAGGAATGTGGAATCCATCCTCAAACTCTTCAATTTGAATTCCCAGGCTGGTCAAATTCGATACGATGGAATGGATACGATCGGATTCTTTCTTGCGCAATTCCTGAGCGTCTTTGACCGTAATACCCCGAGCCAGGCGTGTGCCCAAGATGGCCAGAGCCGGGATTTCGTCAATCAGATTGGGAATCCATTCTCCCGAGATCTCCCGGGGGAAGCGCTCGAAAATCTCAGGGCTAAAGCGAACATTCAGATCTGCGACGGGCTCGGCGTGCGATTCACGCTGGTTGGTTCTCTCGATCGAGGCGCCCGACTCTTCCAGGAGCTTCAGGAGCCCGGTGCGAGAGGGATTCATTCCTACATTTCGCACCTGAAGCCCGCCTTCAGGAACCAGAAGTCCAGCCAGGATGAAGTAAACGGCCGACGAGAAATCGCCGGGGGTCTCCACTTCAGTCGCTTGGAGCGGAATCCCACCATGGACACTCAATGCAGGGCCGTTTCTCTGGAATCGAGCCCCGAAAAAAGGAAGCGCCCGCTCGGTGTGATCGCGGGAGGGTATCTCCTCGATAACCGTCGTCCTGCCATTGGCAGTCAAGCCGGCCAGCAAAACACAAGATTTCACCTGAGCGCTGGCAATGGGCAGCCGGTAGGAAATCGGATGCAGTTGTGTGCCTTTGATCGTCAGCGGCGGATACTGTTGATCGCGCGCCTCGATTTCAGCGCCCATCTGGCTGAGAGGGACGATGATCCGGCGCATGGGGCGCCGATTGATCGATTCATCGCCTTGAATAGTGGAAGAAAAAGGATGGCCGGCCAGCAGCGCGGAAAGGAGCCGGATAGTGGTTCCGCTGTTCCCGACGTCGAGCGCTGTTTCAGGCTTGTGAAGGTGCTTCCATCCCTGGCATTCGATTTCGACCACGTTGTCCCTGTGCCGCACGACGGCCCCCAGTTGCCGGATGCATTCAAGAGTGGACCGGCAGTCCTGGCTGGTGGAGTAATTCCAGACACGGGTCGTGCCGCTGGCCATGGCGCCCAAGATCGCGTAACGATGGGAAATAGACTTGTCGCCAGGAACGCGGACCTCTCCCTGCAGCCACCGGACTGGTGCGAGCTTCATAAACTCAAATCAATCTCCTTCAACCATTTAATCTTGTCACGGAGATCGGCTGCCTTCTCGAACTGGAAGCGCTGAGCCGCCGCCTTCATCTCCTGCTCCAATTTGGCGATTTCCTTTTCGATATCTTCAGGAGAAGAGTAGCCGTCGAGTTCCTCGGCCACCATAGGGACCTCATAATAGTCGAGCTGTGTCATCTCCAGAAGAGTGGCGTCAATGGGCTTGATGATTGTCTGAGGGGTAATGCCGTTCTCTTGATTGTAGCGTTCCTGGATCTCCCTGCGCCTCCCCGTCTCTTCAATAGCCCGCGCCATGGATTTGGTCATCACGTCCGCATACATGATGACCTTGCCGTTGACATTCCGCGCCGCGCGTCCGGACGTCTGAATGAGTGAGCGGTCGCTGCGCAGGTAGCCCTCCTTGTCGGCGTCGAGAATAGCAACCAGGGAAACTTCGGGTAAATCCAGTCCCTCACGCAGAAGATTTATTCCGACCAGCACGTCGAAACGGCCCAGACGCAGGTCTTTCAGGATCTTGATTCGATCCAGCGTATCGATTTCCGAGTGCAGGTAGCGGACCGCTACTCCCAGCTCCGTGTAATATTCGGTGAGCTCTTCGGCCATACGCTTGGTGAGGGTCGTGACCAGGACGCGCTCCTTGCGCTCGGCTCGCTTGCGGATTTCCTCCAGCAAGTCGTCGATCTGGCCTTTCACCGGCCGTACTTCTATTTCGGGATCCATCAGACCCGTAGGACGGATGATCTGCTCGACTACTTCACCCCGGCAGCGCTCCAACTCGTAAGGCCCGGGCGTGGCTGAAATATAGATAGTCTGGGGGATGCGCACCTGGAATTCTTCAAAATTCAGCGGCCGGTTGTCCAGAGCCGATGGAAGCCGAAAGCCATACTTCACCAGGTTCAGCTTGCGCGAGCGGTCTCCTTCATACATCCCACGCACCTGCGGAACGGTGGCGTGGCTCTCGTCCACCAGAAAGAGCGCCTCCTGAGGCAAGTAGTCGAGAAGCGTCGGTGGAGGCTGGCCGGGCAATCGTCCCGTCAGGTGGCGCGAGTAGTTTTCAATTCCCCGGCAGTAGCCGACAGTCTTGATCATCTCCAGATCAAACATGGTCCTCTGGTGAACGCGTTGCGCCTCCAGCAGCAGGCCCTCTTTTTCGAGCTGGGTCCGAAACTCGGCCAGTTCGCTCTTAATACTTTCGACCGCTCGTTCCCAGCGGCTTCGGGGAATGACGTAGTGAGAATTAGGATAAATCGGAATGCGAGGGTGGCGCCCGCTGATCTCACCGGTCAGGGAGTCGAACTGCTGAATGGCGTCAATCTCATCGCCGAACAGCTCGACCCGGATCCCGTAGTCGCCGTAAGAGGGGATGATCTCAATCACATCCCCGCGGGCTCGAAAGGTGCCCCGGCTCAGGTCGAAGTCATTACGCTCATACTGGATCTCCACCAGCTTGCGGAGAATTTCTTGGCGGTTGATCTGCTGCCCTTCGGAGAGCATCAGGAGCATGCCGTAGTAAGCTTCGGGCGATCCCAGGCCGTAGATGCAACTGACACTGGCCACGATGATGCAGTCGCGGCGCTCGAAAAGGGCTCTGGTGGCGGAATGCCGCAGCCGGTCGATCTCATCGTTGATCAGCGCCTCCTTTTCAATGTACGTGTCCGTGGAGGCTATGTAAGCTTCCGGTTGGTAGTAGTCGTAATAGCTGACAAAGTATTCGACCGCGTTGTGGGGGAAGAAGTTGCGGAACTCCTGATAGAGCTGAGCGGCCAGCGTTTTGTTGTGGCTCAGAACCAGGGTGGGGCGATTGAGCTCCTCGATCGTCCGAGCCATGGTGTAAGTCTTTCCTGAGCCGGTTACGCCCAGCAGGACCTGATCTTGTCTGCCGCGCTTCACTCCGGCCACCAGTTGGTCGATGGCTTCTGCCTGATCCTGACTGGCCTTGAACTGGCTGACAAGCCGGAAATCGATCGAATGACCGATGGTCTGGCCGTATGCGATGCCGGAATAGGAAAGGTCGCCGCTATTGGTCATAAAAGGGAATATTATAGCCTTCTTCGGATTGCTGTTTCATGATCGTGCGCTGCCCGCTGTCACACCCGACGATTAAAATCCCCCTATGCCTCGCGCGCTTTGTCCCAATTGCGGGCAGTTGATGGTGGAGCGCCGCTGCAAGCTTTTCTGTCCCGCCTGTCGTTATGCCGAGACCTGAAGCGACATTCTTCTGCCGGTCCTGGCGGACGAGAGGAAATGTGACGATGCTTACGAAATGAGCGGCCGCACGGGCGTATGCTCTCAAAAATGAATGAGCGTGGGGAAGGCAGGCTGGGATGTATCTTCGTCCTTTTGCTGACGATCGCTTTTGTCTTCCTGGCCTATCAGGTGGCGCCTGTTTACCTCGACAAAGTGGAGTTCGAGGAAGACTTGTCCAGAATTATCGGACGAGCCGGGGCCGATAATTGGTCCAGCCAGGTCATCCGGGAGCAAATTTTGGATTTAGCCGAAATGCGCAACTTCAAGATTTCTCAGGACGAGATTCAGATCACCCGGTCCTCGGCTTTGCGACAGACTCCGGAACTGAAAGTTTCCCTCACCTATCGCCGCCCCATCGAGTTGGCCGGCTACTCCTACACCTTCGAATTCGAATCCACCTCCTCTACCTTTATCGGCCGACTCTAGCCTCGATAATCCACCCAGAGGGTACCCGGACCGAGAACGCAGAGATTGGCGATTCCTGGACCACCGCGCTAGTATTATGTGCGGATGCCAACCATTCTGGTAACCGGTGGAGCGGGCTACGTGGGTAGTCATGCGCTGAAGGAACTGCATGCTGCAGGTTTTGATCCCGTCACCATCGACAACCTGAGCCAAGGCCATCGTGAGGCCATCATCGAGGGTGATTTTGTCCAGGGAGATCTGGCCGACGAAGCGCTGCTTGAGCGCCTGTTCAGGGAGTACAAGATCGAGGGCGTCATGCACTTTGCCAGTCGCTGCTACGTCGGCGAGTCGGTGAAGGACCCGCAGCTCTATTACCAGGAAGTCGTCAACGCGCTGATGCTTTTGCGCCTGATGCTCCGCCATGGCGTGCACAGGTTTACCCTGTCTTCCACCTGCGCAACATACGGCAATCCCGTACAGGTTCCCATAAGCGAAGATCATCCCCAGGACCCGGTGAATCCGTATGGAGAGATGAAGTACTTTCTGGAGCGCATTTTGAGGCAATACGATCGCGCCTATGGCCTTAAGTTCGTGGCTCTGCGTTATTTCAATGCTGCCGGCGCCCATCTGGAGGGTCTCTTGGGAGAGTCCCACCATCCGGAGACGCATCTGATCCCGCGCCTCCTGCAGTCAGCCCTGGGAAACGGCGGTCCCGTCGAGGTGTATGGAGATGATTATCCCACCGCCGACGGAACCTGCATCCGCGATTACATCCATGTTCAGGATCTCGCCAGGGCGCATGTTTTGGCGTTAAGATGGTTAAACGAGACTGGGCAGAGCGATTTCTTTAATCTCGGAACAGGACAGGGTTACAGCGTTCAACAGGTGATTGAGGCAGCGCGCCAGGTCACCGGCCGCAAGATTCCCGTCGCTGGAGTCTCGCGGCGTCCCGGTGATCCGCCGGAACTGGTGGCCGATGCCGCCAAGGCGAGTCGAGTCTTATCCTGGACCCCTCAGCATTCTGACCTGAGCACGATTATCGAGTCGGCCTGGAACTGGGAGCAAAAGAGGCGATACTGATGCGCATTCTGGTAACCGGCGGTGCCGGATTCATCGGCAGTCATCTTTGTGAGTCATTGCTGGAGCAGGGACATGACGTGCTTTGTCTCGATAACCTCTTCAGCGGCGTGAAGAGGAACATTTATGGTATTTTCGATAATCCCTGCTTTGAATTCATCCGCCATGATATAACCCAGCCGATCCTGCTGGAGGTGGATCAGATCTACAACCTGGCTTGTCCTGCCTCTCCGATTCACTATCAGATCAATCCTGTGAAGACGGTCAAGACCAATGTGATGGGCGCCATCAACGTGCTCGGTATGGCCAAGCGAGTGAAAGCTCGTATTCTTCAGGCCAGTACCTCGGAAGTGTACGGTGATCCCGAAGTCCACCCTCAGCGGGAAGACTACTGGGGCAATGTCAATCCAATCGGCCCTCGGAGCTGTTATGACGAAGGAAAACGGCTGGCCGAGACACTGATGATGGATTACCACCGGCAGAATGGAGTAGAGGTGCGGATCGCCCGGATCTTCAACACCTACGGGCCAAAGATGTCCGAGCAGGATGGGCGGGTCGTCAGCAATTTGGTCGTCCAGGCACTGGGGGGAAAGCCGTTAACGGTCTACGGAGACGGAACCCAGACGCGTTCCTTCTGCTTCGTATCGGATATGGTCCGCGGGCTGGAGGCTCTGATGGCCCAAGACTTTACCGGGCCTGTGAACCTGGGCAACCCCGTCGAAATCACCGTTCTCGAACTGGCTGAACTGGTCAAGGAGATGACAGGCGCTACTTCCGAAATCCAGTTCAAGGCCCTTCCCCAAGACGATCCGATTCGCCGCCGGCCTGACATTACTGTGGCCCGCCGGCGGCTCCAGTGGCAGCCCGAAGTCGAACTGCGCGACGGACTCAGAGAGACTATTGACTATTTTCAGTCGCGATTGCAGGAGAAATAGACAGGTTCTACTGATTAGAATTCGGTGGCCTGACCCGGGCACATCCCTCCATTTCCAGCTTTGGATACCATGAACGATCTGATAGTGATTGCTCCGCAGTTGCACCTGCTGGCCTGGGGAGCAGCTCTGTTTCTAGTCACCCGCTTTCTTCCCGGTTATCGAGGTCGCGGGGTATCCGGAGTTGGCATCCTCTTCGCCGTCTTGGGATTATCGGCAGCGCTGGTTCACCTCCTCTTTCTTTGGAATGACCAGTATCAGGCAGGCCTTCAGGGGACAATAAATCTCGACTCGTTCTCGCTCTTTTTCAGCGCTGTGTCTTTGCTGAGTGCTCTTCTGCTCCTGAGCTGGATGCAGAAGCAGCGTGCCCGTGAGGACGACTACCTTCTGATTCTCTTGGCCACCGCCGGCATGCTCACGGCGGCAGGCGCTGTCGATCTGATATCGATGTTCGTTGCCCTCGAGCTGATTTCGATACCCCTGTACTTCCTCTATTCCGACCCCCCGTCCCGCCGCCGGCTGGCCACTGGCGCCCTTTCCAGCATGCTGGTGCTGGCCGGCTTTCTTCTGATCTACGCCGCCACCGGAACCACAAACCTGGAAGCTGTCGCTGGCGCCTCCGGCTCCGGAGCAGTCATGAGCATCGCGCTCCATCTGGCCCTGGGGGGACTATGGGTGAAAGTCGCCGGTTCTCTTACTCCCGCGCGATTTCTGGCCTCGGCCGGGTTCCTGGTGCTGCTGGTGCGATTTCTCTCTGGTTCTCTGGCCGATCTACGGGATATTTACATCAGCGGACTGGCGCTGCTGGTCGTGATCAGCATGTGCTGGGGCAGCATAGTATCGCTTCGAGAGGAGGACCCTCGACGCCTTCTCCTTTATTCCAGCCTGTCGCAGATCGGATTTGTACTGCTGGCCGTTGCAGTGGGGACCGACTACGGACTGGCCGCCGGCCTGTTCTATTTGCCGGTCCTCCTATTGTCAACCCTTGGCCTCTGGGCCATACTGACCCTGTGGATGCCACGGTCGATCGGCCTATGCGTACCGGCCCTGATCTTCGTGGCCTCTCTGGCCGGAGTGCCGCCCCTCGGAGGATTTATGGCCAAATATCTGCTTTTCGCCGCCATCGTTGACACTATTCTCAGGATCGGGGAAGCGCATCTGTACTGGATGCTTTTCCTGCTGGTGGTGGGAGCTTTAAATGTACTTGTGTCTCTTTATTATTACTTCCGACTGGCCAGGTGGATTTTGCGCCGCCGGCCGCTGGATGGAGCTGTCACCGAAAAGCTGGATTCCAAGGAAACCCCGGTCATCGTCCCTGCTTTGGCGGCAGCGGTCATTGTGCTGATTGGGATTTACCCGCCGCCCATTCTTGAGTCGGCTCGATCCGCAGTCTTGCCTCTGGGATGAACGAACGCAACGGTCCGAACAGAAGCAACATCAGGCGACTGGCCCAATACACCAGCATTATTGTGCTCCTACCCTCCTGCATTCTGGCGGGCTATTTTATCGGCAACTTCCTCGACGACTCCTTCGGCACGTTCCCGTGGCTTTCGATGCTATTCTTGTTCTTAGGCTCGGCTGCCGGGCTGGTTCAGGTTTTCAGAATTCTGAACAGTTGAGTTTCAAGTTCCAAGTTTCAAGTTCCAAGATTCGGTGGTCTACTCGACAGCCGAATCCACCTGGCTCTGACTTGGAACTTGAAACTTGAAACTTGGAACTTGAAACCTCTATGACTCGTCTGAACCAAATCGCCCTCGTCCTGCTGGCGCTTCTAACCGCAGGCGCCGTCCTCCTGTTCGACTGGGCGATGGCCCTTTCGGTGCTGATCGGAGGCGTTCTCTCCGTGATCAATTTTCGCTGGATGTCAGCCGGCGTCGATCGCCTTCTGGTTCAGGAAAAGAGCCTCGGAACCGGGTCGGTGCTGGCCAAATTCCTGGGACGGCTTTTATTGATATTCATAACCTTCTTTGTTATCATCCGGACTTCTTTTTTGAGCGCCATGGGAGCCCTGGTGGGGTTTTCCGTGTTTGTTTTATCCGGCATTGTGGAAGCAATCCTGACCGCGTACAGCGCGTACAGACAGAGTGTAAAGAGCCGCTAGCATGGAAGAGCACCACGAGTTTTTTGTTTCGACTATTTTTAATCGCTACATCGCGAACCCGATAGCGGGACTGTTTGGCTATCACGCCGAGCACGATGTCCTGCCACCGCATGTCGTGATGATCATCCTGATCTGTATCGGTTTGATTGCCTTTGCGCTCGTCGTGCGTCGCAGACTGAGTGTGGACAATCCGGGAGGAGGGCAGCAGAGCCTGGAACTGCTGGCTGAAGGGCTGAACAGTTTGACTCGGGACATCACCGGCCAGTCAGGCAGGCGATACTTCCCTCTGATCGGGACGCTCTTTATTTACATCCTGGTGGGAAACCTGCTCGGTCTGATCCCTGGATTCATGTCCCCCACCAGCAATATCAACATTCCGGCAAGCGCCGCCGCCGTGGTGTTCATTTATTACAACTATGTCGGCATTCGGACTCAGGGCTTCAAGGAGTACATGGCGCATTTTGCCGGACCTTCACTGATTATCGCCCCTCTGCTTTTCGTGATTGAGATTATCAGTCATCTGGCCCGTCCCTTTTCGCTTTCGGTGCGCCTTTTCGGAAATATCTTCGCCGAAGAGCTCATCATTTATAGTCTTGCCGGGATTTTCCCATTCCTCATAACCTTGCCGGTGATGGCGCTGGCCTTATTTGCCAGTACTGTACAAGCCTTCATTTTCGTCGTTCTAACGATGGTCTATATTGGGGGTGCAGTGGAGCATGCCCATGAAGAAGATCATCTGGCGCCGGATGAAGTAGAGAAACTTCAGCCAGCCCAGCACTGAGGCGACATCGATTCACAACTGAGAACAAGGAGAAATTGAATGACTCGAAAATTTGCGATATTTAGCATTCTTATTATTGTTGCCTGCTTTCTGGCGCTTCCCGTTTACGCTCAGGCCCCGGAGGGAGGCGTGCAGCAGTCCAATGCCCTCCACTGGCTGGCCGTCGGTATGGCGATTGCGGCCGCGGGCTGCGGCATCGCCCAGAGTCGTGCCGTGGCGGCGGGATGCGATGGCGTATCGCGCAACCCCGGAGCGGTGGACACCATCCGCTTCTTCATCATCCTTGGTCTGGCCTTTATCGAGTTCCTGGCCCTGCTGACCTTCGTAGTCGTGCTGTTCCTGCTGCCATAGTGCGGCCGGGGTGCGGCCGGGGTCAGGT